>NZ_JBFAHO010000041.1:0-75976 GCF_040654215.1 Nonomuraea sp. NPDC050733 | reverse complement strand
GCCGCGCAGGACCCGGTCGCCGGATTCTCCGGCCAGGAGTTCGCCCGCATGATCGCCGACAGCCCCACGCTGACCGTCTGCCTGCGCGGCCTGCACGACCAGCGCGAACACCACCTCGCCCAGGCGCTCGCCGATGTCACCGCCGCCCCGTCCGACGACATCACCGTGCAGACCGCCGCCGCCCTGCTGGGCACCGTCCACCGCGTGCTGTTTCACCGCATCCAGACCCTCACCCTCGCCGGCCACCCCAACGACCAGATCGCCCACACCATCGCCGCCGAAGCCACCCAAGCCTTCGACCTGCTGGAGCCCGCCCTGGCCGACTACGCCTCCGCCTGATGGGAGTCATCGGGCCTGCTGTTCGAGCAGGCCCGGCGCCGGGCACCCCTCGCCGGCGCCCCGGCGAGGGGTGCCCGATGAGCGTTCACCATCGGTTGCATGCTGGCTCGCGGCCTGGCCTAAGCGGGGAGCTGGACCCGCCGCGACGATCGCTGATGGGCCCACATGAGCTGCGGCGGCAGGGCGAGCAATGGCCGATGCAGCCGGTCCGCAAGGGGTTACGGGCCCGCGACCCGCGTGCTTCTGCCAGCCCGGCGGCTCCTGTGAGGATGAGCCGGGCTGGTCGGGGTAACGTGCCGGCATGTCCGAGTCCGGCCCTGACCTGATCGTCGCTGTGCGCGATGACCTCGTCCGAGCCGGCTTCCACCTGGGCGACCCGGAGGGCGGCGCCTCCGTGCGGGCCGGTCTGCGCGTGTACGCGGTCGACGGTGGGGTGGGGGTCCGCTGGCGCTCCTCGGATTACATCAGCGCAATGCCCAGCTGTGCGAACGGGGTCGACACCGCCGAGCAGAGCACTGCGCACGGCTGTGCAGCTGGCCTGGTAGGCCTGCTGGCCCAGGCTGGGCACACCGTCGCCCAAGATCCTGCCAGCGGCGACCTCATCGTCACCGCCCCGCTGCGCTGACCAGGAGGCGCCGTCCGTGGCGTTGCTGCTGGTGACATGCCCCACGGACCACGGGTGGCACGTGGTCCCGTGGTGGACACCGTGACGCCGGGCGGCGGCGTGGTGTAATTGGACCGCGGCGACGGTGTGAGAGCTGCGGCAGACCGTTGCCCCGCGGCTCCAACCCGAGGCGACGCTACTGCGGCAACGCCTGTGCGGCGCGCGTCTTACGACGTCGCCGCGGCCGGCCTCGACTGGAGCCGCTTCGTCACGCGCGCCATCGACCACGCCGGCCAGCTCGCCTTCGAGCTCGTAGTGCTCCTGGAGACCGCCAACGCCGTCTCCTTGCTGCACGACGACCCGAACGCCGAGCGGGCCAGGACCGCCATCCGCGGACGCCTTGATGGCCCCCCACTCGCCGGGTAGCCCCGGTGCATTGCTGCACCGAGGCCCCCTCAGAACCGTGCGGGCCACTCATCGCGGCACACGGCTCAAGCAAGCCCCGAAGGGCGGTTCAGATTCGCTGTGCTGGGCTCCTGCGACGCCGGGCGAGGTAGCTCCGGTGGCAGGAGGCGTGAACAAGGCGGGTCTGGTCACCGTCCGGCGAGCCGGGTCGCCCGTGATGCACGAGATAGTCGGCGGCTATCGCGCGGCGGACGACGTGCAGCCACCATCGCGTCCATTGATCGGGGGACTCGGGCGGCTGGTCGGCGGTCAGCAGGTGGTCTCCGCAGAGCGGGCAGCGCGCGTCCTGCCTGGTGAGCAGGCGCAACGTATACCGATCGAGCGGAGGCTTGACCCGCGTGCGCCGTTTGGCCCAGTACTCGGCCAGGGCGGGATCATCGGGGGATGCCCTGCCCAGGACGAGGGTGTGCCGGACGAGGGTGTGCCGGACGATGCTGGTCCAGGTGAACTTGGGCAGGTAGGCGCCCGTGTCCGGGTCGCCGAACACCCACCGGTCGTTCCTGAACTTGTTGAACCTGCCGAAATGCCGGTCGACGATCCAGCGCGTCGGCTTGTTCGGGTGGTTGTAGGTGGCCCACTTGAAGGTGAGCTGCCACACGTAGTGGTCCAGGGCGGCGAACGGCCTGGACGACACCACGCTGCGGTAGTAGGCGGCCCAGCCCCGCACGATGGGGTCGAGCCGGGCGATGACCGCCTTGGCATTCGAGCCGCGCAGGCTACGCGTCTCGGTCGCCAGCCGCAGCTTCAGCCGCCTGACCGCCGTGCTGCTCGGCATGGTCAGTGTCTTGCCGTTGGGGTAGCGGCGGATGTGGAAGCCCAGAAACTCCATCCCTTCGCGGAGGTGGACGATGCGGGTCTTGTCCTCGTTGAAGACCAGACCCCTGGGCTCCAGCCACTCGGCAAGTCGCGCCTTGACCTGGTGCGCCTGCTGCTGGCTGTGGCAGAGCACGATCATGTCGTCGGCGTATCTGACCACGATCGGGCAGCCCGCCACCGTTTCCCCGGCCCGTGAGCCGGTGCGGTAGCGGACCCCGGCGGCCTCCTCCAACCCGTGTAACGCGATGTTCAGCAGGCACGGTGAGATCACGCCACCCTGGGGTGTCCCCTCGTCAGTGGGTGAGAATCCCTTGCCTGCCTCGAACGCCCCGGACTTCAGCCAGTCCCGGATCATGTCCCTGGCGGGGAAGGATCCGATGGCCTCCAGCAGTCGGGAGTGGTCGATGTGATCGAATGCCGCCGCCAGGTCCGCGTCCAGCACCCAGAGCCGTTTCGCCCGCTTCTGACTAGTGGCCTGGAAGATGGATTCGATCGCGTCCTGGCAGCTCCGGCCCGGTCTGAACCCATAGGATCGGGGCTCGAACCGGGCCTCCCACTCGGGTTCCAGCGCGTTACGGACCCGTGCCTGATGACACCGGTCCATGACCACCGGGATGCCGAGCGGGCGCAGCTTCGCCGCGTTACCGGCTTTCGGGATGTGCACCCGCCTGACCGCGCGCGGGTTCCAGGAGCCCATCGTGGCGTGCACGCGCATCGCCACCTCGGCCCTGGCCCCGGAGGTCAGCGCGACCTCCCCGTCGATGCCCGCGGTCTTGCGGCCAGCATTGCGCTGCGTCACCTGGCGCACGCTGATGAGCGTGTTGGCTCGGCTGCGCAGCATCAGCTTCTGCAGGTTCCTGGCCTTGGGCCAGTCCCCTTCCTGAACCGCCTTGAAGATTCTGCTCCGCAGCCGTCGTACCTGCTCCTCCTGGTTGCGCCAGTCGATGCGTTCCCATCGATCGGCGTCCATGTCCAGGGGCAGGCCCTCGGGTCCGTTCACCATGCGGCGTCCAACTTGTCCCTCGGTGCCGGCGGATCCGGCGCTTGGTCGTCAAAGGCTCACCTGCCCACGTCAGCTCCCTTTCGGGCCGGGCACCAGGCCCGGTATCCGGCCGGTTATCCGAGACCATCCGCTGGAGGAGCGGCTCTAACCGTCTCGGTTTCCCGCTGCCTTTCGGCCACCGGCGTTCGCTTCTTGGGCATCCTGTTCCCGCCGGGGAGTTCAGCTCTCCTTGCGGTCGGCCTACCACGCCTGGTTGTTGTTCCGGTCGTGGACCCCGACGGGGTTTCCATGTTCCGCGCGCGCGAGACACGGCTGGGGCCGGGCGTCCTCTGCACCCCGGGGACGGCGGTGTTCCCACGGCCGGAGACCCTCTCCGACCGCCGCCTGCCGTCTCTCAACGGCTGGTCCCTGGCACGCCGGTCTGGCCTTCCGTCCCGGAGCGTTGACATAACGAGGCATCAGCGAGGATTCACGATCATTCGCCCCTCCCAGCCTTCCTCTCGCCTGTGGCCACCGGACGGACGGCGGCCCTTGGGCTTTCCCCTGAGCTCCGCACCCCGCAGTTACCCGCGACGCACGTCAGGGTGAGGACAGGTCTCGAACACTGACCTGGACTACGTTCCCGACATGATCGATCCTCCCTCAACGCAGTCACTCGCCACGCGCGACCTCATGTCGCAAGGGTCCGTGTCACCAGCCGCAAAGTAACGCTGAGTAACTGTCGCTACTCTTTGTGGCTGTACGGAGGGTTGGTGATCTCTGGGAGGCGTCAGGGCCCGACCAGGGCGGTGATCAGTTTGCGCGCTGCCGCTTTGGTCAACCGCCGCAGTGCCTGACCGGTCTTCTCGTCAGTTCTGCGCGGCGCGATCCCGGTTCCTTGGACCACGGCGTTGAACGCGGCATCGAATCGCTCGCGCCCTACCTTGCCGACCAGGGTGGCGAGGTACTTCAGTTGCTTGTCGGTGGCTGGCTCTGGCGCAGCTTTGGCTGGACGTTCGCGACGGGCCGCAGGGTCGGCAGCGGTTCTTTTGCGGTCTTTGGGTGCGGCCTGGCTCCGGTCGACGATGTGCACCGATTCGACCCAGCCCGTGCCGGGCTTGCCGGTGACGGCCTTCCAGAGGGCATCGGTGGTCAGTGCGGATTCGTCGACGTCGGGCCCTGCCCCCGATGTGTGGACACCTTGAGTACCGGATGATGGAGATCCGGAGACAAGGAGTTCCACGTGGCGATGAAGTCGTATCCGCCGGAGTTCAAGGCGGACGCCGTCGCGTTGTATCTATCCGATCCGGGACGGACGCTGGCCTCGGTGGCCGAGGACCTGGGGATCAGCCGGGAGACGCTGCGTAACTGGGTGCGTCAGGCGCAGGCGGACGGCACCGCGGGCGCCAAGGCGCGCGGCCCGGTCAAGAAGCCGGCGCGTGGCCCGCCGCTGCAGGGCGCCAAGCGCTGGTCCTCGGCGCATGAGGCCCGCCTGGCCGTCTTCAAGTGGATCACCCGCTACAACACCCGAAGGAGACACTCAACCCTCGGCTACCTCAGCCCGATCGACTACGAGCAGCAAACCACCGATAAGGTGCTGCTCGCCGCATAACCACCCGTGTCCACACTTCGGGGCGAACCCCCCACCACGACGTGGAAGGCATCCACCGACCCGCACTTCATCGCCAAGATGCAGCGTGTGCTGCAGTTATACGATCAGCCTCCGGTTGGTGGTCGGGTCGTCTGCGTCGATGAGTTCGGGCCTCTGAACCTGATGCCGCGCAAGGGCAAACAGTGGCGGCCGGTGGGTTCGCCTGCCCGGTTACGGGCCACATACAGCCGCCACAACGGCGTGATGCACATGATCGCCGCGCTGGACCTGACCACCGGCAAGCTGAACTACCGGATCCGCGAACGCAAGCGCTGGCGCGAGTACTTGTCCTTCCTCAAGACGCTGCGCACCCGCTGGCCCGGCGAGAAGCTGTACATGATCGCCGATAACTACTCACCGCACAAACAGCCCCAGGTCCGGGCCTGGGCCGCTGACAACGACATCGAGCTGGTGTTCCTGCCGACCTACGGCTCCTGGCTGAACTGGATCGAGTCCGAATTCGCCGCGTTGCGCTACTACGCCCTCAACGGCACCGATCATCGCACGCACGACGAGCAGAACGCGGCGATCGGTGCCTACATGCGCTGGCGCAACGCCCGAGCCCAGCCGAAGACGAACTTCGCCGCCAGCTCACCGATCAGAAGCTGGACAAGTTACCCGGCCAAAGTTACGTGAGGGGCCGCTGGAGATACCGAGTGCGCTGCTCCAGCAACCAACGCTCGACATCCTCATCCGTGGCATCGACATACGGCTCTTCGGTTAGACGCTCAAGGAGTTCGTCGCGCTCCGGATGATCACTTGCCACCACCATCGACCGCACCGCGACCACACCGCCAGCGAGAACAGCCCACAAATCCAGGCCCATCTCCGTGTCGACGTTAGCGATCTTCGCGCTCCACTGCAGCCAGGCATCATCCACGCAGCGATGCTCGGCCAACAACAACATGCCGAGTCTCAGCCCCTCGGACACACCCCAGAGCTCTTCCGCCTCCCGAATATCTTGCTGCAGCAGGAACTTCAGCAAAGCCCGATCAGCGGCCCGTGGATCGAACAGAATCGCAGCCAACGCCGCCGCACGACGTTCGGCGTTGGCGTCTCGGGTGGCGTCATCCTCGGCGGTGACGAAACCCAGACCGGACCAAGACTCCGGGTCAGCCCGCAGGACCTCCAGCAACTGCCGACTCTCCGCATCAGGCTCATTCATCGCGCGTCATCCTAGGCCCGGAAACCAACTGGGCAGGATGCCAGCCCCACTCTGAGGTCACCAGCCTCTCCAGCTTCATATGGCTGCGCCTTCCCAGGAGGGCTAAGTCCTGGGAGCGGGCCGACGGGTCCACCAGTCAGAGATCGATTACCCAACCAACGTTCGGTGACGAGCCACTAGTCGCGGCCGAGGGTGCTTTGGCGGGGGACCAGCCGGTGCTGGGCGAGCAGTTCGACGCCGGGGATCGGCTGGCTGCTGCCGATCCGCATGATCAGCCGCTCCACCGCCAGCTGGGCGATCGCGGTCTTGTCGGGGGAGATCGTGCTGATCGTGGGGTGGCTGTAGCGGCCGTCCTCTATGTCGTCGTAGCCGATGATGGCGATGTCCTCGGGCACCCGTAGTCCACGCTCCAGGATGGTGTAGATGGCGCCGGAGGCGACCAGGTCGCTGTAGCAGAACACCGCGTCGGGCGGGTCTTCGCGGTCGAGGAGGGCGGCCATCGCGGTCGCGCCGTTGACCCGGTTGAACCGTGTGGTCCTGATGATCAGTGACTCGTCGACCGGCAGCCCGGCCGCGGCGTGGGCCTTGTGGAACCCGCGGGTGCGCCGCTGGGCTGCCTCGCCGGTCGCGTACGGCTGGTCGCCGATGGCCGCGATGCGTCTGCGGCCGAGCGAGATCAGGTGGGAGACGGCGTCCTGGGAGGCGGCGACGTCGTCGATCCCGACGTGGTCGAACGTGCCGTCGGAGACCCGTTCGCCGAGTACGACCAGGGGTAAGGACAGGTCGCGTACGGTCAGGTCCTGCTGGGACAGGCCGAGCGGGCTGATGATCATGCCGTCGAACAGGAAGCCCCGGGAGCCGCGCCCGATCAGCTCGCCCTCGTGTTGCCGGTCGCCGTCGGTCTGGTCGATGAGCACGTTGTACCCGCCCTTGCCGGCCGCCGGGATGATGGCCTGCAGGAGCTCGGCGAAGTACGGGGTGTCCAGGTACGGCACGACGACCGCGATCTGTCCGGAACGCCCGTTGGCGAGGTTGCGGGCGAGCGCGTTCGGCCGGTAGCCGAGCTCGGCGATGGCCCGTTCGACCTTCTCCCGGGTCTCCGGTTTCACGTGGGCATAGCCGTTGACCACGTTCGAGACCGTGCGGGGCGAGACCCCGGCGAGCTCGGCAACGTCACGGAGCGTGGCGTCCCGCACGAGGTGCCTCCCTGGAACTAGCAGGCACTTCCGTACCCGAGGTAACGATCATATTTCGACGACATTGCCTCTTGCGAGAGGCGGAGGGTAGGTGCATAGTCCTTTGCAGCGCTGCAACTGCACCATACAACACACCTTGCCAGGCGTGGGAGTTCCCCCTCTCCGCGACATCTATTGCGCAAGCGCGACGCTGCATGCTCTGTCCGAGCCGAACATCGCCAGTGGCATCGACGGCCACGATGCTCCGGTCTGTCCTCGGCCGAGTACGCCCTGTAGGCGAGCATGCGGAAACCGTCGTGCGTATCGCAGGCCCGCAAGCTGCCCAGGAAGGCCGTAATCAATGATTTTCGAGAACAGGCTAGCGCTTCGCCGCTTTATGGTCACGATGTCCATTTCGACCATCGCCTTCGGCGCGGCCGCCTGCGGAGGCGATGGAGACAGCGGCGGCGGCACCACCGCCAAGGCCAAACCGACGAACTGCACGAACAAGATCGTCCACGCGGACGCCCCCCGCGTCTCGGTCTGGGCCTGGTACCCGAACATGGCCAAGGTCGTCGACAACTTCAACAACGCCCACACCGACGTGCAGGTCTGCTGGACGAACGCCGGCCAGGGCGCCCCGGAGTACGCCAAGTTTCAGACAGCGATCGCCGCGAAGAAGGGCGCGCCCGACGTCATCATGCTGGAGAGCGACCAGCTGGTCGGCTTCGAGATCCAGGACGCCCTGGTCGACATCAGCGCCTACGGCGCCAACGACGTCAAGGCCAACTTCAGCCCCGGCGCCTGGAAGGACGTCGCGCAGGGCGACGCCGTCTACGCGATCCCGGTCGACGGCGGCCCGATGGCGATGATCTACCGTACGGACGTCTTCGAGAAGTACGGGATCAAGACGCCCCCGAAGACCTGGGCCGAGTACGCCGAGGCCGCCGCCAAGGTGAAGGCCGCGGGCGGCCCGCTCTTCGGCGACCTCGGCAGCAACGTGCCGGCCGTGGTGACCGCCCTGATGATCCAGAAGGGCGCCAAGCCGTTCACCTACGACCTGGCGAACAAGCAGAACATCACCATCAAGCTGGATGACCAGGCCACCAAGGACGTGCTGAACTACTGGGCCGACCTGGCCAACAAGAAGTTGGTCGGCACCGTGGACCAGTTCACCACCGACTACATCGCCGGTGTCGTCAACGGCAAGTACGCGACGTACGTCTCCGCGGCCTGGGCGCCCGGCTACCTGACCGGGGCCGGCGTGGGCAGCGGCGCGTCGAAGGGCAAGTTCGCCGTGGCCCCGCTGCCGCAGTGGGACGTCAACGCGCCCGTCTCGGTGAACTGGGGCGGCTCGGCCTTCGCGGTGACCTCACAGGCCGCCGACAAGAAGGCCGCGACCAAGGTCGCGATGGGCCTGTACGCCGACGACGCGTCGCTGACCGACGGCTGGAAGACGCAGACGATCTTCCCGCTGAACCAGAGCGTGCAGAAGTCCGACGAGTTCGTCAACAACAAGGTCGAGTTCTTCAACGGCCAGACGGCGAACAAGGACATCTACATCCCCGCCGGCAACGCCTACCAGGGCGCCACGTACAGCCCCTTCACCGTCTACTACTACGCCCAGCTCCAGGCGCAGATCGTGAAGATCAACAGCGGCAAGACGACCGGCGACCAGGCGGCGACCGAGCTGCAGGAAATCATGGTCAAGTACGCCAAGAGCCAGGGCTTCATCGTTCAGTGATCCACCGACCGGACGGCCGCCGGAGGCCGTCCGGTCCCCGCTCTTGACGCGACGACGCCGTAAGGGAGACGCGAAACCGTTATGGCCCTCACCCGATCGACACCATCCGAACCGCTCAGCGGGAGCCCCGGCAGGCGGGACCGATCCGCCTCGGCGCCGCCGGGCCGCCGACCGGGGCGGCGCGGTGCCTTCGGCTGGCTGTTCATCTCGCCGTTCCTGGTCGTGTTCCTGATCTTCCTGATAGCGCCGCTGCTCTACGCGGGCTACCTGAGCCTCTACACGAAGGGGCTCGCGACCGGGACCTCCTTCGCGGGCATCGACAACTACATCCGCGCGTTCACCGACCCGTCCTTCCTCAAGGGACTGTGGCTGGTGCTGCGGTTCAGCCTCGTGGTCATCCCGCTGCAGATGATCGTCGCGCTGGTGGCGGCGCTCCTGTTCGACGAGATCACCGGCCGGCTGGCCCGCTTCTCCCGGCTGATGATCTTCCTGCCGTACGCCGTGCCCGCGGTGATCGGCGCGCTCATGTGGGGCTTCCTGTACAGCCCGAGCTTCGGGCCGCTGGAGCAGATCTTCTCGCTGTTCAACACCCAGGCGCCGTTCCTGCTCAGCCAGGGCAACATCTTCTACGGCCTGCTCAACGTCGTCACCTGGCAGTGGTCCGGCTATTACATGGTCATCATCTACGCCGCGCTGAAGGGCATCGACCCCTCGATCTACGAGGCGGCCAGGATCGACGGCGCCACCGCCCCGCAGATCGCGCTGCGCATCAAGGTCCCGATGGTGTCGTCGGCGTTCGCGCTCATCCTGATCTTCTCGCTGATCGGGACCCTGCAGTTCTTCACCGAACCCCAGGCTCTCGGCCCGATCGCCAACGGCTCGGTGACGCCCGACTTCACGCCCAACATCTACGCCTTCAACCTGGCCTTCACCTACGCACAGTTCAACTATGCCTCGGCGATCTCCTTCGCACTGGGAATCGTCGTCTTCGTGGCGGTCGCGATCTTTATGTTCTTCACCCGCAAGCGAGGGAGCATCTTCACGTGAGCACCGCATCCACCACGCGCGGTCCCCGCCACCAGTCGACCGGGCCGGGGAGACGTCCCCGCCACGTCTGGGCGAAGCTGCTCATGTTGGCCCTGGTCTGCTACTTCCTCGTCCCGGTCTGGTGGCTCATCGTCGCCAGCACCAAGAACGCCGAAGGCCTGTTCTCCGGCTCGGGCGCGCTGTGGTTCAACGGCTTCCACCTGTTCGGCAACCTGCAGGACCTGTTCACCTTCAACAACGGCGAATACCTGCGCTGGCTGGGCAACTCGGTGCTGTACGCGCTGGCCGGCGGGGTCGGCGCGACGGTCATCTCGGTGCTGGCCGGATACGGGTTCGCCAAATACCGGTTCCGTGGCCGCAACGTCGTCTTCGCCCTGGTGCTCGGCTCGGTCATGGTGCCGCTGACCGCCCTGGTGATCCCGACGTTCGTCATGATGTCCAACGCCGGGCTGACCGACACGGTGTGGGCGGTCATCCTGCCGTCGCTGCTCAGCCCGTTCGGCGTCTACCTGATGCGGGTCTACACCGCGGCGTCCGTGCCCGACGACCTGCTCGACGCGGCCCACATCGACGGCGCCGGCGAACTGCGCACCTTCTTCCAGGTGGCGCTGCCGCTGATGCGTCCGGCGGTCGTGACCGTGCTGCTGCTGTCGATCGTCTCCACCTGGAACAACTACTTCCTGCCGCTGACCATGTTGTCGGACTCGAAGCTGTACCCGCTCACCGTCGGCATCGGCCTGTGGTCGCAGTTGGCCAGCGCGAACAACGGCGGCGGTCAGTCGCTGTGGAGCCTGATCATCGTCGGCTCGCTGGTGTCCGTCGTCCCGCTCATCATCACCTTCCTCACCCTCCAGAAGTACTGGCAGGGCGGGCTGGCCGTCGGCAGCCTCAAGTGAACCTCCCGACCGGCGCCACCCATCATCAAGTCCCCTCGATCTCTGGGAGATCTGTGCTTTCCGCGACCATCACCCTCAACCCCGTCTTCACCATCGCACCGGTTTCCCGCCGCACCTTCGGTTCCTTCGTCGAGCACATGGGCCGATGCGTCTACACCGGCATCTACGAGCCTTCGCACCCCACCGCGGACGCCGATGGCTTCCGCGCCGACGTGCTCGAACTCACCCGCGAACTCGGCGTCTCACTCGTCCGCTACCCCGGCGGCAACTTCGTCTCCGGCTACCGCTGGGAGGACGGCGTCGGCCCGGTCGCGGACCGGCCCGTACGGCGTGACCTCGCCTGGCACAGCCTGGAGACCAACGAGGTCGGCATCGACGAGTTCATGCGCTGGGCGCGCAAGGCCGACGTCGAGGTCATGTACGCGGTCAACCTCGGCACCCGGGGCGTGCAGGAGGCCCTGGACGTACAGGAATACCTCAACCACCCCGACCGGACCCGCCTGGCCCTCATGCGGCAGGCCAACGGCTCGGCGGAGCCGTACGGCGTGACCATGTTCTGCCTCGGCAACGAGCTCGACGGCCCCTGGCAGACCGGGCACAAGACCGCCCGCGAGTACGGCCGGCTCGCCATGGAGACGGCGCGGGCGCTGCGCAGCGCCGAGCCGTGGCTGGAACTGGTGGCCTGCGGCAGCTCCAGCTCCTCCATGCCGACCTTCGCCGCCTGGGAGGCGGAGGTGCTCGAACTGACCTACGACGCCGTCGACTACATCTCCGCGCACGCCTACTACGAGCCGATCGACGGCGACCTCGGCAGCTTCCTCGCCTCGGCCGTCGACATGGACCATTTCATCAACAGCGTCGCCGCCACCGCCGACAGCGTCGGCGCCAAGCTGAAGAACCCCAAGAAGCTCAAGATCTCCTTCGACGAGTGGAACGTCTGGTACCAGAGCACCTACCAGGCCACACAGGAGACCGAGTGGCAGGTCGCCCCCCGGGTCATCGAGGACTGCTACAACGTCGCCGACGCCGTGGTGGTGGGCAACCTGCTGATCTCGCTGCTGCGGCACAGCGACCGGGTGACCGCCGCCTGCCAGGCGCAGCTGGTCAACGTCATCGCCCCGATCCGCTCCGAGCCCGGCGGTCCCGCGTGGCGGCAGACGATCTTCCACCCGTTCGCGCTGACCTCCCGCCTCGCCCGCGGGGAGGTGCTGCGCGTGGAGACGCGGGCGCCCAGCTACGAGACCGCGCGGTTCGGCGAGGTGCCCGCCCTCGACGCCGTGGCCACCCACGACGCCGAGACCGGCGACGTCACGGTCTTCGTCGTGAACCGCCACCTCGCCGACACGATCGACCTGGCCGTGGCCCTGGACGGCTTCCGCCCTGGCCTGCGCGTGGCCGAGTCGTACACCCTCGCCGACGACGACCTGTACGCCACGAACACCGTGGACGACCCCGACCGCGTCGTCCCCGGCCCGGCCAAGGACGCGAACGTCACCGAGGGCGTGCTGCGGGCCACCCTGCCGCCGGTGTCGTGGACGGCGATCCGGCTCGCCGTCGCCTGAGGCCGCTCCGCCACCAGGGTGACAGGTGATCACCCAAGCGGCAGACGACGCCCTGTGCATTTCCTCCCTACCGTGTTCCACACGACGGGGCGCAACCGCCTCCCCGTGCGGAACACAAGGGCGGAAATGGCCATGGGGAAGACGCGTACCAGCCTCGACGACATCGTGGCCCTGGGCGCCGAGCTCGACGAGGGTCAGCTGCTCCAGGTGAGCGGCGGCGTCCGAAGCCAGGTCATCGTGATCCACGGCGGCCACACGCACACCTCCGGCGACAGCAACTAGTTCGAGTCGCAGGGGGCGCGGCCTTGGGTCGCGCCCCCCTTGACCGGGACACGCTGATGATCCTCGTACTGACCTCCGGCGGAGACGCGCACGCCGAACGTGTCCTGGGTCGCTCGCCGGGGCGGACGTCACCGTCTTCGACCTCACGTCGTTCCCCGCCGCCGCCACCCTGGAGATCGGCCATTCCGGGGACGGCTCGACCGTCCGGACCCTCGGCCACGGCGGACGCCGGCTCGTCCTCGACGAGCTGTTCGCGGTCTGGTACCGGCGCCCCGAAAATCCGGTGGCCCACCCTTCGACCGTCGCCCGCGATTACGTCGAGGAGGAGTGCCGCGTCCTGGCCGAGAGCCTGTGGGACGGACTGGGCTGCCTCAAGGTCCCCGCGGCGCGGCCGGTCATCGACCGCGCGGGGCGCAAGGCGTACCAGCTCGAAGTGGCCAGGCGGCTGGGCTTCGAACTGCCCGCGACGCTGATCACGAACGATCCCGAGAGCTTCCTCCACTTCTACGACCGGCACGAAGGCCGAGTGATCACCAAGCCCGTGCACGGCAATCAGCTGGAGGCGGGCGGTGAGCGGTTCGGCCGGTTCGCGGCGCCCGTGACCCCGTCGGACCTCGGTCACGCCGACGCCCTGCGCCTGTCCCCGGTCATCGTCCAGGCGTACGTCCCCAAACGGGCCGAGGTACGGGTGACGGCGGTGGGCGGCGAGATCTTCGCGGCGGAGATCCACTCCCAGGCCGGCAACCACACCCGCTACGACTGGCGGCACTCCGACCCCGGCGCCGCCCCGTGCTGCACCACGCCCTGCTCATCAAGGACGGCGACGGCGCCACGATCTCGCTGTCCTGGTGTCTCGACCGGGACCTGCCGTGGCCGTTGCGCGGCGTGCACCGCGCGGGCGAGCACCTGCTGCTGCGGGTCAACGGCATCGAGACCCCCGTGGCCAGGGCGATCGCCTGTCTGGACTTCATCTGGGACGAGTCCGCGCTGGCCGACCGGCTCGTCGCCGACAACCTCGTCCGCGAGGAGCTGAAGGAGACGAGGGAACCGCTGACCGACGCCGAGCTGCAGGAGGCGATGGACGCCTTCCGCCGCGCCCGCGGACTGCTGACCGGGGCGGCCACCCGGGACTGGATGGACCGCAACCGCATCACCCACCAGGAGCTGGAGGAGCTGGTAGCCCTTGAGGCCGCCGTCGCCGCGCTCCGCGCGGGTGGCCGAGGGACTAGTGCCGTGCCTGGTCGACGACGACGTTCTCGATGACGGCGTAGGGGGCGGCCGCTCGCGTGAGGTTGGGGATCACGTTGAGGTACGCCGTCACGACGACGGCCCCGTCCAGTAGGACGAAGAGGTGCAGCGCCAGCGAGTCCAGAATCTGCTGGAAGACGGCGACGTCGGACCCGTTGTCCAGAACGGGATCATGCGGATGCAGTTGCCGGTAGAGGCGGGTGATCTGGTCGCAGTCGCCATGCCGGGCCGCGCGGAACATGCGGGCAGCATAACCAGCCCGGTCCCGCCTTCCGGCCCGCACCTGTGCGGTCCGGGCCGGAAGGCATTGTGGTCAGTAGACGTACGGCCAACCCGCCGAGTCCCAGCCGAGGAGGTTGATCCCGAGGTAGGAGGCGCCGCTGTCGGCGTAATAGTGGTAGAACAGCACGTCGCCGTCATTGTCCGCGAGGACGGCTTCGTGGCCGGGGCCGTGGATGGAGCCATGGCCCGCGAGTATCTCGGTGCCGCCGCCGGAGGTCATTGCCACGCCGTTGCGGTCGACGTAGGGGCCGGTGACCGAGGTGGAGCGGCCGACCATGATGCGGTACGTGCTGGCCGCGCCCTGGCAGCAACGGTCGAAGGAGACGAACTGGTAGTAGTAGCTGCCGTGGCGGTAGATGAAGGGGGCTTCGACGGCGCCTTTCGCGGTGGTCCGCTGGGCGATGGACCGGATGGCGGTGTCGGAGGTGGATCGCCGGCCGGTGCTTGAGTCGAGGCGGATCATCTTGATGCCGCTCCAGAACGAGCCGAAGCTGAGCCACCATCTCCCGGAGGCGTCGACGACCAGGTTCGGGTCGATCGCGTTGTAGTTCACCGAGGCGCTGCTCTCGATGACCAGCCCCTGGTTGGTCCAGGTCCCGGCGGCGCCGGTAGGGCTGGTGGCCAGGAAGATCGCCGAGTGCTGCGAACCGAAGCTGGACGCCGAGTAGTAGAGGTAGTACTGACCGTTGTGGTACGAGATGTCCGGCGCCCACAGGCTCTTGCTGCCGGCCGTGTACGAGGTGGTCCAGGGTGCGCCGTTGGGCCAGACGAGGCCGGCGTCCCGCCATGCGGTCCGGTCGGTGGAGGTCTTGATCGGCAGGTTGTCGCCGGTGGTGACGACGATGTACGTGCCGCTGGGGGTCTTGGTGACGGACGGGTCGTGGGCGCGGGTGGAGCCGGTCACGACTCCCGGGTTCGGATATGCGGCGGCGTCGGCGTGCGAGCACGTGGCGACGACGGTCACCGCCGTCACGATCGCGGCGGCCACGGCGCGCCAGGGGCGTCGGCTTGCACGCGGGGTCAAGGTGGTGGTCATTGCTGAACCGCTCCTTTCGGGGGGAGTGCTTCGCCGGGGGCGGTGAATCCGGGCTTGCCTCATGAGCGGTGACTCCCGATCGCGAGGGCGGACAGGCGACGTTAGCGCTAACATTCGCCGCCGCGAGTGGGTTCGTTCCGTTTTTGGGGATGTCCGGGGCGTCATCGCATTGCGGAGCCCTCAAGGGTCCGCTGACATGAGACACCCGGTATTCGCTTGCGCGCCCTCGGCTTTGCAGCGCTGCAAGCAGCATGCATCGATCATCAGAAGGACGCAAGTGAAACAAGCCGGAAACTTTTGCGGCGTATCCGGCTCAGCCGTTCTTGTCGCACATCGGTGCGCCGGCTCGGGCCCGCTAGTGCTGCGTTCCTCAAAGGGTGTGGGATTGCCCCCTGGCCAGGAGCCTTGAGCAGGCAGATTCTCATGACAGAAGGGTTCCGCCATGCCAAAGCTACTGTTCGCGCGGGCTCCGCGTGATGAGAGCGAAGAACGTGATGTGCGCCGGTTGGCCGGTGCCCGGCACGCTCCCGGTGACTGGATCCAACGCGCCCGGATCGTGGTGGCCAGCTGGGACGGGCTGCGAGTGCCGGCAATAGCGGCCAAACTGGGCTGTCACCCCGAAACGGTGCGCCGGCGGTTACACCGGTTCAACGGCGAAGGGATCGATGGCCTGGGCGATCGGCCCGGGCCCGGGCGACGACCGCGGCTCACCGAAAGCGAACGCAGCCACATCATCGCCCTCGTCAAAACGACCCCGCCAGGGCGACCGATGCTTGATCTGTGGCTGAACGGCCTGGCCGCCGCCGAGGAGGAAGATGCGCCGGGCGTGTGGACGCTGGACACGCTGACAACTGCGGCCCGCGCCGCCGGAATCCAGGTCGGTCGCTCTCAAGTGCGCCGGATCCTGCTGACGGAGGGGGTGAGATGGCGCCGCCCCCGATCCTGGACCACCAGCAAAGACCCGAAATTCGCCGCAAAAGATCCCGGATCGTGGACCTCTCTGCGCGCCCGCCGTCCGGCGGGGTAGTGGTCTGCGCCGATGAGCTCGGCCCCGTGGTGCCGCGGACGTTCCCACCCGCATCCGGCTGGTCGCCTGATGGGCACCGGATCAAAGCGCCGCTGGACTACTCTCGCGGCCCTGAAAGACCTGGGTATACGGGGGTCTGCGCATCGCCGACGGGACCGCGGTGACCATGACCGCCCCGTCCCGCAGCAGCCACTACTACCAGCAGTTCCTCGCCACGATCGAGGCCGCCAACCCCGGTGACGGCCTCATCTTCGTCATCACCGACAACTTATCCAGCCACAACTGCTACGCCACCCGGGACTGGCTGGCCGGCCATCCCCGGATCCAGCAGGTCTTCATCCCGGTCGGCGCCTGCTGGCTCAACCTGCAGGAGGCCTGGTGGCGCATCTTCCGGCGGCATGCCATCGCCGGGCAGTGCTTCGTCGGCCCCGGCGACATCGACTACGCCACCCGCATCGCCACCGCCCAGCTCAACGCCCAGGCCAAACCCTGGGTCTGGGGACGCCCACCACCGCCACCACGGCAGCTACGCCGACGGTTCACTTACACCCTTTGAGGAACGCAGCACTAGGACCCTGCGGTGCTTTCGCGCACGATGAGCTGGTGGGGGGCGCGTAGTTCCAGGCCGGGGGGAGGCGTTGTGCTGCCGATGCGCAGCAGCAGGCGTTTGACCGCGGTGTTCGCGATCATCTCCTTGTCCGGCGAGATCGTGGTGATGGCCGGGTTGGAGTAGCGGCCGTCCTCGATGTCGTCGTAGCCGATCACCGCCACGTCCTCCGGCACCCGCAGGCCGCGGGCGATTAACGTGTGGATCGCGCCCAGCGCGAGCAGGTCGCTGTAGCAGAAGACGGCGTCCGGCGGGTTGTCGCGGTCGAGCAGGTGGGCCATCGCCTGGGCGCCGTCCGGCCGGGTGAAGCGGGGGGAGCGGACGATGAGGTCCTCGTGTACGGTCAGGCCGCGCCGCTCGTGCGCCTCGCGGAAGCCCTGGGTGCGCAGTTGCGCGCACTCGCCCGTCGCATACGGCTGGTCGCCGATCGCGGCCAGCCGGGTGCGGCCGAGATCGAGCAGGTGCTCGGTGGCCTGCCGGGAGGCGGCGACGTCGTCGATGCCGACGTGGTCGAACCTGCCGTCGCTGACCCGCTCGCCGAGGACGACCAGCGGGAGGCCGGGGTCGCGGTCGGCGAGGGCGTCTTGGGGCAGGCCCAGCGGGCTGAAGATGACGCCGTCGAAGAGCAACCGGCTGTGGCCGTGGTTGATGAGCATGCGCTCGTGCTCGGGGTCGCCGTCGGTCTGGTCGATCAGCACGTTGTAGCCCTGCACGCGGGCGGCGCGGATGATGCCCTGCAGCAGTTCGGAGAAGTACGGCGTGTCCAGGTAGGGCACGACGACGGCGATCTGCCCGGAGCGCCCGCTGGCGAGGTTTCTGGCCAGCACGTTGGGCCGGTAGCCGAGCTGGTCCACGGCCTGCTGCACGCGGGCCCGGGTACGTTCGGTGACGTTGGCGTACCCGTTGACCACGTTCGACACGGTACGGCTGGAGACGCCGGCGAGCTCCGCCACGTCCCGGAGCGTGACGTCTCGTCCTCGTCGCATCTGTTCCCCCGCCGACGTCCTGGTCTCGCCTGGTGGCCGTTCCTTGTGCAAAGTTTCCGACAAGTTACCTCTTGCCGTCCACCGCTCTCCGGGCATCCTTCTTGCGGCGCTGCAAATCTCGGTCGGAATCAAGGTGATCTGGGGCCGCGAGTGGGATCCCCAGCTGGCCGCCGACACTGACGGCGCGCTGGTCAACTTGATGAACGTCACGCCGGACGGGGACTACCAGACCTTCAAGGCCGAGTCCGGGGCGTTCGTCCGGGAACACTTCTTCGGCCGCGACCCGCGCACGGCCGCCATGGTCGCGCACCTGTCGGATGAGGAGATCTGGGGACTCAAGCGCGGCGGGCACGACTACCGAAAGCTGTATGCGGCCTACCAGGCGGCAGTGGAGCACACCGGCCAGCCGACGGTGATCCTGGCCAAGACCATCAAGGGCTGGACCCTCGGCTCGCACTTCGAGGGCCGCAACGCCACCCACCAGATGAAGAAGCTGACCCTGGAGGACCTCAGGTCCTTCCGCGATCGGCTCTACCTCGACATCCCCGACTCCGCCCTCGACGAGAAGCTGCCGCCCTACCACCGGCCGAGCGAGAACTCGCCTGAGCTGGAGTATCTTCGAGAGCGGCGTCGTGCGCCGGGCGGTCCGCTGCCCGCCCGCACCGTGCCCCGCCGGCCCCGCCTGACCCTGCCGGACGCCGCAGCGTACGCGGTCGCCGGCCGCGGCTCGGGCCGGCAGCAGGTCGCCACCACGATGGCATTCGTCCGGCTGCTCAAGGACCTGATGAAGGACCCCGGCATCGGCCACCGGTTCGTGCCGATCATCCCGGACGAGGCCCGTACCTTCGGCATGGACGCGCTCTTCCCGACCGCGAAGATCTACTCCCCGCACGGGCACACCTACCTCGCCGTGGACCGGGAACTGATGCTCAGCTACCAGGAGGACACCAACGGCGTCCTGCTGCACGAGGGCATCACCGAAGCCGGCTCGACGGCGTCGTGGACCGCTGCGGGTACCTCCTACGCCACCCACGGCGAAGCGATGATCCCGGTCTACATCTTCTATTCCATGTTCGGCTTCCAGCGCACCGGTGACGGCCTGTGGGCGGCCGCCGACCAGATGACTCGCGGCTTCCTGCTCGGCGCCACCGCCGGCCGCACCACCCTCAACGGCGAGGGCCTGCAGCACGAGGACGGCCACTCGCTGCTGCTGGCCTCCACCAACCCGGCATGCGTCGCCTACGATGCCGCCTTCGCGTTCGAACTCGGCCACATCGTCCGCGACGGCCTGCGCCGCATGTACGGCGAGCCCCGCGAGGGTAAGGACCAGAACGTCTTCTACTACCTCACCCTCTACAACGAGCCCATCGCGCAGCCCGCGCAGCCGGCCGACATCGACATCGGCGGCATCCTCGCCGGAATGCACCGCTACTCTCCAGCCGAGAAGTCCGACGGACCGCGAGCGCAGATCCTGGCCTCCGGCATCGCCGTGCAATGGGCCTTGCAGGCCCAACGCCTGCTGCGCGACGACTGGGGCGTCGCAGCCGACGTCTGGTCGGTGACCTCGTGGACCGAACTGCGCCGCGAAGCCCTCGCCGCCGACGCGTGGAACCTCACCCACCCCGGCCAGCCCCGCAAGATCCCGTACGTTACCCGCCGCCTGGCCTCCGAGCCCGGCCCGGTCACGGCCGTGTCCGACTGGATGCGAGCGGTGCCCGACCAGATCGCACCCTTCGTCCCCGCCGCCTGGTCCTCGCTGGGCACCGACGGCTTCGGACACTCCGACACCCGCGGGGCGCTGCGCCGCCACTTCCGCATCGACGCACCCTCCATCGTGCTGCGGGTGCTCACCCAGCTGGCCGATCGGGGAGAGCTTGACGCCTCCGCGCCCGGCAAAGCCGTCGAGCTGTACCGGCTGAACGAGGTCACCGCCGCCTCTCCCGGCAACACCGAAGGCTCTGCCGAGTAGGCCATCGCGACAAAGTCAGCCTCCCACAGCCGGTGAAGCTGTCAGGCGAACATGAGACGCTGCCGATCTCACCGTGCCGCTGACCGGCCCTGCTCGGCTTGACGAAGCGTGATACCGGGAAAGGTTCTCCGAGGTGACAGCTGTGCCTCCCGGATCAGGCCATAGCACGCCACCGGCGCAGCAGGGGCGGCGCGCCGAGCTGGCGAGGCCGGATAATCCCGCTGCCGGGCAGCCGACACGCGCGAGCGGGTATGCGCAGCTGCGGGACTACGCCGTGATCGGGGACGGCCGCTGCGTCGCGCTCATCGCCCGGGACGGCTCGGTGGACTGGCTGGCCTGGCCTGACCTGGACTCGCCGACCGTGTTCGCCGCGGTGTTCGACCACGCCCGCGGCGGCAGGTTTCTTCTGCAGCCCGAGGTGCCCTACACCGCCGCCCGCCGCTACCTGCCCGGCACCAACGTGCTGGAGACGACGTTCACCACCGCACGCGGCACGGTCCGGCTGACCGACGCGCTGAGCCTGCCCGACACCCGCTCGCTGACGCCCGGGCGGGAACTCCTGCGGCGGATCGAGGGACTGGCGGGCAGCGTCCCCATGCGCTGGAGCGTCCAGCCGCGCTTCGGCTACGGAACCCGCCCCCCGCGCCTGGCACACCGCGCGGGCATCCCGGTGGCCACCTCCGGGCCCGACGCGGTCGCGGTCTGTGCCTGGGACGCGGGACAGCCCCAGTGCACAGCCGACGCCATCACCGCCCGGTTCCGGACCGATGCCGGCAGCAGAGCCATGATCGCATTGCCGTACGCACACCAGGAACCGCTGGTGCTGCCCGTCCGAGCGGAGTGCGAGTCCCGCCTGGAGCACACCACCGCCACCTGGCGGCGTTGGACGAACGACCGCATCTACACAGGTCCATGGCAGCAGGCCGTGCTGCGCAGCGTGCTAGCCCTCAAGCTCCTGGCCTTCGCTCCCTCCGGGGCGGTCGCCGCCGCCGCGACCTGCTCGCTGCCCGAACACATCGGCGGGAACCGCAACTGGGACTACCGCTACAGCTGGATCCGCGACTCCGCCTTCACCCTGCAGGCCTTGCTGAAACTGGGCTGCGCACCGGAGGCGATCGGCTACTTCTGGTGGCTGATGCAGGCATCTCAACTCACCCACCCTCGCCTGCACGTCCTGTACCGCCTTGACGGCGGGGCCCGCGCCCCCGAGCTGACCCTGCCCCTGTCGGGCTACCGCTGCTCGGCTCCCGTGCGCGTCGGCAACGCCGCCGCCGGCCAGTTGCAGCTCGACACCTACGGGGAGCTGCTGCAGACCGCATGGCTGTACGCTATCGGCGGCCACCGCCTCGACGCCGACATCGCCCGCAGGTTGGCCGAGACCGCCGACTTCGTCTGCACCACCTGGCAACAGCCCGACGCGGGCATCTGGGAGGTCCGCAGCCGCCCCGAGCACTTCACCCAGTCCAAGATGATGTGCTGGATCGCCCTGGACCGTGCCCTCGCTCTGGCCAAACAGCAACTGATCCCCGACCGGCACGCCGCCCGTTGGCAGCGCCACCGCCACGCCATCGCCACCTTCGTGGAAACCCGCTGCTTCAGCCCGCGGCTGAACAGTTACGTGCGCTCCGCCGAAAGCGACGACCTGGACGCGAGCCTCCTGCTCGGGCTGCTGCACGGCTACCGCGCACCCGACGACTCCCGCATGCACGGCACCGTCGCCGCCATCCAGCGGACTCTGCAAGACGGCCCATACGTCAACCGCTACCTCGGCCCCGACGGCCTGCCCGGCGGCGAGGGCGCCTTCCTGGCCTGTTCTTTCTGGCTCGCCGAGGCCCTCGCCCGATGCGGCCACCTCGACGAAGCCACCCGCCTCATGAAACAACTCCTCGCCCTCACCAACGACGTCGGCCTCTACAGCGAGGAAATCGACCCGGCCACTGGCGCCTTCCTCGGTAACCTGCCCCAGGGCCTGTCCCACCTGGCCCTGATCAGCGCCGCCTGCGCCATCGAGCAGGCCGCACGATGAGCATCTGGGCCGCACTGGCGGGCGGGTTCATCGGCACCCTGGTGCTGACCACCGGCATGCGCGCCGCCAGCGCCTTCCATCTCACCCGAATCGACCTGCCGTTTCTACTCGGCACCGCCTTCACCAGCGACCGGACCCGCGCCATGGCCCTCGGCTACGGCGCGCACTTCGTCAACGGCCAGATCTTCGCCCTGCTCTACTACGCGATCTTCACCGCCATCGGCTACAGCAGCTGGTGGCTGGGCACCATCTTCGGCCTTCTCCACGGCCTGTTCGCCGCCACCGCACTGGTCAGCATCCTGCTGCCCCTCCTGCACCCGCGGATGGGCACACCCCACACCAGCGCCCCCGACGTCGCGCTGCTCGAACCCCCCGGCTTCCTCATGCTCAACTACGGCCCCAGCACACCCGCCGTCACCCTCGTCGCCCATCTCGCCTACGGCGCCATCGTCGGCGGCTTCACCGCCTGGCCCGGCTGACAAGCAACAAACGCACATGCACGGGAGTGCCCGACACAAACACACCCTGATGACCCTGCGCCGTTGGAAGGCCAACCTGGCGGGCGGAGCGGGGTGGCGCAAGACACCCTTCAGGCCGGCGAATGCGCAGCCGACGCGCTACAGCCACGAGCAAAAGAGGCGGCGCACGAGTCATCCAGAGGAACGGACGCTTCCAGCCCCGTAACGTGCCCGTTTCCGAGTGACTCAGACAAGCCAGCACGGCACCGCTGACACGGGCCCCACATCTGGCGTCAGCGGTGCCGTATCGTCCAGGATCCTCAACCGATGGGCAGACCTCTATCGACGCCGAGGATGAAGGCCACCACCCGTCCGCATGAGCACCGCTCACCACGCATAGACCCGCGTCATGATCCGCGTCCGCACCGCCACGTCGGGGCCGGGATAGGCCACCATCACCGGCACACCATTGGGATCACTGCCCTCAACCAGGGTGAAGCCGTCACCAGTTCGCGTGTAGACATGCGCTTTCGCCTCTTTCAAGAAGCGTTCGCAGCGCCACAGATCCTCCTCGTCAGCCGCAGTCCAGATCACGTACTGAACGCCGACGCCGCCCAGCGAACGGGTGGCGTTCGCGCCCACCGCGCGAAGATATACCTGCAGACCGTCCGCATTGACCAGCAGAGCGGCGGTAGGACTGCGGACCGCGACCTCCATCCCCAAAAGCCTGCGATAGAAGTCCACGCTGACGTCCAACTCGCGGACGAACATCACCACCGACGCCAGCTGCACGCGCGGGAAGGCCACTACAGGAGGGCCTTTCTGCGCATCTCCCGGCTGTACGTGGCTGGCTGCGGCAGATTCCCGGCGGCCAGCGGACGCAGAACCCGGTCCCATGCCCGCCCCCGATCTTCCTTCGCAATCACGAAAGCTCGCTGTTCGGATACGGTCCTCATCTACGCTACCCCGTACAAGTGCTCCGGCCCCGACTCACGGGAGTGTCCAGTTGGCGGGTACAGTCCCCGGTATCGTCGTCTCCCGCTCACTGCTGATCCGATTGCTGCGCGCTGCCTGATGCCAAGAGCGGCGAAGTCCGGGTGCTGGGGGACAGCTTGGCCGCCTTGAGCCGGAACCGGTGCCGGCGTCGTAACCGCCTTCGTCTCTCTCTGTCGTCGCCGTCCCCGTGACCACCGTCGCGGGCGTTTTGCCCCTTTGGCGTAGCCCCCTTTCCTGCTCGGCGGCTTCTTCCAGCGCTGCGCTCAGCTCACCGTCCAAGACCATCCCGGCAGCATGATGGTGGGCTCGGGCGGTGGTGGAGTCGACACCGACCAGGTCGAGGCCGGCCTGCCCACGGGCTGCCGCATCGCCGATCATCGCCTGCATCAGCTGAAGCCCACGCTCGGCTGAGCTTCGGCGATCAGCCCGCCAGCGCCTGCAGCAGACGCTCCCGCTGTTGCTTGGTCAGTCCGCCGACCCGGCGCTTCTCCGCCACCCCCGACATGGCCATCAGCGCCGCGACCCTCGCCGGCCCGTAACCAGGAACCGCTCGAAGAACCTGTGCCACCCGAGTCTTCTTCACCAGTTCCTCGCCGCTACGGCCGAATACCTCCGCCACGCTGGTCGTACCGGACCTCACCCCCGCCAGCAGCGCGCTACGCGCCGTGCGAGCCTCCGCCGCCTTCTCCAAGGCTGTCGCCCGTTGTTCTGGCGTCATCGTCGGCACTGCCATCAGATCTGCCCTCCCACTCTGTAGATCAACAGCTCGAACTCCTGCGTCATACGCCCGACGCAGGTCAACAGCCATCATCGCGCAGAGTGTCAAATCATGTGACGCTAACCCCGGTTCATCGTTCCACTAGTACTGGGAGGCCAGGAACCCGGCGGGCGCCAGGATCGGCACGCTGCCGTCGGTGACGCCGCGTACCCCGCCGAAATGGTCGGCGTGGGAGTGGGTGTAGATGACCGCGGTGACCGGGCGGTCGCCTCGCTGGTCGCGGTAGAGCTTCAGCCCGGCGGCGGCGCATTCGACGGACAGCAGCGGGTCGACCACGATGACGCCCTGCTCGCCCTCGATCAGGGTCATGTTCGACAGGTCCAGGCCGCGTACCTGGTACATGCCGTCGGTCACCTCGTACAGGCCCTGCTTGACGCACAACTGCCCCTGCCGCCACAGGCTGGGATGCGCGGTGTCCGGGCACTCTTGCGCCAGGAACCCGTAAGAGTCGATGTCCCATACGACACGGCCATCGGCCCTGACCGTCGCGGGGCTCAACGCGGCCACGAATCCGCGATCGGCGGCCTCGAAGTCCGCCGGTCACCAAAGGGAAGATCTGCCATGAATCCGGCCTTCCCGCTGCGACCCCGATCCGCCACCACCAGCCGGTACCCTCACCCGCCCGTGACCATCTCTTTGACAGCCTCCCGCCGCTCAGGCCGGGCCGGCCGCGCACAGGGTCTCAGCTGGAGGCGCCCCAGGTGAGAGACAGGCCGGTGGCGGCGCGTTCGGTGCGGATCTCCATCATGCTGCCGAGGATGGTGGCATGGTCGGACACCACGGGCGTGGCGTCGAGCGTGTAGGTGATCCTGGTGCTGACCAGCACCGGGCTGCCCTGCGGCTCGTGGAGGTGGCGGGCGGTGGCGGCGTCGAGCAGACCGGGCCGGACCACCTCGGACGCCCGGGCGACCGTCACGCCCGCGTCGGCGAGGGCCGTGTAGAGGGAGACGGCGGTGAAGTCGCGGTCGTGGATCCGGTCGGCCACCGGCCGGCGGATCCAGGACACCTGGTGCAGGGCGGGACGTCCCGCGAACTCGCGGACCCGCTCCAGCCGCAGGGCGGTGTCGCCGGGACGCAGCCGCAGCTCCGCGGCGATCTGGGCGGGGGCCCGGCGCACCGCCCGACCGGCCACCACGGTGCGCACGTCGTGGCCCTGTTTGCGCAGGTCGTCGACCAGGCTGCGGAGCGAGTCGAGCTGGTACGCCAGGTGCGGCGGGGCGACGAACGTGCCCCTGCCGGGCTGCTGCACGATCAGCCTCTCGTCGCTGAGCTCCCGCAACGCCTGGCGCAGCGTCATGAGGGTCACCCCGTAGGAGGCGCTCAGCTCCCGTTGCGGTGGCAGGGCCTCACCGGGGGCGTAGTGTCCCGACCGGATCTTCGCGGCGAGGTCGGCGGCGATGGCGCGGTATCTCGCCTCGTGCCCGGCGTCGGGGGTCATCGTGGTCGGTCACACTCCTGGTCGAGGGCTTGCCGCAGGGTCGCGAGGAAGGCCCGCAGGTCGTCCGGTCCGGCCCCGTCGAGCACCCGCCGCATGACCGCGGCGCCGACCACCACGCCGTCGGCGTGCCGGCGGGCTTCGCGTGCCTGGTCCGGGGTGGAAATGCCAAATCCTAGCAAGACCGGCCGGTCGGTGGCGCGCCTGATCCGCTCGGTGAGCTCCGCCGCCGAAGCGGCGAGGGCGGCCCGCTCACCGGTGGTGCCCATCAGCGACACCGCGTAGACGAATCCGCGGCTGCGGCACGAGATCTCCGCCAGCCGCGGCTGCGGCGTCGACGGCGACGCCAGCAGGACCACCTCGATCCCGGCGGCGACGGCCACGTCCGTCAGCTCGTCCGCCTCGTGCACCGGCAGGTCGGGCACGATCAGGCCGCCGACGCCGGCCCGGCGCAGCGCGGCGCAGAACGCCTCGGGGCCGTCGTGCAGCACCAGGTTGTAGTAGGTGCTGACGACCAGCGGCACGCCTACGTCCGGCATGCCGGCCAGGTCGGCGAGGATCCGGCGGGTGCTCGCCCCCCGGGCCAGAGCCGTCTCGCTGGCCTGCCGGATGGTGACACCGTCCAGCGTGGGGTCGGAGAAGGGCAGGCCGACCTCGATCGCGTCCGCGCCGGCGGCGGCGAACGCCCGCAGGTACTCCGTCCAGCCGGGCGTGATCCCCGCGGTGACGTACGGCATGAGCAGGCCGCGGCCGGTGTCCCGGCGGGCACGAAGGTGGCGTTCGACCGCGCCCGCGGCCAGGGTGGGGTTCGTCACAGCAGCTCCTTCAGGGTTGAGACGTCCTTGTCGCCCCGGCCGGACAACGTCATCAGCACCGTCGATCCCGCGGGCAGGTCGCCGTCGCCCGCCGCGCGGATCACCCAGGCGAGGGCGTGCGCCGATTCGAGTGCCGGGACGATGCCTTCGGTGCGCGCCAGCCGCAGCGCCGCGCCGGCCGCCTCGTCGTCGGTCACCGTGACGTAGCGGGCCCGGCCCAGGTCGCGCAGGTGGGCGTGCTCCGGGCCGACCCCCGGGTAGTCGAGCCCGGCGGCGATGGAGTGCGCCTCGGTGATCTGCCCGTCGTCGTCCTGCAGGAACAGCGAGCGGCAGCCGTGCAGGACGCCGACCCGGCCGCGGGCCGCCCCGGCGCCGCCCTCCGCCTCGACGCCGACCAGGCGCGCCGGGGTGTCGGCGAACCCGGCGAACGTGCCGGCCGCGTTGGAGCCGCCGCCGACGCACGCGACCACGTGGTCCGGGACGCCGGTCCGCAGCTCGGCGGCGCACTGCTCGCGCGCCTCGTCGCCGATGACCCGCTGGAACTCCCTGACCATCCATGGGTACGGGTCCGGCCCGACGACCGAGCCGATGCAGTAGTGGGAGTCACCGGTCGCGCCCACCCAGTGCCGCATGGCCTCGCTGGTCGCGTCCTTGAGGGTACGGCTGCCCGTGGTCACCGGGACCACCTCGGCGCCCAGCATGCGCATCCGGAAGACGTTCAGCGCCTGCCGCTCGATGTCGCGCTCGCCCATGAACACCGTGGCCTCCAGCCCGAGCAGCGCGGCGGCGGTCGCGGTGGCGACGCCGTGCTGGCCCGCTCCCGTCTCGGCGATCAGCCTGCGCCGTCCCATCCGGGTGGCCAGCAGGGCCTGGCCCAGCACGTTGTTGATCTTGTGAGACCCGGTGTGGGTGAGGTCCTCGCGCTTGAGGTACAGCTGCACGCCCAGCGCCTCGGACAGCCGGTGGGCCGGTGTGAGCGGGGTCGGCCGCCCGGCGTTCACGGCGAGCAGCCGCGCCAGGGCGCCGCGGAACCCCGGATCCGCCCAGGCCTCCCGGAACGCCTCCTCCACCTCGCGGCACGCCTCCACCAGGGACTCCGGCGCGTACCGTCCGCCGTAGTCGCCGAATCGGCCCCGAGCTCGGGGCTCGCCCATCGTCCCGTCCGGCGGGACCGGCTCACGCCGGGGCGTCACGTTTCGCATGCCATGCTCCTGTCGTTCTATAACTCTCTGAAGAGTTCTATAACAGTGAGTGTGGCACAGGCGGCGTGGACGCGCCACCACGGGTGTGCGCTACGGCTGGTCCCCGTTCTCGACGGCGTAGTCCACGCCGGGGTGGGGTCGTCGTCGTGGTGGCGTGCCGCCGCTGTCCGGGCGGTGCTCGAAGTGCCACCACTCGTTGTCGTAGATGCGGTAGAGGTCGTAGCGGGCACCGTGCTCCTCCAGCCAGCGCGCGCCTTCGTGGGGACGCACGTCCAGCGCGATGCCCTTGACGTGGGGAGATTCCGCCGGCGGTAACACGAGCATGCGTGCCGAGGCCGGGGAGCCGGAGCGGCGCACCTCCTCGTCGAACATCCGTTGTTGGACAAGGGGAGTGCGGTATCCCGAGGTGAGGCCGATGAGCTGGCCGTGACGCCAGAGCGCCTCGGTGCGCGCAGCGGTGAACGCCGCCATGGCGCCGTCGGTGAGCCCGGTGAGGTCCTCGGCGGGGAATCGCATCCGCAACGCCCAGCGGCAGGCCAGCTCGCGGGCGCGGCCGGGATGCCGGACGAACGCCGCGGGCAGCAGGAGCACGGCGAGCACCAGCGTGACCACTGCGAACAGCCGGTCCCGGGGCCGAGGTGGGATGGTGCGTGGTTCGCTCATGACGATTACGATTGGCACCGAATATGCGCGCGTTGTCCGCCGCATGTCACCGTTCATCGACGGCGGCCACCGTCGGCGCGACCGTGACACAACCATGACACGGCGCTGACGAGGCGAGGACACGGCCGGCCGACAGTGGACGAGGTTGATCGGCGGGCGAGTTACGGAGCGTACTGTGATACTCGGCGGCGTGTCGCGAGTGTTGTTGATCGAGGATGACCCGGCCGTGCGGGAGGGCCTTGAGCTGGCCCTGACCCAGCATGGGCACCGGGTGCGCGCGGTGGAGTCCGGCGAGCAGGGGCTGGACCGGCTGCGCATGGACCTTCCCGACGTCATCGTGCTCGATCTGATGTTGCCCGGCATGGACGGGTTCGAGGTCTGCCGCCGCGTCCGGGCCACCGGTGAGGTGCCGATCATCATGCTGACCGCGCGCGGCGACGACATGGACGTGGTGGCCGGGTTGGAGGCGGGCGCCGACGACTACGTGGTCAAGCCGGTGCAGCCCAGAGTGCTCGAGGCGCGCATTCGCGCGGTGCTCCGGCGGATCGGCCGGGAGCAGGCGGAGCTGGAGCGGCACGGGGACCTGACCATCGACCGGGCCGGGCTGGTGATCGCCAACCGCGGCGTGCCGGTCAGCCTCGCCCCGACCGAGCTGCGCCTGCTGCTCGAGCTCTCCGGCTCGCCGGGCCGGGTGCACAGCCGCCAGCAGCTGCTGGAGTCGGTGTGGGAGCACGGGTATTTCGGCGACTCGCGTCTCGTGGACGCCTGCGTGCAGCGGTTACGCGCGAAGATCGAGGACGACCCGGCGGCGCCCGTCTACGTGCAGACGGTGCGGGGGTTCGGGTACCGGTTCGGGCCGGTGTGAGCCGCCGGTGACACCTCGGCCGAGCCTGGGGCTGCGTGCCCGGCTGTTGCTCGCGTTCGCACTGCTGTGTGTGGTCACCGCGGCGGCGGTGGCCGGCGCGATCTACGTCCAGGCCCGCAACGACATCCTGCAGCGGACCCAGGACGCCTCGGTGCACGCGATGAGAAGCCGCCTGGAGACGCTCTACCCGTTGCGGAGCGCGACGCCGGGCCCGGCCGAGCTCGACGACATCGCCGCCGCCGTGCCAGACCAGAACACCGTGGAGTTCGCGGTCGCCGTCTACCACGAGATGCACTCGCCGATCGCCCCGCCGGAGAGCCGGAGTCCGGGCGGGAGGGTGCTGGCCTTGGATCTCGGGGTGATCTCACCGGAGTTGCGGCGGCTGGTGGCCGGCGGCGAGATCGCGTGGCAACGCGTGGTGCGGCAGGGCACGCCCTGGCTGATCATCGGCACGCCGTTGCTGATCGCCGAGCCGAACCAGGCGACGCGAACGTCCGGCATCGAGGTCTACGCCGCGCGCAGCCTGCTTGCCGAACAACGCAGCATCGACGAGCTCGCCGCATCCGCCTGGCTCGCCGGCGGGGCGGCACTGGCGTTCGCGGTCGTCCTGGCGTCGCTGGCCACCCGTGGCGTGCTGCGCCCGGTGCGTGAGCTCGGCCGGGCGGCACGCCTGCTGGGCGAGGGCGAGCTGCGGGCCAGGATCGCGGTCCGCGGCTCCGACGAGCTGGCCGACGTGGCACGCACGTTCAACAACACCGCCGCGGAGCTGGAACGGCACGTCAGGCAGCTGCGGGAGATGGAGGCCGACGCCCGCCGGTTCGTGGCCGACGTGTCCCACGAGCTGCGCACCCCGCTGGCCGCGCTGACCGCGGTCGCCGACGTCCTCGACGAGGAGGCGGCCCGGCTGCCCGAGCCCGCCGGCAGGGCCGCCAGGCTGGTCAGCCAGGAGACGCTCAACCTCACCGGGCTGGTGAACGACCTCATCGAGATCAGCAGGTTCGACTCCGGCGTGGCGGCCCTCGCGCTGAACGAGGTCGACGTGGCCGAGCTGGTGCGCGCGACCCTGCGGGTCCGGGGCTGGCCGGAGCTGGTGGACACCGAGCTTCCACCCGCGGTGACGGCACGGCTGGACCCGCGCCGAGTGGACGTCATCCTCGCGAACCTGGTCGGCAACGCCCTGCGACACGGCGAGCCACCGGTGTCGGTACGGCTCTCCGCCGACCCGCACTGGATCGCTCTCGAGGTCCGCGACCACGGACCCGGGCTGGACGGAGCGGTGCTGCCGCACGTGTTCGACCGGTTCTACAAGGCCAGCGCGGCCAGGGCCAGGTCAGAGGGCAGCGGCCTCGGCCTCGCCATCGCGCGGGAGAACGCGCGCCTGCACCGAGGCGATCTCACCGTCGCCAACGCCCCGGACGGCGGCGCCGTCTTCACGCTGCGCCTGCCACGCCGGGCACCCGACCCGGACGGAGGTCCCGGGTGAGGACCGGGCTCGCCCGCCGCGTGCTCGCCGCGGGCCTCGTGTCGCTCGTCGCCGTGGCCGGCTGCGGCGTGCGACCCACCGACGCCATCTCCGCCGGCGAGCCGCCGAGCGGTGCCGTCGAACCAGCCGCCACGACCACCCTCTACCTGGTCGAGAACGGCCGGCTCCGCGCGGTGACGCGGCCCACCCGTCGCCCGATGTTCCCGGCGGACGCGCTCGCGCTGCTGGCGGCCGGACCCACCGCGGAGGAGCAGGCGAACGGACTGACCACCGACGTCCCGTCCGAAGCCGGCCCGTTCTCGGTGACCGCCAAGCCCGCCGGCCACGTGGTGGTGACCCTGTCCACCGCGGCCGGCGAACTGTCCGCACTGGCCGTCGAGCAGATCGTGTGCACGGCCGCCGCCAGGGCGCCGGAAACCCCTGCCCAGGTCACCGTCGTCGGTGCCGGCCAGCGCGTCGGCCCCCGGAGCTGCCCGGAGTAGCGCCCGGCGTGGGGCAAGCTCGCGATCACGGCGTGACGGATCGCGTGAGGTGTGGTCAGGTGCAGCCGGTCACGGCCTGATCGCCCGGCGCCCCGTCGTCCCTCTGCTCCAGCAGGCGCTCGGCCAGGCGCCGGACGGCAGCGCGCAGCTCCCGCGGTGACAAGATCGTGAACGGGAAGCCGAGCCCGGCGAGCATGGCGGCCATGCCGTCCAGGGACTCGGCACGCGTCCGCAGGAGGACTCCGTCCGGTGTTTCGGTGAGGGAGGCCACCGACGGCGGGATGCGGCGCGACGCCTCGGCGAGGGGAACGTGCAGAGTGACCTCGACCATGTGCGCATACGGTACCTGGGCCAGCGACGCGGTGACCTGCCGCACCGGGTCGGACTCCTCGGGGATCTCATAGGAGGCCGTCCCTGGGGCGACGGAGGAGATCCGGTCGACGCGGAAGGTGCGGATCTCGCCGGAGCGGTGGTCGTGGCCCGTCACGTACCAGCGGCCGGAGTGGAAGACCAGGCCGTGGCCGTCCAGCTCGCGTTCGGTCTGGGCGCCGTTCCAGGAGCGGTAGCGCAGCGTGACCCGGCGGCGGTCGCGGATCGCGGCGGCGAGGGTCAGCACGGCCCGGCTCGCGGGCGTTGGCGCCGCACGTTCGGCGAGGGTGAAGTCCAAGGTCTCCTCCAGCGCGCCGACCTGTTCTCGCAGCGTGGCCGGCAGCACCCGCCGGATCTTGGCCAGGGCGGCTTCGGTGGCCTCGGCGGCGACGCCCAGCCGGCGTCCGGCGAGCAGGCCGAGAACCACGGCGGTCGCCTCGTCGTCGGTGAGCATCAACGGTGGCAGCTTGTAGCCGGGCATCAGCTGGTAGCCGCCGTAGCGGCCACGCTCGGCGGTGACCGGGATGCCCAGTTCGGCGAGCCGGGCGGCGTAGCGCCGGACGGTCCGCTCGTCCACACCGAGCCGCTGCGCCAGGTCGCGGCCGCCCAGCCCGTGGTGCGCCTGGAGCAGTTCGAGCATCGCCAGCATCCGGGTCGCCGGATATGACACAAGTCACCCACTTAATCCGGGCGGATTCTGTCCGCTATCGGCTTTAGCGTAGCGACATCGGCTCACTGAGAGGACGACGAGATGGCGAACTACGTGCTGGTCCCCGGCTTCTGGCTTGGCGCCTGGGCTTGGGACCGGGTGGCGCAGGAGCTGCGCGCCGCCGGACACCAGGTGCGGGCGGTCACCCTGACGGGGCTGGGGGACAGGGCCGGGGAGCTGTCGCCGGAGGTCGGCGTGGAGACCCATGTCGACGACATCCTCGCGGCGATGGACGGATGGGAGGAGGTCGTCCTGGTCGGGCACAGCGGGGCGAGTGTCCCGGTGACCGCGGTCGCCGACCGGCATCCCGAGCGGCTCAGCCGCGTCGTCTACGTCGACACCGCGCCGCTGCCGTCCGGTGTGGCGGTGATCGACTTCAATGACGAGGAGACTCAGCGGGCCTGGCGTGCTCAGGTCGGGGACGGCCATGCGCTGGACGTGCCCTCCTTCGAGCAGGGGGATGGGCAGTTCGCGGGACTGACCGAGGAGCATGTGGCGCTGATCCGCGCGAAGGCGACGCCGCAGCCGTGGGGCGCGGTCACCCAGTCGGTTCGGCGGCCGCAGCAGATCCCGGCGACGCCGAAGACCATGGTCGCCTCGACGATGCCGGTGGCGCTGATCCGCGAGCTGATCGCATCGGGGAACCCGGCGTTCGCCCCCCTCGGCACGCCCGAATGGACCTTTGTCGAGCTGCCGACCGGCCACTGGCCGATGTTCTCGCGACCGGCGGAGCTCGCCGCGTTGCTCTGACGACCTCCGCCTCGTCCCTGGCCTGATCCATGCATCATGGCCAGGCAGAGGCGTGACGTCGCCCCTGGCATGTCAGGGCAGGGTCAGAATGCGGGGGCCATGGTCGGTGATGGCGACGGTGTGCTCGATGTGGGCGGCCCGGCTGCCGTCGGTGGTGCGCATGGTCCAGCCGTCGGTGTCGGTGCGGTAGGTGTTGCGCCCGCCGGCCATGAGCATGGGCTCGATGGCGAGAACCAGGCCGTGGCGGAGCGGATAACCGCGCCCGGGGCGGCCGCGGTTGGGCAGGTGAGGGTCTTCGTGCATGCGGCGGCCGATGCCGTGGCCGCCGAAGTCGGCGGGCATGCCGCAGCCCGCTTTGCGGGCGACTGTGTCGATGGCGTGGGAGATGTCGCCGATGCGGCTACCGACCTGAGCGGCGGCGATGCCGGCGTCGAGGGCCTGCTGGGTGGCGTCGATCAGGTCGAGGTCTGTGGGGCGTGGAGTTCCTACGATGAAGGTGATGGCCGCGTCGCCGGCCCAGCCGTCGAGCTGGGCGCCACAGTCGATGCTCACCAGGTCGCCGTCGCGCAGCCGGTAGCCGGTGGGGATGCCGTGCGCCACGGCGTCGTTGACAGAGGTGCAGATGACGGCGGGGAAGGGGACCGGGGCGAAGGCCGGCCGGTACCCGAGGAATGGGGAACCGGCCCCCGCCTCCGCCAGAACCGCGCGGGCCGCCTCGTCGAGCTCCCGCAGGGACACCCCGACGCCGGCTGCCTTCTGGGCTGCGGCCAGGGCGCGGGCCACCACACGCCCGGCTTCCCGCATCGCGTCCATCGCGGCATCCGTCTTGATCTCCACCATGTGCTGTGACTTCCCGCCTCAACCAGATCCAATACTTATACCGGTATTAGTATCACGGTCATGGTGAGGACTCCGTTGACCCCATGGGATCGAGAACGCGGCGAGCGGTTCGGCTCGCTGCTGCGTCAGGCACGCGGCAGCCGGAGCATGGCGGAGGTCGCCGCCGCGGCGGGAGTTTCCGCCGAGACCCTGCGCAAGATCGAAACCGGGAGGGCTCCGACCCCGGCCTTCTTCACCATCGCGGCCCTGGCCTCAGTGCTGCACGTGTCCCTGGACGAGCTGGCGGCCGCGTGCGCGCACGATCCGGACTGGCAGGAACCGGCGCTCTCCGCGTGAGAAAGCTGCCCCGGCTCAGCGGTGCAAGGAGATCTCTCGCTCGAGGCGCGACAACTTCTCGGGATTACGCACCAAGTACAGACCGGTGATCAGGCTGTCCTCGGTCCGCACCGCCACGACGCCCTCGGTCTGCCCGCCGATCCGTATGATCAGCGCCGGGTGGCCGTTGACCTGCGCCGGCTGCACCGATGCCGAGCCTACGAGCCGGCCCAGCCCCACCGTCAACAGATCGGCGACCGGTTCGGCGCCCACGAGGGGTTCCAGCGCGGCCTGGACGACTCCGCCGCCGTCGCTCAGGAAGACGACGTCCGGGGCGAGTCGGTCGAGCAGGCTCTGCATGTCTCCTGTTTCGACGGCTCGTTGGAAGGCCAGCAGGGCCGCGCGGTTCTCGGCCTGGGAGACGGTCGTGCGTGGTCGCCGCGCGGCGACATGGCTGCGTGCCCGGTGTGCGATCTGGCGGACCGCGGCGGGGCTCTTGCCGACGGCCTCGGCGATCTCGTCGTAGTCCACGCCGAACACCTCGCGCAGCACGAACACCGCGCGCTCGGTGGGTGTCAGGGTCTCCATCACCAGCAGCATCGCCATCGACACGCCCTCGGCCAGTTCGACGTCCTCGGCGACGTCCGGCGCGGTGAGCAGCGGCTCGGGCAGCCAGGGGCCGACGTAGGACTCCTTGCGCCGGCGCAGCGATCGCAGTCGCATCAGCGCCTGGCGGGTGGTGATCCGGACCAGATACGCACGGGGATCCTGCACGATGGCCTGATCGACACCCGTCCACCGCATCCAGGTCTCCTGCAGGACATCCTCGGCGTCGGCGGCCGAGCCGAGCATCTCGTAGGCGACGGTGAACAACAGGTTCCGATGGGCGACGAAGGCCTCGGTGGCGTGATCCACGCCGTTGCCGTCAGCGGGCGGCTCGGTGTTCTCCACACTTCGGTCACTGCGCTCGGGCATCCCTGGCTCCCATCCGTTCTGAACCTACCTGGCACCGCACACGAGATGCCGGCCCCACGGGCTTCGTGACACTCACTATCGGTGACATAGGCCACACCGCCGCGCTGTCACGCCGCCCGGGTCACCGGCATCTCCTGTTCGAGGAGGGCACCCGCATCGCGGATGCTTCGCCGCGCGAGGAACCCGCGCGGTGCCCCGACCCACGAGTAAGGACACAGATCCATGGAACCCAGATTCGACCTGATGGCCAACAAGCTCGGCGCCAAGATCGCCAAGCGGATCTACAACGTCGCCCTGGCGATCGTCGACTCGCCGCTGCCCCAGACCACCCAGAACCTGGTGATGCTGCGCGCCAGCCAGATCAACGGCTGCGGCTTCTGCGTCGACTACCACGTCAAGGACGCCACCGCCGCCGGCGAGAACGCTGACCGGCTCCACCTGGTCGCCGCCTGGTACGAGTCCACGGTGTTCACCGACGCCGAACGTGCGGCGCTGGCGCTCACCGAGGAGGGCACCCGCATCGCCGACGCCCGCCACCCGGTCTCCGACGAGACCTGGAACCAGGTGCGCGAGCATTACGACGACGACCAGATCGCCGCGCTGGTCTCCCTGATCGCCATGATCAACGCCAACAACCGGCTCAACGTCATCGTGCGCAACCCCGGAGGCTCCTACCAGCCCGGTCAGTTCGCCGACATGGCCAACTGACCAGCACACCGGCACGCGCCCGGCCGGGGACCACCCCGGGCCGGGCGCGTTGCATCCGGTCACGGGCTGTTTAGCCGCGCTCAACATGCCTTGAGACATCGGGCGTTGTCGGGGCGGCGCGTCAGCTGCCAGCGTGTCAGGTGCAGCGAGCGGGCAATGCCGCCCGCCCACGCACGCGATGTACCCAGGCATCGCGTGCCCTCGCCCATCGCGCGGCGGTCGACCGTCGACCTGCCGTGTCAGCCTTCCCGCTTCTGAAGGAGTCCCGACATGCCCGTACGTGAACAGGTGACCTTCGCCGGTGATGCGGCGGCGAAGCTCGCCGGTCACCTCTTTCTGCCCGATGCCGCGGGCGCTGACGACGCCGCTCCGGTGCAGGGCGTCGTGGTCGCCGGAACCTGGACCAGCGTCAAGGAGCAGATGGCCGACCGGTACGCCGAGCAGCTGGCCCGGCGCGGCTTCGCGGCCCTGTCCTTCGACTTCACCGGGTACGGCGAATCGGCCGGTGAGCCACGCGACTTCGAGTCGCCCGAGCTGAAGGTGCGAGACCTCCGGGCGGCGGCCGATTTCCTGACCGGGCATCCTGCGGTGAGCGGCTCACCCGTGGGCGCATTGGGGGTGTGCGCCGGGGCGATGTACGCGAGCGCCTTCGCCGCCGAGGATCCACGGGTGGGGTCGCTCGCCCTGGTGGCGCCGTGGCTGCACGACCGCCGTATCTGCGAGGAGAACTACGGCGGCCCGGAGGGCATCGAGGCGAAGAAGGCGGCGGCCGCCGAGGCCCGGCGCAGGTACGAGGAGACCGGAGAGGTCGTCTACGTGCCGGTGGTCAGCGGCAGCGACCCGAATGCGGCCATGCCGTTCGACATCGACTTCTACCTCAACCCGCAGCGCGGCGGTATCCCGCAGTGGCCGAACCGGTTCGCCGTCATGGCCTGGACCGGGTGGCTGGACCTCGACGCCGTCGCGATCGCGCCGCGGCTGACCGCGCCCGTGCTCCTCGTGCACAGCGAGGACGCCGCCATCCCGGACGGCGCCCGCCGCTTCCACGACGCCCTCGCAGGGCCCAAGCAGTTCCTGTGGACCGAGGGCACCCAGTTCGACTTCTACGACCAGTCACCCCAGGTCGGCTTCGCCGCGGACGCGGCGGCCGAGCACTTCGCCCGCACGCTGTGACTACGGACCACCCCTTCATCACTCTGACAGGAGCCCCCTTCACCATGTCCCAGTCCCATGAGGCCATCGCCCCGTCCTCGGCCGAGACCAGGATCGAGATCGCCGAAACCTGCACCCGGATGGCTGTGCACGCGGATCGCCGTGAATGGGAGCTCCTGCGCGGCCTGTTCGCCGACAAGGTGCTCCTCGACTACACCAGCCTGAGCGGCGGTGAGCCCGCGACCCTCGCCCCAGCGGAGATCGTGAAAGGCTGGCAGAGCGCACTCGGCGCCTACAAGGCCACCCAGCATCTGCTCGGCAACCACCTGGTCACCATCGACGGCGACGCCGCGCTGTGCACCGCCTCCTTCCAGGCCACCCACCGCAAACCCGACGACACCTTGTGGACACTGGGCGGCAGCTACCGCTTCACCCTGGAGCGCACCGGCGACGGCTGGCGCATCACCAGCGTCGTGATGACCGCGGCATGGAGCGACGGCAGCCGATGAGGAGGACGCTCACCCTCACGGCGGTGGCGGCGGCCGTACTGGTCGTCGGCGGCGTCGCGGCCGTGACCAGTAACGACTTCCTGCGCGCGACGGCCGGCGACGTCATCCGCCCCCTGCCCTCGCGGGCCGCCTCGCTGGGGCCGCTGGACCCGGCGGCGCAACGCTACCTGGACGCGGTGGCGGCCGAGGACACCGACGCCCTCACCGCCGCCTTCGCCCCCGACGCGCTGGTCGTCGACGTCGGCCGGCAGATCCGCGGCCGGAACGCCATCCGGCGGTGGGCCGCGAACGAGGTCATCGGCGGCGTCTACACGCTGCTGGAGCACACCCCGCGCGCCGGCGGCGTCACCATGTTGGTCCGCTTCCGACCCGGCGGTGTGGGCGGCTTCCGCGCCAACTACCACTTCGACATCTCCCACGGACTGATCACCAAAGCCACCCTGGAGTACGCATAAACAAGATCGCCTTTGGCAGTTATGGGGCTCCGCTGTGGACGCTCGGCGGCGAGTACCGCTGCGAGCTCACCCGCACCGGCGACCGATGGCTGATCAAGTCTGCTCTGGCTGCCGGCCGGGCTGCCAGCGGTCGCCCCTGACCTCCGATCTCGGTTGCACGCTTCAAGAACGTCTCAGGAGTGTCATGAAATCCCGGCTCAAGTCCTCCCCGGCCTCCGGCGCCGCGGCCGCCGCGCCGGAGGCGGCCCACGGCGGTTCCCCCGTGGTGCTGGGAGCCGCCCTGCTGGGCTTCTTCCTCATCTCGTTGGACGCGTTGATCGTCACTGTCGCGCTGCCCGACATCGGCCGCAGTCTCGGCGGCGGCATGTCCGGCCTGCAGTGGGTGGTGGACGGATACACGCTGATGTTCGCCGCCCTGATGCTCTCCGCGGGCGCCCTGTCCGACCGTGTCGGGGCCCGGCAGGCGTACGGCGGCGGGCTGGTGCTCTTCGCGCTGACCTCGGCCGCGTGCGGGCTCGCGCCCGGTCTCGGCGTGCTGGTGGCGGCGCGACTGGTACAGGGGGCCGCGGCGGCGGTGATGATGCCGGCGTCGCTGGCCCTGGTCCGGCAAAGCTTCCCCGACCAGGCGAGGCGGGCGCGGGCGATCGCCACCTGGGCCGTGGGCGGCGCGGTCGCGGTCGCGGCCGGGCCGGTGCTCGGCGGAGCACTCACCGCCTCCGCAGGCTGGCGGTGGATCTTCTTCGTCAACCTCCCCGCGGGCCTGCTGGCCCTCGCCCTGCTCGCCCGCGTGCCGGCCTCCCCGCGGCTGCCCGCGCGACTGGACGTGGTCGGGCAGATGACGGCGGTGGTCGCGCTGGGCGCCCTGACCTACGGCGTGATCGAGGGTGGCGACCAGGGCTTCGGTCGGCCGCTCGTGGTGGTGTCACTGCTGGTGGCCGTGGCCGCGGCAGGCGCCTTCCTCGCCGCGCAGGCGAGAGGCGCGCACCCGATGCTGCCGCTGCCGCTGTTCCGCTCGCGGGTGGTGGCGGTGTCCCTGGTGGTCGGTTTCATGCTCAACGCCGCCTACTACGGCGGCGTGTTCGTCTTCAGCCTGTACCTGCAGCAGGAGCGCGGGCAGTCGGCGCTGCACGCGGGTTTGATGTTCATCCCGATGACGGCGCTGGTCGCCGTGGTGAACCTGGCCTCGGCGAGGCTGGCCGGACGGTTCGGCCCACGCGTGCCCATGGTCGCGGGACAACTGGTCGGGACGGCCGGGCTGCTGGCGCTGCTCACCGTCGGCGCGCACACCAACGTGTGGACGGTGGCGACGCTGATGGTGCCGGTCGGTCTCGGCGGGGCGCTGACGGTGCCGGCGCTGACCGCGATGCTCCTCGACGCGGTGCCCGCGGACCGGGCGGGCACCGCCTCCGCCGTGCTCAACACCGGCCGCCAGGTCGGCGGAGCGATCGCGGTGGCCGTCTTCGGGGCGCTGCTGGCGGGGGCGGACACGTTCCTGGAGGGCATGCGGTGGAGCATGCTGCTCGCGGCCGCCGGGCTCGTCCTGACGGCAGGCGCGACACTGACCCTGCCGCGGGGCGGGCGCTGGGCCACCGAGGCGTGAAGCCTGCAGAGGGCCATCCTTCGTGCTCGCCATCACCAGGTCTGCCGGGTCCAGGGACGGTCCCGCCGGCTGCCGCGCACACGGCTCGGCTTCCTGTGAGCGGGTTCGCTATGCGGGCCGGCTGACCGGGAGTCCAGCTCCACGAGCCGGGGCCAACTCGAAGAGGATGTCCACGAAGGCTTGGAGCTTGGCGGATTCACTGCCTTTCAGCCACATCGGCGCGTAGTCGATGGGCGGTGCGTCGTCGAAGGGGACGTAGGTCACGTCCGGCCGGGCGTGGTAATGAGACGCCCGCGCACCGACCGTAGTACCCCCTTTGCCCGCTCCGACCAACGACAGCATCTCCTCCCAGCCCAAGACAGCCGGGCCCTGAGGGACGGATCGGCCGCCCGGTGTGCGGCGTGGATAGTGGGCATCGAGGAAGTTCGGGGACGCACCGACAGGCGTGATCAGTGGCAGAAGGGCGAGATCCTCCAGCGAGACCGTTTCCTGAGCCGCGAGCTGGTGGGAGGCGGGAACCACGAAGGCACGGCGTTCGGAGCAGAGAACGCGCCCGGCGATGACGCCGGGCCCGTCGACGGGAAGTTCTTTGACCACCATGTCGAGTTCGCCGCTCCGCAACGCCGTGAAAGCGGCAGCGAACGTCACCCTATGGATCTCGACGGTGCACTGGGGATGGCGCGCTTGGACCTCCTCAGCCGCCCGCACGATGAGGTCGCCGCACCACGGGGCGGAGAAACCGACGCGCAGCACCCCGCTGAGGCCCCGACAGGCCGCCGAGGCGTTGGCGATGGCACGCTGAACCTGCTGATATGCGGGGAGCAGCTCGGCGTGGAGCTGCCGCCCGACCGGGGTGAGGGTCACGTGGCGGCTGCTGCGTTCGAACAATGCGCCGCCGAAGCGCCGTTCCAGTTTCTTGATCGTCTGGCTGACCCGGCCCGGCGAGACGAGGAGACGCTCAGCGGTGCGCGTGAAGTGGAGCTCTTCGGCCAGGGCCAGGAACGTCTCGATCTCATGTCGCTCCACTGGACCCACACCTCCCGCAGCCTGGCCACTGCCCTTTCTGGCCGCAACCTTATCGCCGACAGTGAGGGAGGTATTTGGACTATCCGGCCGAAATGGTTCGGGTGGCGGTGCCGCCACGGGTGGCTTGAGCGCGAACGACGGCCACCGGGCCGGTCGCGTGGTGCGGTACGCCCTGGCTGGTGGAGCCGAGCAGCAGGCCGCTGAACCCGCCGCGGCCTCGGGATCCGACGACGGTCAGGGCGGCACCCGCCGATTCGGTGACCAGGCCCTGGGCGGACTCGCCCTGGACCACCTTCCGCCGAACCGGGACGTCGGGGTACTGCCCGCGATATCCGGCGACGGCTTCGGCGAGCAACCGGACGGGCTCTTCGCGCAGGCCCTCCACGTAGTGGCCGGCGATGCGCCACCGGTAGGCGTGGACGGCGACGACGCCCAGGCGGTGCAGCGCCGCGTGCGCGAAGGCGCCGTCCTGGGGGCGGGCCTGTTCATCTCGGCCGGGACCGGCGCGATGGCGATGCTGCTCGGCGGGCAGGTGCTGCCGTGCTGCTGGTCGTGGCGAACCCGCCACGTTGGATGCAGTACTTCGCCTGCTATGGCGCGCCGGGCAGGTCCTTTCGCTGAATCCGCTGGTCGAGTTCCCAAAGCGCTGTCTTGTCGTCGTCGTAACGCAGCAACTCGTATGCGGCCCGATACGGCAACCACTGTGTGTCTCGATGCTCGGAGGAGAGCACTATCTGGGCCTTTACTCGGGTGACGTCACAGGCGAAGAAGTGCTTGGGCACGATATAGAAGTTCTCGGGCCAGAGCTTGCTCGCCGCAAAGCAACTCTTCTCTACTCCGCTTACCATGTCGAGCTTGAACAGCGGTACTACCGCAGGCAGGCCAGTCTCCTCGGCGAACTCGCGACGGGCCGCGCTCTCCAGATCCTCGCCCTCCTCGACACCGCCAGCCACGCTCTGCCAATGAGAATCATCCGCTCTTTGGAAGAGAGAGTATTCCGGCATACCTGCAGTTGTCCGAAAAGGAAAGACGAGCACGGTGTAGGGCTGGCGCATATGGCGTGTCCGATCTAAGAGGCAATGTCCTTGAACGTGCCGAACAGCGGGAGAGCGCCAGCTCAGCGATTGCTCCCTGACGATGGATGGTCTCTTTCTCCCCGTCCACAGTATGCGGCGGCGCTGAGGGGGGTCGGGATGCGGGCCGAACCCGACTCCACCCGACTCCGAGGACGAGCAGGCTCCGCAGGTGTGGCCGGCCTGATGAGCGGTCGGCCGCCCCGGTGTGGTGCGGTCAGCGGGGGCGGCGCCGCTGGATGGGGTGCTCGGCCGAGGCGTTCCGCTCTCCTGAGTGGAGTGACGCACGTCACTGCCGCTGCTGTTCACCATCGTGTACGAGATCCTCGGCTCGGCGACCGAATCCGACGACGTGCTGCAGGACAGCTATCTGCGGTGGGCCAAGGTGGATCTCGCGGCGGTGCGGGACACCAAGTCGTATCTGGCGCGGCTGGTGACCCGTCAGGCGCTCAACGCCTTGCGGGCGAGCACGCGCCGTCGCGAGGAGTACATCGGCTCCTGGCTGCCCGAGCCGCTGCTGCTGGAGGAGAACGACGCGTCGGCCGATGTGGTGCTCGCCGAGTCGGTGTCGATGGCGATGCTTGTGCTGCTCGAAACGCTCACCCCCGATGAGCGCGCGGTGTTCGTGCTGCGCGAGGTGTTCGGGTTCGACTACGACGAGATCGCCGCAGCGGTAGGCAAGTCGGTGGTGACGGTGCGCCAGATGGCGCACCGCGCCCGCAGGCACGTACAGGCGCGGCGTAAACGTTTCGACCCCGTCGACGCTGGGACGACCACGCGGATCACCGAGCAGTTCATGTCCGCGGCGGCGACCGGTGACATGGAGGGGCTGCTCTCGCTGCCCGCCGGACGCCACATGGACCGCCGACAGCGGCGGCAAGGTCACCGCGGCGCGCCGGCCGGTGGTGGGCGCGGAGAACGTGGCCGCGCTTGTCATGGAACTGTTCCGCGTGGGACGGGTGCCGGACTCGCGGATCGAGATGGTCAACTGCAACAACGCGCCCGCGATGGCCGCCTACGACGACGATCACCTGGTAGGCGTCTGCCTGTTCGAGGTCGGCGACGGGAAGATCTCCAACTTCTACGTCATCCGCAACCCGGACAAACTCCTCGCACTGACGGTTCCGCGTGAGATCAGCCGGTAGGAGTCGGCAAGCCGCAGCGCAGTAGGTCGCGATCGCGCATGTCCGGCGCCAGCGGAGTCGCCGCTGCAGATGCGGCGCGGCAGGTGACACGTCCTGTGGCGATCGACGAACGCGTCTCCGCCCCTTTGCGTGTGTCGACCAATTCGACTGAAGGATGACCAAGGAGTTGACCATGACCGATACACAGGTAGCGATCGCCGGGGCGGGGCCGACCGGGCTGGTGCTCGTGCTCGTGCTCGAGCGCCTCCCGGAGCCTCGAACGGTGGAATCGCGGGCCGGAGGCTTGCACATCCGCACGATGGAGGTGCTCGATCAGCGGGGTCTGCTCGACGGGTTCCTCGAGCGCGGACGGCCGCGGCAGGACGTGCACTTCTCCGGACTCGGTATCGACCTATCCGATATGGCGACGCGATATCCGTACGCTCTGCTCATCTTGCAGGCCGAGGTGGAACGGCTGCTGGAGGAGCGCGCGGCGCAGTTGGGGGTACGGCTGCGCCGCGACGCCGAGGTGACGGGGTTCACCCAGGACGAAACGGGTGTCATGGTGGAGCTCGCGGACGGGTCGCGCGTCCGGGCGGACTACCTCGTCGGCTGCGACGGGGGCCGCAGCACCGTGCGCGGGCTCGCCGGCATCGAGTTCCCCGGCACCCCGGCCACGATGACCGCGATGCTCGGCGACGTCGAGCTCGCCGAGCCGCCCGCGGCCGACATCTTCCAGGAGCGGCGCGATTCTCGGTGCTGTCGTACGGTCGGGACTGGTACCGGGTGCTGACCAACGAGTTCGATCACGTCGCCGGCCGGGACGAACCGATGACCCTGGAGACCCTCCGCAAGGCCATGCTCAAGATCGCCGGTACGGACTACGGGATGCACTCACCGCGCTGGCTCTCCCGGCACGGCGACGCGGCCCGCCAGGCCGACCGTTACCGCGTGGGCCGGGTTCTCCTGGCCGGCGACGCCGCGCACATCCACTTCCCGGCGGGCGGTCAGGGCCTGAACACCGGCGTGCAGGACGCGGTCAACCTCGGCTGGAAGCTCGCCGCCGTCATCCGCGGCCACGCCCAGGACCCGCTGCTCGACACCTACCACGACGAACGCCACCCGGTCGCCGCCCGCGTCCTGCACAACACCCGCGCCCAGACCGCCCTCTGGCGGGTGGACGACCACACCTCTGCTCTACGCCAGCTGCTGGACGATCTCATCGGCATCGACGAGGTACGGCTGCGCCTGGCCGGCATGATCACGGCAACCGACCTCCGGTACCCGACGGAGGGGGCCGACGACCTTCTCGGCCGCCGGATCCCGGATCTCGACCTCGACCGCGGCCGCATCTACGAACTCCTGCACCGCGCCCATGCGGTTCTGCTGGATCTTGGCGGTCTCCCACCGCTCGACAGCGTCGTGACCGGCTGGGCGGACCGAGTCGATCTCGTTCGCGCCCGTCTTGCCGAGGGCTCCGATCTGGGCGCGGACGCCGTATTCATCCGTCCCGACGGACATGTCGCCTGGGTCACCCGCGCCGGCGAGCGGCCAGACTTCGACGCGCTCCGGACCGCCCTCACGACGTGGCTCGGCCCGGCCGGCCTTCGCGGTGCGCTTCTGCCGGGAGTGAAGGGCAGCGCCCACGGCGCCGGAGGATCGGGGCACGGCGCGGTCAGTGGGTTCCTGGTCTGGGGATATGGATGCCGGCGGCGCGGAGCTTGGTCTCGACGAGCGTGACCCCCCTGGCCGCGGCCGACCCCTGTTCTTCGCCGTGGAGGGCGATCAGCTGGTACCGGGTCGCGGCCTCGGTGCGGGCTTGCAGACCGGTCACGATCTTCAGATGTGCGGGGTTGGCGAGGAAGTGGTCGGCCATGGCGGTGGCGAGCTCGGCGATGCGCGGGTCGTCCGGTTGCCAGGCTGCGGCTTCGGTTGCACGCTTGATCAAGGCCACGAACCGGGTGTCGTCGAGGGCGTGCTCGACATGGGTGAGATAGTCGTCGAAGCCCTCGGGGACCAGGGCCCTGGCCAGGACCCAGCCCTCTCTGGCGGCCGACACCTCCTCCGCGGCGAAGCCGAGGCCGGACAGCCGCTCCAGCAGCGCCACGGCTCGGTCGGGCAGCAGGGCACGATCACCATCGGCGAGCCGGCGCAGCGTGTCACGCCGCACGATCAACTCCTCGATCCGTTCGGTGAGCTCCCTCTCGACGTCGGCGAGCGCGGCGGCGAACAGCGTGGGGTCGGCGTCGAGCAGGGGCCCGATCTCGGCCAGGGGCACCCCGGCGGCGGCCAGCGTCCGGGCCTGCACCAGCCGCAACAGCTCGGGCGATCCGTACCTCCGGTAGCCGGAGCTGTCGCGTTCCGGCTCCTTCACCAGGCCAAGCTTGTGGTAGTGCCGCACCGTCTTCACCGTGACGCCGACGAACGCCGCCGCCTGCCCGATCGTGACTCCGTTCATCTGCACAATGCTGCCTTGTGCTCGAGCCCTGCGACCTAGCAGAGCACAGCCGAGCATGTGGCCGGGCCACGCCGAGCTCGGCGTGGCCCTCAGCCCGTGGGCTGGGCCGGATCGGCCTGTCCACCGCAGAACACCTCACTGAGGAGCCTCTGCTGGGCCTTCTGGAACGCGGCCGCGATGGACAGGTCGGCGTCGTCCACGCAGTTCAGCGCGGCGGTCAGGGTCTTGCTGCCGTCGGGGGTGCTGTACATCAGCGCCGCGTGGCCCACGGCGGCGCCGTTGTGGGAGATGACGGTGCCGCCGTCGTCCGTGGTCAGCACGAACACTCCCAGGCCGTAGTCCATGTTCGGGATGCCCGTCGGGTGCGGGGTGCACATCTCTGCCAGCAGCGGGGCCGGTAGGAGCTTGCCGTCCAGCAGCGCCGAGATGAAGGTGTGGAGGTCCTGGGTGGTCGAGATCATGTCGCCGCCGGTGGAGATCCAGGAGGGGTTCTGGCGGGTGATGTCGATCGTCTTCTGCTCGCCGGCGTCCTCGTAGCGGTAGTAGGCGTGGGCCCGCGGCTCGGGGATCTCCGGCGAGGCGTCCGGCACCACGGTGCCCGACAGGCCGAGCGGCCCCAGGATCAGCCGCTGCATCTCCTCGGCGTAGGTGCGGCCGGTGACCTTCTCGATCAGCAGCCTGGCCAGCACGTAGTTGGTGTTGGAGTAGCTCCAGCCCGTGCCCGGCTCGAACCTGGTCGGCTTGGACAACGCCAGCTCCACCAGCTCCTGCGGCCGGTAGGCCTTGAACCGGTTGTCCACCCACTCCTTGCCCGTGGTGCCGTAGGGGATGGGGATCCCCGGTACGACCGTCCCGTCGTCGTAGACCTCGCCGCTGAAGTTGAACACCCCGCTGGTGTGCTGCAACAGCATCCGCACGGTGATCCGCGGGTCCAGCCCGAACTCGGGCAGATGGTCCGCCGCCGGGGCGTCCAGACCGATCTTGCCCTCGGCCACCAGTTGCAGCACCAGGGTCGCGGTGAAGGTCTTGGTGTTGCTGCCGATCCGGACGTGCCCGTCGATCGGTGGCTCGGCGGTCCCGCCCAGCTCGGCCGCCCCGGCACTGCCGGCCCACTCGCCCCGCTCATCGTGCACGCGCAGCGACACCCCGACGAAACCGGACTCGACCATCTCCTCGATCGCCCTCTGCAGCTCCGGACGATCCTGCCCGGCCGCAGCTTCCGGCACGGCCCCGCTGTCCGCAGCGGCTGCCCTGGCGGCGTCGAGGGCTTCGGTGATCTTGCGGACCATCTCGGTCGTCGTGGGGCTCGGCTGGCCCTGGTGCAGCTGGGCGGTTTCGACAGCGACGAGGACGGTGCGGCGGAAGTCGTCGGCCTCGGCCGGGTCCTGCTGCTTCAGCCGGTTCATGGCCGCGGTCAGAGCCGGCAGCACGCGATCGGCGATCTCGGCCACGGACTTGCCGGCCAGGTCCCTGCCCTTGGGGTGGTCGGCGAGCACGTGCCCGATCAGGCCGGTGGCCGAGCCCAGCGCGATGCTGCCGCTGGTGGCGACCTTGTGAGGCTTGCCGGCGGCACCGGCGGCGGCCATCAGCGACACGGCGCCGTACGCGGCAATCCGCAGGGTGCTCTTGTCCTGGTCGGAAAGGGTGATCGTCATGGTGGTTCGCCCTTCGGCTCTGTTCTGTCCGGGTCGGCGTCGGCCCGTGCGCCGAGCTTCCACCTTGACCCCAGGGCAACCTCAACCGTGACCTAGGTCACAGTCGCGGGACCTGAGACAGCTCCGGGGTCAGGACGCCGACTGCTCGTCGGCGGATCTGGCGACCGAGTACAGCGTCGGCCCTTTCGCCATCCATCGCATCATCCACGGGGACTGTACGGTCATCTGCGACAGAGCCGATCACTGGACAGACCCTTTCGGTGCTCACGATGGGCACAAGCCAGGCGGAAGAACGCCCGAGAGTCGATGAAGCCGACGCCTGGTCCGCCTCCTCAGCGCAGATCCCGGCTCGCCCAGCCCAGTGCGGCGAGCGTGGGTGGCAGCACGGCCAACCACCCGTGGTGCACGATCTCCCAGTTCTCCTCTTCCGGATAGAGCCACGGCCAGTAGGGCCCCCGCAGGACCAGGCTCACCGAGACGATCACCAGCAGACCGCCCATGCCCGCGAGGGCGGCCGCCTTCCCTTGGTGCATGCGCCCGGCTACCGACGCCGTCAGCAGGCCGATCGCGATGCACATCGCAGCTTCCACCGCCATCCCCGCCACCCTGAGCTCTCCACCGGCGGGCAGCCGGGCTACGGCGACGGCACAGGCAATTCCCCAGAGCAGCCCCGCGGAAAGGCCCCCGAAGCCGCAGCGCAGCCACTGGCGGAGCCAGCGGGGCACCGGGACCGCGCCCGTGCTCACGGTCATCTCGTCGATCACGGCGAAGCCGGCGGCGGCGCCCAGCATCACTCCCATCATCCTGAGCAGGGTGAAGGCGGTCCCGACGCCTATCGGAGAACCGGCCTCCATCACCGAGGCCATGACCACGGCAAGCGTCCCGGTGACCGCGAGAGGAATCCAGTCGATCGCCCGCGCGACCGGTCTGATCAGCTGGATCACGAGCATGGCTGCCCCTTCACCGGCTCGGCGGCGAACTCGGGACGCAGGCCCAGCAGCGGAAGGGCTTGCTCGACCGTCGTGCCGGGCTTCAGCAGCGTGTCCCAGTGCGTCCAGATCCGTTGCCGGGCATCGGGCGTGGCGAGCAGCCTGCGGGCGTACCCCAGCTCGGCCGCGCCGTACCGGACCATACCCAGTGGGGACTGCACCTTCATGAAGACGGAGGAGCCTATCTGGATCTCCCGGTCCTTTGGCGGAGCCGGCGCAACGACCTGGCCGAGCAGCCACAGACCCACGAGCGCCCGGCTCCGGCCCTGGAGGTCGCAACCCGCCATCGGCGGTCGCAGGTCCAGCACAGAGCTGATGACCTGGGAGGCGAGTGCGGCGCGGTAGGTGTCCTCTGCCCCGGCCCGTCCCCACATCATGAAGGTGCGGATGGACTGCTCCTCGTCGTCGTTCGCGCCGAGCCAGCTGTCGGTGAACTGCCGCACAGCCGGCAGGCGGTCCCGCTCCGCCGGGGGCAGCGCCTGCGCCACGGGATTCACCGCCGACACCCAGGACGGGATCCAGGCGACGTAGTCGTGGAAGGCGCAGTAGGTGACGGCGCCGTGCTTCTCGCACCGCCGAGCGTCCCGCCCGAAATAGCGTTCTCGGACCTGGGCGTCCATGTCATGGAGCAACGCGGCCGGATTCTCCCGCATGGTCTCGAACCGGTGGGTGATCTCCCCACCCGGTGCGGCGGCGGTCGCGGCGGCCCCCGTGGGCACCGCGACCGCCGCGGCAGCCACGGCCGCGACCAGCCGCACCGGTCTGGCCCCGTGCCGCAGCAGGGCCAGAGCCGCGAGGAAAGCGACGGCGGCCAGGAGGTAGACGGCGTGCAACGCCGATGGGCGCTGCGGCCAGTCGGGCCCGTGGAAGAGCACGACGGGCAGAAACCAGCTCCCGTAACCGCTCTGCTGGCTGTTCAGCCAGGTGAAAGCGCCGATCAGGAAGGCCATGACGGGAACGGCGACCAGCCAGGGCGCCCACCTGCCGAGCATCGCGCCGAGGGCCGCGGCGAAGGGCACGGCCAGCACTCCGCCCAGCGCCTCGTAGGGATCGAAGACGCCCGCTACCGGGCCCATCGCGAAACGCGCCAGCAAGTAGCCGATCATCACTGGTAGCGCGATCCCGGCTCCGACCGTCACGGCCGCCAGGGTCGCGGCTTTGGTCCGCTCCGCGGCGTGGCCGGACAGCGCGCCGAGCGTCTCGTGCATGCCGCCCCGGGTGTCCCGGGACGTCGCAAGGTTGGCTGTGAGCATCATGGCCACCGCCAGGAGCAGCATCGCGCCCGACGTGCTCGTCGGGTCGACGCTCATGTCGGGCAGCCACTGCCAGGTCGCGACGAGCCGCAACCCCAGGCAGAGCGCGGCGGCACCCCAGGGGATGGGGCTGCGTATGAGCCTGAGAACCTCGAACAGGAACAATGATCGGAAGATCATGTCGCCGCCCGGACCGGCTCACCGAGCAGCAGCAGGTAACCGTCCTCGACGGTCGGCGCGGCGGGCGCCGCGTCCGGCGGCCCGGCTCCCAGGCTCCGGTAGCGGCCGTCCGCGGTCCGCCAGAACAGGCGAGAGTCCAGGGGAGACGCGTCGGAGACCCACACCTGACCGGACGCGACAGCGGCGAGCTCACCGGGGGTCCCCTGAAACACCGCGCGTCCCCGATTCATCACGATCACCCGCTCGCACAGGGCCGCGACGTCCTCGGTCTGGTGGGTGGACAGCAACACCGTACGGTTCTCGCCGAGCCGGGAGACCAGCGCCCGGAACCGCATGCGCTGCTCGGGGTCCAAGCCGACCGTGGGCTCATCGAGGATGAGCAGGTCGGGCCGGCCGAGCAGCGCCTGGGCAAGGGCCAGCCGCTGTTTCATGCCACCCGACAGCTTGCGCACCTTCGTCCTGGCGCGGTCGGCCAGGTCGACCTCCGCAAGGACCCGGCGCACTTCCCGGTGGCGTTCACGCCGGTCCGTCAGCTCCTTCAGGATCGCCACGTAGTCGACCAGCTCGAAGAGCGTGAAATGTGGGTAGAAGCCCGGGTCCTGCGGGAGGTAACCCAGGCGGCGGCGCAGTTCGGTCCGCTGGCCCCCGTCCGCGGGATCCAGACCGAGAGCGCGCACCTGGCCACCGTCGGGAGCCAGCGTGGTCGCCAGGCTCCGCAGCAGCGTGGTCTTACCGGCACCGTTGGGGCCGAGCAGCCCCGTCACCCCTCGGCCGAACTCCAGGGTGAGGCCGTCGAGCACGACGCTCCGGCCGTATTTCTTGGTCAGGCCGCGAACCGTCACGGTCGGGTTCATGTGGGCTCTCCTGGGTCGAAGCGGGCACGCCGCAGGTAGATGACAGGGATCAGGATCAGCGCGGCCGCGCCGTACAGAGCCTGGGCCGCAAGCGAGAAGGGCGCCAGCACGTCACCGGTGAGCTTGGTGGAGGTCACCACGGCGCCGAACCAGGTGGCGGTCAGCGCGGCAGCCGAGATCATCGGCGGGAATCGGGTCGACATGGCGAGAGTGGCAGCGGTGAGCGCGAGAGCGGGCAGCAGCCACGCCGCCGTCAGCCCCGGCGGGCCGGGCAGCAGCGGCGTCGCTGTTCCCGTCAGCACGATCGCGGTCACCAGCACAGCGACGGCGCGCAACAGCAGGGCCCTGGCACCTCCCATCGGAGTGGCGGCCTGCAGTTCGTGGACGGGATCAACCCGAGGCCCGTAGGCGACGGCGATGCCCGCCAGCGGAAGCACGGGCGCGAGCACGAGGAAGGGCACCAGTCCGTCGAAGACGGCCTGAGGATCACGGCTGACCAAGTGGGCGGCGGCCACGGCGAAGGCCGTCACCGCAGTGACCGCCAGCAGCCACCCCCGGGTAAGAGCAGGGGTGGCCGCGAGAAACGTGGCCACGTGTTCGGGGACACCGAACCGGCGCAGAAGCAGCGCCACAGGTCGCGGCCGGGGCCGGTCCACCAGATCCTCGATCTTCTCCCAGCTCGCGGCGAGCCACTCACGTTCGTACGGCACCGCCGCACGGCAGCGTCCGCACCGGGCGAGGTGGCTCTCCACCGACATCACCTGCACCGGTTCGAGACAGCCGCTCACGTACTGCTCGATCAGCTCTTGGGGCAGGTGCCATGGCGCGTTCATGCGAGATACCCCCTGAGCCGGGCCTTGGCCCGCATGACCCGGGTCTTCACGGTTCCCTCGGGGACGCCGAGGAGCAGGGCGGCCTCACGTACGGTGAGGCCGTCAAGGACGGTGGCCTGGATGGCCGCGCGCAGGTCCGGCGACAGCCTGGCCAGCGCGGAGCCCAGGTTGCCGTGCTCCACGCCGACCAAGACCGCGTCCTCGGCCGACTCGGTGATCAGGTGTGCGGCGGTCGGTCGCGCGCCTGATCGGTGGCTCCCCGCTGCGTGCGAGTCATCGAGCGCGGCGACGGGCCGGGTGATGCCGCTGCGGCGCAGCGCGGAAATCAGCCTGCGGATCGCGATCGTCCAGATCCACGCCGCCACCTCGCCTTCCGACGCGCGGTAGCGATGCGCGTCGCGCCAGACTGCGACGAAGGTGTCCTGGATCGCGTCGTCCACGAGATCGGGGTCGCCGCACCGGCGGGCCAGCCTTGCCCGCAGCCAGGACGCGTGCCGCTGGTGCAGGAGCTTCAGCGCCTCCACCTGGTCGGCCGCAACGGCCGCGAGAAGCTCGGCATCGTCACTGTGGGGATCGACCGCGGGAGGATCGCGGCGGCGTGTGAAGAACGGGCGCACATTCCGATCTATCGCAAGATCCGGCGTGTCTGGTTCCGTGCCGGCAGAAATATCTCGACTTCGGAGTCACCCGCTGGACTGTTCCGCTCGGTCAATGACGTCCGCGACATCGAAGGCGTGCTCCGGCACCGGGCGTCCACCTGCATCATGAGCCCTGATCGACTGCCGGCCGTACCCCCAAAGGGCCGGGAACGGCCGGCCCCACTATCACGTGACCCCTGGCCGGACGGTGCACAAGGACAGATGGTGACCCGTACGGTCGGGCGTATGAGCATCGAAGATCGGAACGCTCGCGCTGCGGGGAGGCGCCCTCGTCGCATCGGCCGGTAGCGACCACCTGCCGATCGCAGCCAGCATCGAACTCTGACACTCACCCGTGACCGGGAACCGAGCGTATGGAGGCGTCGGACTACGCTTGAGCGGTTCGGCGCGCAAGGTGTGGGCTGGCATGGGGCGCATGTCGACGCCCCGAGTTTCCTAGCCGAGGACCCGCTTCCACGCCAGAAGTGTGTCCTCCAGCTTTCTCGGAGCGTAATACCATGATCACCGTTCGCGATGTCGCGCTGCGTGCGGGTGCCCGCTTGCTGCTCTCGGACGTCTCCTTCACGGTGTCCGCCGGTGACCGCATCGGCCTGGTCGGCCGCAACGGCGCGGGCAAGACCACCTTGATGACCGCCCTGGCCGGGCTGGCCAAGCCGGCCCGGTCCGGTTCCGAGCCCTCCGGTTGGGGTGACGGGCGGGTGGTACTCAACGGATTCCACTGAGCTGCGCTGCCGCGGGGGCTCAGCGTCCGTCGGCTGAGCATCCCTCGCGTTCGAGGGCACGTTCAGGAGCCCTTGACCAGCGTGAACGCGCCACGGGCCAGCCCCATTTGCTCCGACATCGTCCGTGCCCCGTCGAACGGATCTTCGGGTTGATCTCGAGGGTCGTCACCACGAACGACCGCCCGTCCGCCGTCCTGGCGAGGTGGCCCAGGTCGTGGGGTCCCGGTAGCAATCGCGGATAATCCAACGAACCCATCTCTGACCTGTGCTGATGGTGCAAGAGGGTGCGATGGCCCTGAGCGGTTTGTCGTCAGCGGATCGCTCGGTCGCGGCGTCGGCGGGCGGCGCGGATCTCGGCGTCGGCGACCTTGTCGTCCAGCAGCGCGTACAGCTGGGTGGTTTCGGTGGAGGCGTGGCCGAGGCGGCGGCGCACGGCCTCGATGGAGACGCCAGCGTTGATGAGCTCGGTGGCGTGGGCGTGGCGCAGCTGGTGGATGTCGATCTCGACCCTGGCCTGCGCGCAGTAGGTCTGCCAGCGGTGGTGGGCGGCGTCGTAGGACAGCGGTCCGCCGCGGCCGTTGATGGACGCGCGGAACAACGGGCCGGCGGTGTAGCCGGCGCGGGCCAGGTAGAGCTTGAGCAGGGCGACGTAGCCGCGATCGTCCAACAGGACGGTCCGCACGCTGCCGCCCTTGCCGCAGATGCGGACGTGTTCGTCGTCCAAGCGCAGATCGAGATCCTCGACGTACAGGCCGCAGACTTCGGAGGCGCGGGCGCCGCAGACGTAGGCGGTCTCGAACAGCACCCGGTCGCGCAGCCGGTCCAGTGGCAGGTCCTTACGCGGCCGCCGGGTGCAGATCGCGGCCAGGGCCTTGGCGATGTCGGCCGACGCGGCGGGGCGGGGCAGCGTCTTGGGCACCTTGACGGTGTCGATCCGGTCCATCGGGCTGGCCTGCAGCAGGTCGTGGCGGGCCGCCCACTTGGCGAAGGAGGCGACGGCGGCGCGCTTGCGCTTGCGGCTGGCCGGCGACAGGTCGGCGATCTCGGCCAGGTACGCACGGATGGGCGCGGCGGTCAACCTGCCGATCTCCTCGCCGTGGTGGGCCGCGAAGGCAATCAGGTCGCCACGGTAGGCGCGCCGGGTGTGGAACGAGGCGCCGGCGTTGGCCAGGTCGGTGAGGAAGTCGTTCAGGTGTGCCGCGAGCGGGTGGGCGCGGCCGAGCTGCTCGACGATGACCGGATCCACCGTGTCGCCCTCCCTGATCCGCCAGGTTGCCAGATAACCGGGAAACGAAGCTCCCGCGCCGGACGACAGCCACCCAGCTCGCGCCTGGACTGCGACCGCCAATTTGCCAGATAACGCCGATTATCTAAGAACCGGTCGAGCCCCGGGCCCCGATCACAACCCTGAGGGCGTTCCCGTCCTCGGGCACCTGCGTCGGCAGTGGCGGTGTCCGGTCGATGCGCTGCCAGCTACACCAGCCCCGGCGACGGTATGGCGTCCGGACTACAGGGTGAGTAGCGCAAACTGCTCATAGCCAGCTGCCACATTCCGCGAGGTGCCGGACATTTACTAGGTGTCCGGCACCTTTCGGCAAGGAGACTCTGTGACACACCGAGATCGCTTCGAAGCGGTCTATGACGCGTACTACCCGGCGATACACCAGTACGCCGCACGCCGTACCGGTTCGCCCGACGACACAGCCGACGTCATCTCCGAGACGTTCCTCACCGCCTGGCGGCGCATCGGCGACGTGCCTGAGGGGGAGGAGGCGCTGCTGTGGCTGTACGGGGTGGCCCGCCGCGTACTGGCCAACCAGCAGCGCGGCGAATCCCGCAGGGCCGTGCTCACTGAGCGGCTACGTGCGGAACTGGCAGCCGACCGGCCGGTCAGACCGGTCGATCTGGACCATGTTCGCGCCGCCTTCGACGGGTTACCCGAACGCGACCGCGAGGTCTTGGCACTGGCCTGCTGGGAGGGCCTGACCAGCCAGCGGATCGCCAAAGTTTTGGGTTGTACGGCTATTGCCGCCCGGACCCGGCTGCATCGGGCGCGCAAACGGATGGCGGCGGCGCTGGAGCGGCAGGCGTCCTTGACAATCGCGATGGGGGAAGCATGAGCGACATCGACAACCTGGTAAGGGCCATCGACCCGGCACCACACGCGCCGGATCAGGGGCCCGGCGCGCGCGAACTGCGTGTGGCGATCATGGCGACCCAGGCGCGCCCGCACCGAGCGGTCCGGCGTCTGCCGTGGCGGGCCGGTGCCATCGGGCTCGCAGCGGCCGCGGCCGCGGCCGCGACGGCGGTCTTCCTCGGCCAGATCACCCCCACCGCATCGCCCTCTCCCACGGTCACACCCGGCGGCACCGTCCTGTCGGGCACGTCGATCCTGCTGGCCGCCGCCGCCAAGGCCCAAGCCGCCCCAAAAGGCGCCTACTGGCATCTCAAGCAGCTGTACGTGGGCTCGGCGGGACCGTACGGCCAGAACGGCAACACCTACCGTCTGGAAACCTCGTACCTCTCGGAGACGTGGGTGGCCAAGGATGGCCGAGGCTGGATCGGCCGCAGGCAGTTGGCCGCACGCCCCCTGGATGTCGAGGCATGGCGCCGGGACGGCTCGCCGACCGAATGGGAGATGGGGAAGGACGGCGGCGTCTACTCCACCTCGCCCGGCGAGGGCACGCTCACCCGGCTCAAGGGGGAGCAGAAGCTCTACTGGAGTGCCATGCCCCTGACCCTGAAGGAGATCGAGGCGCTGCCTGCTGACCCCGAAGCGCTGAAGAAGCGGGCCGCTAAGGCCATCCGTAGCGATCAGAATTTCGCCGGTTCGGTGGAGGACGGCCTGCCGCCCACCTTGGCATCACTCCTGTACGAGCTGCCCGCCTCCCCACAGGTGCGCAGCGCCGCCTACCAGGCGCTGGCGACGCTGCCCGCAGTGCGGGTCGAAGGCCAGACCACCGATCCGCAGGGGCGGCCGGGCGTCTCCGTGACCTTCCCAATCCAGCAGGGCCGGCCCACCCGGGGCAGACTGATCATCGACCCCGACACCTCCAAAGTGCTGACCTTCGAAGTCACCGGCGGCATGCCACAGGTGACAGACCGGGTCAACATGGTGCTGGAGTCCGGCTGGACCGACACCCGGCCATCCCCGCCCTCCGCCGAGTGAAGGCCGCCGGGCTGGCCGGCCGCGGCGCGAGCCCGCCGGCCAGCCCGGCTACATCCGCCCTCGGTGAGGGGATGTGAACGGCAAGCAGTGATGAGGTGGAGCCGGATGTCCATGTCCAACCGGAACCGGCCGTAGAGCTTGGAGGCTGAGCCTGCGGCGGCCCTCAGGGGTGAGCCACCGCTCATACGGCCCCGCACGCCGACAGGCGGCCACGATCATGGTTCTTCCAGGGCTCAGGCGTCAGGGATTGATCAGGAAGGTGGTGCCTGACTCGTTCACCAGGGTTGGCCGCAGCGGCCGCCAGCCGTCGTCCAGTTTGGCGAGTTCGGCTTCGATGTCGACCTCGACGAAGCCGAAGAAGTTGATGTTCTCGCGGTGGCCGGGGGCGATGAACGACAGCAGCTCGTCGGGAACCTCGCGGCCCTGGACGCGCAGCTCCTTGATCGCCATCCCGTAATACTCGGTCGTCCACGTGATCACCGCGTTCGTCAGGATCGTAAGGCACCATGCCTGCTCGGTCTGGTCTTGCAGGTGGGGCCGGACGATGGTGCCCTGCTGGGCGTAGTGCAAGTCCCGGCGCAGCGCGTGCAGCGATTCGCCCTTGTTGAGCTGCCTTGAGATCTTGCGTCGATAGACCGGATCCGAAAGGTAGCGGGCGGCATGGATGGTGCGGCGCATCCGCCCCCACTCCTTCAACGCCGCGGCCAGGGTGTTCTGCCGGGAGGCGGCCGACCACTTCCCGACGATGAGCGAGGCGGTGGCCTCCCCGAACTTCAGCGATCCGCCCATCCGCAGTAGGTCGGGGTAGCACTCGCAGATCAGGTCCTCGTTCCACCGGTCGGCCAGCAGCGGCCCGGCGTGCGGGTAGAGCGCGTTAGTCGCCGCCGGGGTGTCGACCCGCAGCATGGTGATCCTGCCCAGATCGCGCATCCTGGGGGTGAGGACCTTGCCGACCAGGTCGAACAAACCGAAGTTGACCAGCGTGGCGCCGTGGGTATCGGTCGCGTGCTCGTGGATCGGCAGATCGGTGGCGTTGCCGAGCATCTCGTCCAGGGTGTAGTGGCCCTCTCGGGTGGTTGGCACGATCTGTTTCGTGCCGTACGTCGACCACTGGTCGGAGACATGGGTAGGTCGACAGGACCCGGCCGCCGTGGATGTTCATGTCCCGCGCCGTCAAGCTCTTGCCGCGGACGGGGAAGCGTTGCCCGTCCGAGGACGACATGGTGCCGCCGCCGAACTTCTTGGCCAGCTCCAGCTTGTAGTGGTGGTTGACCAGGACTGTGTTCGCCTCGCGCAGCGTCTCCTCCCGCACATACCACTCCTGGGTCCAGGCGAGGGTGTCGTAGGACACCCCGCACGCCTCCGACATGCGGGTCAGGCCCAGGTTGGTGGCCCCGGCGATCAGGACGGCGAGGATGTTGCGTTTCTGCTCCACCGACAATTTCGACTTGCGGCCGCCGGCGTGAGTGAAGCAGTCCAGGAAGCCGGTGCGGGCGTCCAGCTCGATCAGCAGGGAAGCGATCGGTACGAACGGCAGCATCCCCGACAGTTCCTCCCGCAGTTCTTTGGCCTCGGCCGGGATGTCCTCGGCCGACAGTGGCGGGATAACCAGCCGCCCGGCCTCGTCCATCCGGACCACGCCGACGTCGTTCGGGGAGGCGTTGGCGAGCGTCTCCTCCAGATCCTCCAGGGCCTGGTGGAGCTCCTCCTTGACCTGCTCGATCGCCTCGGCCGCCTGAGCGGGTTTGCGGACCAGCTGACAGAACTCCGCCCGCTTGGACTCCCACTGCTCGGGGGTGTACAGATAAGTTCCCGGGTCGGCGTAGCGGCGCGAGCCCGGCACGAACACATCCCCGCTGCGCAGCCCATCCCGCAGCGCGAGCACGGTGCACAGCTCCCAATAATGCCGGAACGCGGTGTCGTCCCCGCCCTTGCGAGCCTTGGCCAGATAGTCGGCGTACCGGGCGGGCACGAACGACGTCGGCGCCCCGGCCGGGACCTTCCGGCCGCCGGTCCGGTTCAACTCCTTGAGGATGGCGACCGCGTCCATCAGGTCCGCGGCGCCGGGCCCGCCCTGGAAATCAATCGTGGCCAGCACCCTGGGGGTGAACTTGCGCAGATAGGTGTAGGACGCCTCCAACGCCGCCAGCCGACCGTGGTCGCGCGGCAGCGGCTTCCAACGCACCGCGGCGACCTCGCGGAGCTTGTCCATCCCGATCCGTTCCCGCAGCATCCCGCCGACACGTTCGTCCGGAACGCCCGGGTCGACCAGCACCGGCAAGATCACATCCATCAGTAGCTGGCGGGCCTCTCCCCTCTTGGCCCGCTCCGCCAACGCCTCGTCCGTCTTGGCCTTGGCGTGCGACTCCCGCCCCGACACCGCTTGATCGAACAAGGCGATGACCTCGTCGAGCTGGTCCACCGCGGACTGGGCCACGACCGCGAGCAGGATCGGGAACCGGCGCTCCCCGCGCCGATTCAACCCCTGCACCGTTGAGCGCCGCCCCAACGTGGCCAGGAACCGGCGCCGCTCACGTGGCAGCATCGACAGATCCAGCAGATGCGCGTCCAACGCACGCAGGTACATCAGCTTGTCGATCGCCAGCTTGATCGACGTCGGCGTCGCCTCCACCGCCGGCGTCGTCAGCCACGCCAGCCGGGTCGCCCCGATCTCCGGATCGTGCACCAGCAGCCGGTCCAGATCCGCCCGCATCGGCCTGGTCAGCAGATGATCGACCTTCTCCGACGTCAACGCCCCCGCACCGGTCCGAGCGGTCGCGACCATCTCCATCAGCGTGACCACGCCCGACCGCACCACGCGCGCGCTGATCAGGAACTCCGCCGCCTGATGAAACAGCAGCGACGGTGAGTCGTGTTCCATCGCCCGGTCCAGCAGGAACTGTTCCAGCTCCTTCAGCGTCTCGCCCCTAGTCGGAACCGGTTTCCAATCCAGATACTTCAGCACCAGCTTCAGATGATCACTGCGGGTTTGCCCGCCGTCCGTACTGCTCCAGCATCCCCGGATACACCGCCAGCTGGTTCGCCAGCCGAAGCACCGCCGCCTGCGGCACCGCCCAGATGTCATCGGGCACGAAACCCAGCCACGGTAACGTGCACAGCTGGACGGCAAGCCCCAACCGCGCCGCGGGCCCGCGCCCGCCGCCACGGTCCAGGTTGTCGATGAAGCCCAGGTCCTTCCGCGTCAGCGTGAAGAACCGGATCAGTTCCTCCCGGCCGATGTCCGGATACGACCGCAGCCGCTCCATCTGCTCATCCGAGAAGAACTGGGTCGCCAACCCCATCAACCTCCACGGAAGAGCTACAACCAGTACGAACCGTAGCGGCAAAGATCGCTAACCGTCCCAGGAAGGCGAATAATCGCAGTTCAGAGATAGGTTCGTTGGATTATCCGCGATTGCTACCGGAACCCCGTCGTGCACCCCGGGCTCCGATCCGCCCTTGAACCAGACGGACGGCCCCTGTGCCTTGTCCAGCGCGAGCCCTGCGTCGTTGATCGACAGGGCCAGGTACATCCGTTGCCCGGTCGTTTCCAGCGACAGGTACTTCTTGGTGTGCCGCGGATAGTCGGCCCCCTTGAGCACGAACAACTCCCGCGTGGTGAGCAAGGGCATGTTGCGCTTGTCGCGGGCGCCCCAGGCCCACGCCGTACGCTCGACGTTCTTGCGGCCTGCCTTGTGGATGAGCAGGTCGGCGGCGGTGTTGTCACTGATGGAGATCATCAGCTTGGCGGCCTCCAGCACCGACACCTTGCTGTTGTCCGGGCGGTTCCGCAGCTCACCCGACCCCGGGCTCTTCAGCTCCGGCGTGATCGTGAGCGTGGTGTCCCAGCCGAAGGCCCCGCTCGCGATGCGCTCGGCCACGGCCCCCAGCGATGAAGCCGGCCTGCGGCGTGAGCTTGCTCAGCCGCTGGTCCAGCTCCGCCCAGTCTTTGGGCGCGGGGGCGATGCGCGGGCGGAACAGCAGTCCGTCGACGAGCCCGACGCCGTCCGTCGCGACGGAGCATGCGCAAGACGGTGGTCAAGCCGCCCAGCCACGCAGCGCGGCGGGGATCGTCGAGCGGAAGGTGGTCTCGGCCGTGGCGGTGTCGAGGGCCCCGGCCAGTTCGAGAGTCACCAGACCGTGCAGGGTCACCCAGAGTGAGAGCGCGATGGAGGTCGCGTCACCCGAGAGCACGGAGGCCGACCGAGCGCGGTCTATCGCCTCGATGAGCGGCCTGACGGGATCTGCGGCGCCCACGTCGCCGGACGGGTCGAAGCTCTGCACGCCGCCGAACAACACCGTGTAGAGGTGGCGGTGCTCGCGTCCCCATCGCCGGTACGCGACCGCGAGCGCATAGAGGTCGGCGAGGGGGTCATCGGAGGTCGGTACCGCCGACAGTTCCCGGAACAGTCCGGCAACCGCCCTGTCGCGTACTTCGGCGATCAGCCCGTCCTTGCCGTCGAACAGCGAGTAGACCGCTGCGGTCGCGGTCCCGGCGGCGGCGGCCAGGGCGCGGATAGTGATCGACTCCCGTGGACGGGTGGCGAACATCTCGGTCGCGGAGTCGATGAGGCGGTCCTTCACGGTGTCGTCGTTTGTTCTCGGCCTTCCCACGACGACCAGCCTAGCCGAGGTGATAGCGTATCCAAACATTGTTTTGAAACGGCGTTTGGAAAAAACTGTGTCTCTCCCCGTTCCTCTCCGCCTCATCGGCCGTCTGCTTCTGGCTCTGCTCGCCGTCGTGGGGCTGGCCGGGCTGTTTCTCGCCCTGATCGTTCTGACCGACGGCGCGCGCTCCGGGCTCGCCGCCTGGCTGACCGCCCTCGGTACCGGGATCATCGCCGCACTGTGGCGAGGCCGCGGCCGTACCTGGCGTAGCCGGCTGTGGCCCTTCGCGCCGGTGATCGTTGCTGCGGCGCTCACGGCGTCGGTCTGCGTCCCCACCGCCCCCACGACCCGGCAGTACCCGCCCGACCTGCCATTCGTCGCGACGAGACACTGGAGCTTGAGCACGGGAAGCCGGGTCGCGGTCTACCACTATCCCCCCGCCGCCGACGCCCCCCGGCATCCCACACCGCTCGTGTACCTCCACGGAGGGCCCGTCCGCTCCGTCTCCGTGCTCGACCACCGATTCCTGCGACTCCTGGCCGGACAGGGCTACGACGTGTACGCCTTCGAGCAGCCCGGCGGCGGGCGGAGTGACCTGCTGCCCATGGAGCAGTACACGATCTCCAGGTCCGTACGCGACCTCGCCGCCTTCATCGATCGCCTGGACAAGGGTCCGGTCGACGTCCTCGGATTCTCCGCGGGCGCGATCGTGCTCACCCGGGCCCTGGCCGCCCCGGACACCGCCGCCCGCGTACATCGGGCGATCATCGCTGAGCCCGGCCCCATGGACGGCCCCACCGCGCTGATCAGCGGGCAACAGGGGCGACCGTCCGCGCGCGGCCTCGTACCGGCCCCGACCGGACCGCGGGCGACGCGCGTCCCCCGGTACGCCGTCGCGCTCGGCCTCATCCAACTCGGACTCCTCCCGCCCGACACCGGCCTGATCACGCAGGCCGAAGGCGTCAACGCCTTCAAGGCCGCCGATCTCGGCAGCGACACAGCCTCCGCCTACTGCGCGCGGGACGCCGGCCGCATCCCTGTCGAGGACACCGCGGAGAACTTCTCCTTCAACGCCGCCGCGAGCCTGCGCATCCAGCAGACGATCAGGGACTCGCCCTCCATCGCCCCCGAGCTGAGCCGCTCCCGGACCCCCGCGATGCTGATGATCGCCGAATGCTCCTCACAGACACGCCCATGGCAGACCGCCATCCTCGCCGCCGATCCCGCCATCGAGCGAACCCAGTACATGCCCGGTGTGGGACACCGCATGTGGAACGGCCTCGACGACAACAACGAGCGCGCTGCCGCCGTCATCACGGCGTTCCTCCAGGGCGAGACGTCGCCCCTGCGGAACTACCCGACCCGCGCCGACATCTCCGCCTTCCTCCGCGACCACAGGTGAACGTTCGCGGCGGCCGACCCGGGCCTCAAGGCCGCCACCGACCGTGAAGCTACGTCGGGTCGGCCCAGGCCCCCACCGGAGAAGAGGCCGGAAGCGGATGGAAAGCCGGTGCAGCGCAGGCCACCGGTGGGTAGCCAGAGCGACGGCGGCGGACAGACAGACGGGGGAGTCACGCCGCCGCAGCCGAGGCCGCATCACCTTCCTCCCTGATCCCGCCGCCGGACAGGCTCAGATGATCATAGAAGCGTTCCATCTGGTGGTCGTGGCGAGCTCGGGCGCGCCGGCAGAGGCGGCGAGGGCGGCGGCGTGCTGATGGTGACGGTTCCCAGGGCCCGGTGAATGAGGTCGGGCAGTGATCCACGATCGCTGACCCAGTCGTCGAGGGAGATCCGCACGGCGGCCATGGTGAGGGAGGCGACCATGCGGGGACGCGGGTCGTCGTCGGCGCGACCGGGGATCCGGTCCGCGATCAGGGCGGCGATGGCGTCCTCATAGCGCCGGTAGGCACGCAGGGTCCAGGCGTCCAGCGTGGTCGAGTCGCGAGTGAGCCGGGCGAGTTCACGGATCTGGCGGTAGTGGTCGGGGAAGCTGTCGGCCAGCTCGGCGAATGCGGCGACAATGGCGTCGATCGCACTGAGGTGGGGTGGTTGGCGCGCATGGCTCGCGTCCAGGTCATGCTCTTCAAGCTCACCGGCGGGCATGTCGGCGGCAGATGGCGCGTCGGAGCCGGGTTCCGTAAGCCCGTCCCCACGCTTCTCCTGGAACATCGCGGCCGCAAGTCCGGCCGGCTCTTCACCACCCCGCTGCTGTACCTCGAAGACGGACATGTCCTCGTCGTCGTCGCCTCTCAAGGCGGCCTGCCGAACAACCCGCAGTGGTACCACAACCTGACAGCGCACCCCGACACCCGGGTGCACCTCAAGGGCCGCCGCCCTCTCGCCGTCCACGCCCGCGAGGCGACAAGCGAGGAACGCGCCGTGCTGTGGCCTCGGCTGGTCGAGCTGTACGCCGACTTCGCCAAGTACGCCGCCTGGACCGAACGCGAGATACCCGTCGTCCTCCTCACTCCACGCCCGGACGGCTCCTGAACAACCCCTCCGTCCCTCGCTGACCCGGGCACCCTTGACGAGGAATGAGCGTGTGGACATCGCCACGGCCTGCTAACGTCTCCAGCATGAAGCGCGCTGCTGTGACGACGACGCCGGAGAGTGTCCCGGCGCGCTGACAGATGTCTTCAGTTCGAAGCCCCGGGGCGAGTGCCCCGGGGCTTCGTCTTGCGGTCACTCGCCCGATATCCGCGAGGAGACCGCCATGCATGACCACCGCAAGCTCGGCCGTGAACTGGGCCTGTTCGACACCGACCCGCTGATCGGCGCGGGCCTGCCGTACTGGCTGCCCGACGGCGCGACCGTACGGCACACCCTGGAGGAGTACATCCGCGCCGCCGAACGGCGAGCGGGGTACCGCCACGTGTACTCACCGGTCCTCGGCAAGCGGGAGCTGTATGAGATCTCCGGGCACTGGGCGCACTACAGCGACGACATGTTTCCCCCGATGGACCTCGGAGGAGAGCAGGTCGTCCTGCGGCCGAGCCTGTGCCCTCATCACGCGGTGATCTACCGCTCGAGCTCCCACAGTTACCGCGAGCTGCCCCTGCGCATGGCCGAGTTGGGAGGCATGTACCGCTCCGAACTCTCCGGCGTGCTCGGCGGGCTGACTCGGGTGCGGGCCATCCAGCTCAACGACGCGCACATCTTCTGCACTCTGGACCAGGTCGCCCAGGAGGCGCAAGCCGCGCTGGAGATGATCCGCCGGGCGTATGAGGCGCTCGGCATCACCCCGACCCGCTACCGGCTCTCCCTCCCGGGCCCTGGCGGCAAGTACATCGCAGCTCCCGAGAAGTGGCAACGGGCCACCGCCCTGCTGACCGACGTCCTCGACCGCTCCGGCCTGCCTTACGAGGCGGCCGGGGGAGAGGCCGCGTTCTACGGCCCCAAGATCGACGTCCAGATCACCGACGGCGCCGGCCGGGAGTCCACCCTGTCCACCGTCCAGGTCGACTTCCACCAGCCCGAGCAGTTCGACCTGCATTACATCGGCGCGGACGGCGCCAAACATCGCCCGGTCATGGTCCATCGCAGCATCATCGGCAGTGTGGAGCGAGCCGTCGCCCATCTCATCGAAGAGCACGGAGGTGCTTTCCCCGCCTGGCTCGCCCCCACCCAACTGGTGATTCTCCCGATCTCCGACGCCGAACTGCCGAACGCCGCGGCCCTCGCCCAGCGATGCACCGACCTCGGACTGCGTGCCGACATCGCGGGACCGGACCGCGGAACTCTGGGCGCCCGGATCCGAGAGGCCCGCCTGGTTCCCTACCAAGCGGTCATCGGCGCCAAGGAGGCCGCTGACGATCACGTCGCACTGCGTCTGCGTGACGGACGCCGACTCGACCCACAGCCGGTCAGCGACGTGCTCACCCGCATCAGTGCTCTCGTCGATGACCACAGCACCGCGCTGTGGGCCAACGCCTCCGCATAGCAGGCGGTGCGATCAGCGACTGCTGTCGCCGGGGGCGAGGAGGCTGGTGATTTCCACGATGGCGTCGGGGGAGCGCTTGAAATAGCGGCGGAGGTTGTCCGGCTTCTTGTGTCGCGACTTGGCCATCGGCATCAGCCTGTTGGGGTTGGCCGTGCGCGGGGTGGCCAGAAGGCGTCGGTGGCCGCGGCGAGCGTGACGTGTCCGCCGCGCAGAGCGACAGTGCGCCCAGAGCGCGGGAAGAAGCGTCAGAAGCCTTCGAAGAAGGCGACTGTTTGCGTGTAGTCGCCTTCGCGGAGAGCCTTCGCCGGTAGGACGAAGTGCATGTAGCCGCCGTCGCCCATGTCGAAGTGGCCAATGGTGATGATGTGGCGGTACGGCTCGTCCTCCGACATCTTCTCCAGGGGGAAGGTGTTCTCCAGGTACGGCCAGCCGAAGGCCTGGTCTGGGGAGAAGTTCACGTCCTCGTACTGGTAGAGGCCCTGCACTTGGTGGCAGAAGTCGCGCCAGGCGTCGCCGAGCTTGTCCCCGACCAGCCAGCCGGGCAGGGATCCGTAGTACGGGGATCCGTCGGTCTCGCCGCCGTAATCCAGCGTGTCGAGAACCGGGTCGTAGGTGACGCCCTGGGCGGAGGGAATCGTGATGACCGGCACGGCGTAGAACGGCTCGGGGTCGCGGATCGTCGCGGGTGCGGGCGCGTCCACCTCGATCGCCTGTGCCGGGTCCGCCGGGATGATCCGGCAGTATCGCGGGCCCTCGTAGTCAGGAATGGGGGCGTTCCCGCGTTCGTATCCGCGGCCGGGGTCGGGGTCGCAGTAGAAGATGTTGAGGAGCTGGTCGCCGACGGGCGGGCGCTCGTCCGCCAGCCAGGGGCCGAGGGCGTCGACGTCCAGGACGGCGAAGAGGCTCAGTGGGACGCCGTCGTAGTCGGGCCACGGCGTCCCAGGGTTCAGAAGGGCCGGGCCGCCCCAGCGGCCGAGGCCGGCGGGCTCGATGCCGGGCTTCACCGGGCGCAGGCCGAAGGCGGGCTTGGCCAGCGCCGCGACCTGCGCGCCGATGTGCTCGCCCAGGTGCTCGACGCACAACTCGCGCACCTTCGCGTGCGCTTCTTCATAACTCGCGAAAACCATGAGGGTCTCCAGATCGTCCATGTGGATGCGCCCATTCTCACGTTGGGAGCTGGCGAGACAGACCGAGGCGTCGCTTCGACGGCCGCCATTCCGGAGCAAGCTGGCGGCCGCCGACGCCGCACACGCGACAGTAGTGCGAGAGGACATTTCGCGGCGAATCACGCTGTGTCGTCGGTTCCGCGCAGATCGTGCCGGGTGAGGTGTCGGCGGCCGCCTTGAAGACCGCGTGCGCCAGCCGATCGCCTCGGCGGTAACGATGGGTCGGCCGAACTTGCTGGAACTAACCGCTGGTTCTTGCACTCAGCCTCCTCGCGGACCGATCCGGGAGGTGGGAAGGTCGCCCCGCCACCACCGCGCCAGGCCTGCGGGCCCGTGAGATGAACCTCTACCACCGCTACTTCGACCTGGTCGCCGACGGCTCCAAGACCATCGAGGTCCGGGTGCAGTACCCCAGCCTGCGGCGGCTGGCCGCCGGCGACTACATCCGTTTCATGTGCGGACGCGACGACGCCCTCACCCGGGTGATGAGGGGTCGCCCGGTACGCCTCGTTCGAGGAATTGCCGGACACCGAGGGAAACACCAGCGCGGACTGCAGCGGAACAGGTCGGTGTTGGCGGAGTTCCAGTTCTCCACGACCTGCAGGCCCTCGTGGATCTCCCGGCGCAGCTCTTGGGAGGCGACGTATTCGGCGACGAAGATGCTCTTGACGGCCTTGCCGAGTTCCTCGATTGTGTCACTTCCCGGCCGTTGCGAGGGCCAGTTGCAGCGCTGGGCACTGTTTCCTGGGGATGGGCATGCGCGGATGATCGAAACGGGCGGCGGTGCCGGGGCTGTGGGATCCGCGGCCCCTTCTGGCCCGCGTACGCCGGCGCTGAGGACCGCCGAGGGGGCGGCCCGCGATGAACGGAAAGGCGCAGGCCAGTCGACCCGGCGCGGTTCGACACCCGCTGAGGACGCCATGTCCATCACCGGCAACCGACTTCAGCGCCTGGCCCGCAGCACGGCCGAGGAGCTTCCCGGCGTCAGCCATGGCCGGCCGTTCACCGACAAGCTTGACGTCTACAAGGTGGCGGGAAAGGTCTTCCTCATCGTCACCGACGACCCACAGGATCAGATCATCACCGTCAAGGCCGAGCCCGAACATGCGCGGTCGCTGCGGCGACGGCACGAATCGATCATGGTGGGCCGCTACCTGAACAAGAAGCATTGGATCTCCCTGGGCGAGGGCCGGCAGATCACCGCCGAGCTGGTGAAGGACCTCGTCGCCCACTCCTACGAGCTGGTCGCTGCGCCAGGCGTTGAGCGTCTGCGGGAAGATGTCTTCAGCCCTGAGAGGGTGTCTTTGACGCCAAATCGTTCGCCCCAAGAATGCCACTCATGCGGTCGACGGCGACGGCTCAGGCGCCCCGTTCTGCCTGTGCGGGGACAGCACAGTGGAGCAGCCTGTTCAGTATGCCGACTCTGAAGGACAGGCGGGACCGATCGCCCAGCGCGACTCGACAGGTCATACGTCGAGGACCGCTTTTCCGGCGACGCGGCGGGCGAGCAGGGCATCGGCGGCTTCCATCGCCATGTTCCATGGCCCGCGCCAGCCGACCTGCGCGACCAGCTCGCCCGCCGCCAGCAGTTCGACCAGGCGAGCAAGGTCGTCGCCGAACGGCGTGATCACGTTGAAGTTCTCGATCCTCCCCCGCGCCGATCGCGTGCCCGCGAGCTCGAAGTCGATGATCGTGTTCTCGCGGGCCGCCCGTCCGATGGCCATCGCGACGCCGTCGTCCTCCAGCCGATAGAACGCCTGCGCGAGCTGCCGCCCGCCCACGTTGTCCAGCACCCCGTACACGCGGCCCTCCAGGTTTTCCGGACCGATCACGATCTCCGCGGCGCCCAGTTCACGCAGGCCTTGCGCGCGGGCCAGGCTGCCGGCGGAGGCGACGACACGGGCTCCCGCACGGGCGGCGAGTTGTACGGCGAAGCGGCCGACACCTCCGGACGCCCCGGTGACCAGGACGCGGCGGCCCGCCACCGGGCCGAGCCGTCGGACCGCCTGCAGCGCCGTGACCCCGGCGACCGGCAGTGCGCTCGCCTGCCCCAGGTCGACGGCTTCGGGAACGACGGCCAGCTCGGCGGTGTCCACGGCGCGCAGCTCCGCCCAGGCCCCCGACCAGCCAAAAGTGACAACGCGGGTACCGACGGCAGGACCTGAGCCGTCGGCGGCGGCCTGGACGACCACTCCGGCGGCGTCCCAGCCCGGGACGTACCCGGGCCGGATGTCCGCGCTTCTGAAAGCGATCTCGCCGAAGTTGAGCGAGAATGCCGCAACCTGGACCAGCGCCTGTGAGGGCGTCGGCACCGGGTCGGGCACGACCTCGAAGGAGAGGTCAGGGTTGAAGGTCAGGGCTCGCATCGTTACTCCTCCATGGGTGCGTGACAGGTACGACCCTGACGCGATGCGCGCACGATCGGCTGGGGGTCAGCGCATGGTGCGAGCGGCACTTCCCATCTCCAGCCCGGCAGGGCCTCCAGCCACCGCTGCAGCCGAGCGTCGAGGCGTCCATGACGGTGGCGGTGGCGTTGTAGGGATGCCCACTGCCTCAGATGGATCGTGCCGTCGGGGTGCGGCAGGCGCCGGAGAACGACGGGCTGCTCGGACCATGCAGCGCCTGCAGCACCACCACCGTGGCCAGCAGGCCCGACGGCACCGATGGACGCCCGTTGACCGGCGCGTACATGTCCGCGAACGCCAGCGGCGGGAACAACACCCGCCGCTGTTCGGCTAGGAACGCGAACACGCTCCCAGCCGGGATCATCTCCCGGCACACCACCCACGCCTCAGGCCCGGCCGGAACCCTCCGACGACCCATCATGACCCGAGTCTGCATCCTCGATCCCACCCTGGCCAGACCATCAAGATCTTCAGGACACTCCTAGTCGAGGAGGGCGAGCAGCTTGGCCACGGTCTCCTCGAACGTGCGGAACCCGTGCGCCCGCGCGGCCATCTCCATGTCGAGCAGCGCGGGAGTGTCGCCCGTGGCGCGTGAGCGGAGCCGCTCCACCGGCGACTATCCGTCAACGCCCGGTAAAGCCGATTCGCATCACGTCAAGCTCGATGGGTGGATTGGAGTTGATCAAGTCGAGCGCGGTGCGGCGGACGGGAAATGTTGAGGCCGGAGCACCGAGTATCACGCTCTGTAATCAATTCGATACGGAAACGGAGTAACTCATGTTGCCCATGAACCGCACCGCAACACTTCGCACGGTGGCGAAAAGAGCCGGCCTGGCGCTTGGCGCCGTGCTCACAACAGCGGCCGTATCACTGACCCTGTCACCGAGTACCTCGTATGCCGCCGAGCCAACCATGTGCCTGGACGCCGGCAACAGCCGCCAGAACGGCAACCCCGTCGTGATCTGGCAGTGCGCTGTCCCCGGGGACAGCTTCACGCCCAACCAGCAGTGGGTCATCGACGGGGGCCAGATCAAGGTGGCCGACACCGCCGGCACCGCCAGGCCGATGTGCCTGGACGCTGGCAACACCCGCAACAATAGCGACAACGTCCGTCTCTGGCAGTGCCTGAGCCCAATCCACGCCAACCAGAAGTTCGTCATCGAGCACGGCCAGATCATGGTCGCCGACACCCTCGGCACCAGCAGGCCGATGTGCCTCGACATCACCTCAACCCGCAACAACGGCGACCGCGCCATCATCTACCAGTGCGCCAGCTCCTACGAGTCCTACATGTACAACCAGAGGTTCCTCATCGAACACAGCATGATCAAGGTTGCCGACACCATGCACTGATCTGATCGCGGCGACGATGAGTTCGCAAAGTTCATCCGCGAACTCATCGTCGGCATCGGCCACGATCGGCCTCCCGAGCGGTGTGTCGACCCATGGCGGCGACGCGCTCCCCGATCCACTTCGCGATGCCCACCGGGACGTCGTAGCGCTGGCTGCGGCTGAGCCGGGCTCGGCGCAGAAAGACGCGGTCGTCCTCCAGGCCGGGCAGGCACAGCCGGGTGGCGTCGCGGGCCTGTTTCGGCCAGGGCCAGCAGCACGAACAGCTCGCGCCAGGTCAGCGTGGTGGGGGCGTGGTTGAAGACCTCGACCATCAGGCGGAGGCCCACCTCAGTGCTCGCCGTCGAGGGGCGGCATGCCGAGCATGGCCCGGACCGGCGCGGTGGGGATGAGGATCTTGCGGCCGATGCGCAGCGCGGGCAGCTCGCCGCGGCGGACCGCGTCGTAGGCGGCGCCACGGTCGATGCCGAGCACGGCGGCCGCCTGGCGCACGGTCATCGTGGGCCGCTGCAGCGGGCCGGGGTCGACGCCGTCCGGCGCGTGGGAGGGGGTGATCTGCTGTGGGTCGGTGTTGGCCTGCGTGGTCTGGGGTCGCATCACGCCGCGGATTGCTACACGAGAGGGCCTTTGCGTCTTCGCCCAATGACGGCGACCCGGGCAGGCGCAGGCCCGGGTGTCACAAGGTCGCCTCGGCAGTCCCGGGGTGTCGGCGGCGAGCTGGACGTCGCGCTCTCTGGTGTCGATCTGGCGGCCGTCCCACAGACGGGCGTGGAAGACGACCTTTGGGGTGACGGCGTGCGGCGCGCTGTCCTGCGGGGTGTCGCCGCGTACGCCCAGGTCGATGGTGGCGGCGTAGTCGATCCACGCTTCGGTGACCATGACGCGCAGGTACGCAGGCAGGTCGGGGGCGTTGCTGGTGCCGTGCTGCCAGTCGTCGGCGCGCTGCTCCAGCCAGCGGCGAACCGCAGGGGCGGGGTCAGCGAACGGGGTGCACAGGACGCCCGCGGCGGCCTCCAGGCCGGGAATGTGGTCGGCGGGTGGCCCGCCGCTCAGGGCTGTTGCTGTCGTCGATCCAGTCGGCGTAGTTCATCATCCGCGGTGACCAGCCACCGGCCGCCGGTCACCTCGCAGACGTAGCCGGCGAGGCAGAGGCCGCTAGCCGTGTCCAGAGACCCGTCTTCCGAGGTCGGGGGCAGAGTGTTTGCGCTGGAGGGGGGAAGGGTGTCGGGCGGAAGGGTGACAGGAGGCCGCCGTGACCGTCCTCGCGATCTTTCTTCTCGTCATTGGGACGATCCTCGTCCTCCTGGGGACGATCCTGATCGGCATCGGTGCGACCGTGGTCCTGCTGGGGATCGTGTTGATCGCCCTCGGGGCCTTCTTGCTGATCCGGAGAGAATGAGACGCCGCAGCCGGTAGCTCGGTCGAGATCCACGCCTGTATCGGCCTCCGAGACTGGTAAAGATCGTTGATCGAGTGATCTGAGTTCGCGCTCCTGTCTCTGCTTTTGTTCACTGAGCGTGATCGTTTGAGGCGTAGCGGCTCCAGGTCCCGCCCGCTTCGGATGCGAGCCGGGTGGTGGTCTTGTCGTGGAAGCCCAGAGCCTGCGCGATGACGGGAGCGGGAGCTTGGAGGACCAAGTGCCGAAGGGCGGCGGTGCGGGCGGCTTGGCCGGAGATGCCGAGGTCGCGGACGACGTCGGCGAGGCTTCTGTAATGGAGGGGCTGGCCGGCGGAGTCATGGATGATGTCATCGAGGGTGAGCCGGACAATGCGGCCGGCGGGCTGGGCATAGAGCAGCATGAGGCAGGCCGCGGCTCGGGACCAGACGGGGCCTGCCTTGTCGTCCAGAGTCCGGTGCAGGAGTTCGAGCCGCCGGTGCTGGGTGAGCGGTCGGCCTTCCGGCCGGTTCAGCCGTGGCAGGTTGAGCCCTTGCGGCGCGCGTCTGGTGCGTATCGCCCAGGTGAAGAAGGCGCACAGGGAACGATGCTCGTGAGGTTTGTGAGTGGCGTGCCAGAGATCGACGTCAACTTGGCTCAACCGGTCCAAAGGGCATTGGCGCTGTGTGAGCCAGAGGAGGAACTCGTGGGCTCGGTTGAACTCTTGCGTCGCCAGGGGAACGGTGCTGCTGGTCAGCGGGCGGCGGGCGGCTCGTTCTCGGAGTTTGGCCAGCTGGTGCCGGGTCGCGAACCGCTGCAGGATCGGCAGGTGCTCGTGGTGGGCGAGTTCGGCCAGGCGCCGTTGCAGCCAGCTTTCGACGTGCAAGAGGTGCTTGTCGACCGTCGGTAGCAGGCCGCAGGACATCAGCAGGTCACGGAGATGCGCCGCGGGCCGCCAATCGGGATGCTCGTGGAACGCTTGGTGGCAGAGCGGCATGTCTCCGGTCGCTAACGCGGTCAGCAGATTCTGGACCTTTGTGCTTCTGAGCCAGGCCAGCCCGCTCTTCGATCGCGGCATGTCGGTGAGTAGGTGATGCAGCGGGACGAGCGCGAAATTGACGCGTCCGGTGCCGTCATCGAGGAGTATGTCGAGCCGGTCATGCAGGGTGCAGCGTTCGCAGAGGCGGCCGCCGAGAAGGTGGGCTTCGATGCCGCAACGGGCGCAGTGGTTATCTGGGGTGCCAAGAAGGTGTCTGGCTATGAAGGTGGATCCGAGAGCCATGTGTCGGTCGGTTTGAGAGCCACTTGCTGATCAACTGCCTTGAGTGTTGGTGAAAACGAGAGCCATGCCCGTGGGTCTGGGGCATGGCTCTCGTGACGCTGTGTGAGGGGTGGGCCGGAATATGCCAGAAACCTGCCGCGAGGGTCAGTCTCCAGCACCGTGGCCAGGGAGGTGATCCGATAACGCTGCCGCGAGAACGGGGTTTGTGACGAACCTTGTGAGCCATCGCCGCATTTCAGAGGCACACCCGCGCTGTTCTGCCAGCAGTGAACTCTGCCAGCGGTGAACACCGGCCCGGCCTGGCTCGACGATCACTACAGTCCCGTCTCATGACGACAGTGACAACCCACACGGTCGAGTACCAGGCCGACGGCCTGACGATGATCGGGCACCTTGCGCTGCCCTCCGGCACCGGGCGCCGCCCCGCGGTGTTGCTCGGACCAGAGGGCCCAGGGCTCAGCGACGTCGAGCGCCGCCGAGCCGATGCGCTCGCCGAGCTGGGATACGTGGCGCTGGCCTTCGACCTCCACGGCGGGCGCTTGCTCATCGACCCCGAGGAGATGCTGGCCCGTTGCATGCCGCTGCTCGCCGACCCCGACCGGATGCGGGGCATCGGCCACGCGGCGCTCGACGTGCTGCGCGCCGAACCGCGGACCGACCCCGACCGGATCGCCGCCGTCGGCTACGGCACCGGGGGCGCCATCGGGCTGGAGCTCGGGCGCGACGGCGTCGACCTCCGCGCGATCGGGACAGTCAACGCACTGACCACGGGCCGACCGGGCGAGGCGGCGCGCATTCGCTGCCCGGTGTGGGCCGGGGTCGGGTCGGAAGACCCGATCATGCCGCCCGCGCAACGGGACGCGTTCACCGCCGAGATGCAGGCCGCGGGCGTCGACTGGCGCCTCGTGGTCTACGGCGGCGCCTTGCACGCCTTCCACCACCCGCCGGTCGACCACGCCGTGGTCCCCGGCGTCGGCTACCACCCACGGCACGCGCAGCGAGCCTGGCGCGACGTCGTCGACCTGCTTGCCGAGTGCCTGCCCGTGACGGAGTGATCTGGTCAGTCCAAGCTCGGCCACCCGCTGACCAGCGCTTACCGGTCACCACGGCAGGTTTCTGGCGTATTCCGGTCCCACCTCTGTGAGTGTGGTCAGCTGGCTTGTTCGGCTCTGGCTCGGGTTTGGGCAAGGCGGTAGGAGTAGGTGCCGGTCTCGATGATGTTGCCAGCGAAGGTGAGCCGGTCGACGATCGCGGCGCAGAGGCGCGGGTCGGTGAAGGTGCGGGTCCAGCCGGAGAAGGACTCATTGCTGGCGATGGCGACGCTGTTCTTCTCTTCGCGTTCGGTGAGGACCTGGAAGAGGAGTTCGGCGCCGTGCCGGTCGAGTTCCATGTAGCCGAGCTCGTCAATGCAGAGCAGGTCGACGCGTCCGTAGCGGGCGACGGTCTTGGCGAGGACCTTGTCGTCGGCGGCCTCGACGAGTTCGTTCACGAGCTTGGTGGCGACGGTGTAGCGGACCCGGTAGCCCTTCATTGCGGCCTCGGTCCCGAGGGCGATGAGCAGGTGGGACTTGCCGGTGCCGGAGTCGCCGATCAGGCAGAGAGGCTGGCCCTTTTTCACCCATTCGCAAGTGGCGAGCGTGTGGATGGTGGCGGGATCGATGTTGGGGTTGGCGTCGAAGTCGAAGGCGCGCAGGGACTTGTCGCGGGGAAACCGGGCGGCCTTGATGCGGCGTTCAGAGCGGCGGCGAGCGCGGTCGTCGCATTCGGTCAGTAGGAGTTCGGCGAGGAATCCCAGGTAGGACATCTGCTCGCGGGTCGCCTGCTCGGCCATTTCGGGAAAGGCGGTGCGGATGCTGGGCAGGCGGAGCATCCGGCAGGCCTGATCGATGGAGGCCTGGGCGGCCTGTTCGGTCATGCCGCGGTGGGGGACGCTCATGGTGTTCCTCCTTGGGCTGGGCGCTCGCCGGGCGGCCGGGCGCGTTTGAGGAGCTGGTCGTAGGCCGTCACCGAGGGCAGCGGTCGGGTGTCGCGGGGAAGCTGGGCCAGGCGCCGTTCGGTCAGGAACATCACCGTTGCCTCGTGGTTGTCGTGCTGGGCGGGCTCGGGAGCAGCTTGTTCGTCTTCCTCAGCGGCTTTGCGGGCCTCCAGGGCGACCGCGTCCGCGGTGAGGGCGCCGGCCCGCAGCGCGGCGGCCAGGCCGGTGACCAGATGCTCGGTAGGGATGTGACGGGTCAGGAGCAGCACTTCGATCAGCGCGCGGGTGCCGTCGCGGTCGCCATGGGCCTTGCAAGCCGCCGCCCACCAAGCGTCGTGGACCGGGGTGAACTTGCCCGCGGCCCGCGCCTGCTCCAGAGCGGTCGCGCCCGGCAGCGCGCCGGGCTTGCGGATCAGGGCCTCCAGATAGTGGTCCAGCTCCAGGCGCCGGCCGCCCTTGGCGAACAACCGATCGTGCTCAGCGACGACCTGCTGCCTGTCATAGACGATCAGGTGGGAGGCGTGCAGCATGACCCGCAGCTGGCGGCCGATGAACCGGGCCGGGACCGAGTACCGGTTCGTCCGGACGGTGATTTGGCCGTAGCGATCGACTCGGACCGGGAGCAACAGCCCGGTCTCGAACGGCTCCTCCGAGACCGTCCGCAGCAGCGGCCGCTCGATCGCGAAGCACTCGCCGACCGTTCTGGCCCGCGCCCCGATCCGCCGTCCCTCGTCAGCCTCGTCCCAGCGGTCGATCATCTCGTTCAGCTCATCCAGCGAGCCGACCTCTGGAACCGGGACCAGGTGGTTGCGGCGGAACCAGCCGATGTCGCCCTCGACCCCGCCCTTCTCGTGGGCGCCCTTGATCCCCGGCTGGCAGTAGAACGCCTCGACCCCGTAGTGCTCTCGAAACGCCGTCCAGCGGGCGGACTCCGTCCGGGCCCGGGTGAACCCCAGCACCTTGGAGACCGCGGCCTTGAGGTTGTCGTAGCGAACCTTGCCTGTCGGGACTCCGCCCAGCACTCTGAAGGCGTGGACGTGTCCCTCGAGGAAGGCCTCCTGGCCTCCGGTGGCGAGCACCCGATGGACCGCCTTGCCCGAATACGACAACTGGAACGAGAACAGGAAGCATTTCACCTGCTCGCCCGCGATCCGCACCGTCACGTCCCCGAAGTCGACCTCCGCCTCGACTCCCGGCAGATGCGACTGCGGGACGAACGCCTCCGGCGGACCCCGTCCTGCCTCGACCCGGATCTCGCCCCGCCGGCGAGCGACGTAGGCGCGGACGATCTAATACGAGATTTCCATCGCCTGGTGCTCATCCACCAGCCGCGCGAAGATCCGCTTCGCCGTGTGCCGCTGTTTGCGCGGCGCATCCAGATCGGCCCGCAGCATCTCGTCGATCAATGGCTTGAACTCATCCAGCCGACTCGCCCGCGGCGCCATCTTCTTCCTCGGCTCCGGCCACGGCTGACGCAACGCCTCAGCCACCGTGTTCCGGCTGACCGATACTTGATCGCGATCTGCCGACCCGACAGCCCCGCACGAGAATCCCGACGAATCGCCGCGAATACCTCCACCTTGGACTGGGGGTGTGTCACCAGCGTCTCCTCACACGGAGTAACGCTTCGATACTCGCACCGCTAACCCTCAAGTGGCTCTGGAATTCGCTAACACGGCTCCAGCCCCACCGAGCGTCACAGAGCCACTGACCGACATCCGGCTCTCAAATTCACCTACAGAGCCAGGTGTCAGGCATGTAAGGCAAAGGGGCTCCCGACGAACGTGCCTGACCCTTTATCTAGGGGCGTCAGGCACGTTCATCCCCTGCGGAAACCCCTTCTCAAGGATCTCGCTCAGGCCCGGCTCGCGTCGGCGTCGGCGCAGTCACACTGCCTAGTACTACAGTCATGTTTTGTGATCTATAGCTGGATCTTGTTGTGGCGAAGCCAGCGTTTCCAGTAGTGGCTGCTGCGGGCGCGGGCTTGGTGGGCTCGTCGGTGGTGTGACCATGCCAGGGCGCGTTGCAGGATTTGGTTGATGGGGTGGGTGACGGCGCTGGTCAGATGTGCCAGGAGACGGCGGATCTCGGCTGGGGTGAGGGGGACCAGGCCGCTCGTGCTTTTGGGGCGTGCGCGGCGGTGACGGCCAGGTAAGCGTGCGCGAGCATCGCGAGGGTGATGTGGCGGTGCCAGCCGTCGTAGCGGCGGACCTGGTACTGGTCCAGGCCGACTTCGTTCTTGGCGGACTGGAAGCATTCCTCGATGGCCCAGCGGGAGCCGGCGATGCGGACGAGCTGTTCCAGTGGGGTGCCTGCGGGTCCGAAGCACAGGTAGAAGGCCAGTTCACGCTCGCCTTGATCGTTCGGGGTGAGACTGCGGCGTACCAGCAGCCACCGCTGGAAACCGCCGGG
>NZ_JBFAHO010000040.1:0-77004 GCF_040654215.1 Nonomuraea sp. NPDC050733 | reverse complement strand
CGTGGCGGGCGGCCGCCCGCCACGCCGGCGACCGAGCTGACGGCGAGAGCGCACCCGGTTCCCGGGTGCGCTCTTTACGGTCTGCGCTTAACCTGGAGGAGCGGTCGCCGTAATCGGATGACCGCGGCACCGGCCGCGGTCGCCGGTAGTCGGGTGACCGTGGCACCGGCAAGGGGAGCCGGCAGGGGGCGGCGGGAGCGTGCACAGGCCGTGCTACATCCAGTGATGACGTCCGCTCAGACGTCCAGCTTCATCGGGCGCCGCGGCGAGGTGTCCGGCGCCCGGCGGCTGCTGGCCCGTGGCCGCCTGCTGACCCTGACCGGGGCCGGCGGGGTCGGCAAGACGCGGCTGGCGCTGCGCGTGGCGGAGACGCTGCGACCGGCGTTCGACGACGGGGTGGAGATCGTCGAGCTGACCTCTCTGGAGGACCCGGACCTGCTGGTGCCGGCCGTCGCGACGGCGCTCGGCGTCCGCGACGCGGGGGCGTCCCCCATGACCGTGCTCGCCGACTACCTCTCCGGCCAGCACCTGCTGCTCGTCCTCGACAACTGCGAGCACCTGCTGGACGCGTGCGCGAAGCTGGTCGACGGGCTGTTGCGCGGCGCGGGCCGGCTGCGGGTGCTGGCCACCAGCAGGCAGACGCTCGGGGTGGCGGGCGAGCAGGTGCTCGTGGTGCCCTCGTTGTCCGTGCCGGACCCGGCCGCCGCGCCCCGCGCCATCGCGCGCAGCGAGGCCGTCCGGATGTTCGCCGACCGGGTGGCGCGGGTGCGTCCCGGCTTCACCGTGGACCGCACGGACGCCGCGCTGGTCGCCCGGCTCTGCCGCCGGCTCGACGGCATCCCACTGGCCATCGAGCTCGCGGCGGGACGGCTGCACTCCATGCCGGTCGAGGAGCTGGAGCGCCGGCTCGACGAGCGGTTCGAGGTGCTGGACGCCGAAGGCTCCGGGACCGTCCCGCCCCGCCACCGGACGATGCACGCGGCCGTGGACTGGAGCTTCGGCCTGTGCACGCAGGCGGAGCAGCGGCTGTGGAGCCGGCTGTCGATGTTCGCGGGCGGCCTGGACGTGGACACGGCCGAGGAGGTCTGCCACGGCCGCGGCATCGACCGGGAGGACGTGTTCGACCTGCTGGCGGGCCTCGTGGACAAGTCCATCCTGGTCGCCGACCACCAGGAGGGCCGCGTCCGGTACCACATGCTCGACAGCATCCGCTCGTACGGCCGGGAGAAGCTCGCGGAGAGCGGCGAGGAGGACGCGCTACGGCGGCGCTACTGCGACCACTACCGGCGCCTCGTCGCCGAGGAGCGGGTGGACCGGCTGGTGCCCGAGCAGCTCGACCGTTACCGCCTGCTGGCGACGGAGCTGCCCAACATCCGTGTCGCGCTCGACCTGTCGTACTCCCGGCCGGAAGAGGCGGCGGGCGGGCTCGACATGGTCTCCGCGATGTGGGGCTACTGGATCCTCGCGGGCTCCGTCACGGAGGGCCGTCACTGGCTGGACCGCGGGCTGGACCTGGTCACTTCCGGCTCCCGGGCCCGCCGGACCGCGCTGTGGGCGTCGGCGATGCTCGCCCTGCTCCAGGGCGACCGCGCCGAGGCGGAGGTCATGCTGGAGGAGTCGCACCGGCTGGCCCGTGAGGCGGGGGACGAGGAGACGCGGGCGTTCGCGACGCAGGTCTCCGCCATGCTCGCCTTCTCGGCCGGCGACGCGCGGAGCGGGATGGCACTCATGGAGAAGGCGCGGGCCGGCCACCAGGACCGCGGCGATCTCAGCGCCCTGGCCATCAACCTGTTCTACGACGTCTCGTTCAGCGCGGGCGAGGACCCCGAACGGGCCGGGGAGCTGGCCCAGGAGTTCCTGACGCTGTGCGTGAAGCGGCGCGCGGAGCCCTCGCGCGGGTACGCGCTGTTCGCCGTCGGCATCACCGCCTGGCACCAGGGTCACCCGCGGCGGGCCGAGGAGACGCTGCGGGAGGCGGTGGCCATCAGGCGGACCATCAGCGACCGGTGGGGGCTCGCGGAGTGCGTCGAGGTCCTGGCCTGGATCGCCGGGGCGCAGGGCCGCCACGAGCGCGCCGCCCGCATGCTGGGGGTGGCGAACGCGCTCTGGCAGGCGATGGGAGCCTCGCCGGCCAGGCTCTGGCCGCACATGCGCGACCACGAGCACTGCGTGGCACGCGCGCGCGAGGCGCTGGGGACGCGGGCCTACACGGCGGCGTTCCACAGCGGCGAGCGGCTGGGACTGGACCGGGCGGTCGCGTACGTGATCGAGGGCTGAGCGAGGGGCCCGCGATGCCCGGACGGACGACCGCCCGGCGCCGCAGGGAGCTATCCGCCGGACGCCCGGACGGGCTTGATCTTCGGGCAGTTCGTGCCGTTCGCGGGGGCGGCCAGTGTGGTCAGGTACCGGTCCACGAGCCGGTCCACGCATGGCGAGCCCTTGCGGTAGGCGGTGTGCCCGTCGCCGTCGAACGTCAGCAGCACACCCGACGAGAGCTGCGAGGCCAGCGCCTGCGCCCACTTGTACGGCGTGGCGGGGTCGCGCAGCGTGCCGATCACCAGGATGGGCGGGGCGCCGTCGGCCCGCAGCGGCCGGATCGACCTCTTCCGCCTGACCGGCCAGTAGTCGCACGGCGTCGTCCCGGTCCTGGCCGTGGCCTTGCGGGTGGGCGGGTGGTCCAGGCAGTCGATGGCCTCGCGCGCGGCGAAGCTGTTGGTGTACGTGCCGTCCGCCCGGCGCTCGCTGTACAGGTCCGCGAGCAGCAGCAGCCTGATCCCGTCCCCCTGGAACGCGTCGGCCAGCGCCTGCCGCAGCATGGGCCAGGCCGACTCGCTGTAGAGGGCCGACAGGACGCCCGTCACCGCGATCGCCTGGCTGACCTGCCTGCCGTCGTACACGTTGCGCAGCGGAGCCCTGTCCACCCGCGCCAGCAGGGCTTCGACCTTCTTGTTCGCCGCGCCCAGCCGGTGCGTCGGGAACGGGCAGCCCTTGACCTTGAAGCAGTCGCGCAGGAACGACTCTAAGGCCACGTCGAAGCCGCCGGACTGCCCGGTGCCGAGCTCGTCGCCGGTCCGCGTGGGGTCCATGGCGCCGTCGAGCACCAGCGCCCGCACCTTCCCGGGGAACAGGTCGGCGTACGTGGCGCCGAGGAAGGTGCCGTACGAGAAGCCCACGTACGTCAGGCGGGACTCGCCGAGAGCGGAGCGCAGCACGTCCATGTCGCGGGCCGCATCGGTGGTGGCCAGGTGGGGCAGCAGCTTGCCGGAGCGGGCCTGACACGCCTGGGCGAACTGCTTCTGAGCCAGGTCGAGGTTCTTGACCTCGAAGGTGGTGTCCGGCGACCTGTCCATGGCGAAGTAGCTGTCGAGCTGGGCGTCGGTGAAGCAGCGCACCGCGGTGGAGGCGCCCACGCCCCGCGGGTCGAACCCGACCAGGTCGAACCGGGCGCGGACGGCGGGGGAGAGGAACGCGTCTGCCTGCCTGGCCGCCTGGACGCCCGACTCGCCGGGACCGCCCGGGTTGACGACGACCGCCCCGGCCCGCCGGCCGGTGGCGGGCAGGCGGATCACCGCGATGTCGATCCGGTCGCCGCCCGGCTTGGCGTAGTCGAGCGGCACCTTCAGCCTGGCGCACTGGTGGCCGCCGCCGCAGGCGGTCCACGACAGCCGCTGGCCGTAGAAGGCGCCGAGCGCGGCGGGACGGCCGGGTGCCTGTGCCGCCTCCGCCGCCCGCGCGGGCTGGGCGGTGGCGGTGAGGCCGGCGATGAGCAGGCCGGCGAGTGCGGGGGTGATCACACTGGGTAGGCGTCGCATGGTCGTGTCCTCGTCTGGCGGCCGAGTGTGTGGATTCGCCTGGTTGGCCCTTGATTATTGGGACGTGCCGGTTGCGAGGCTCTTGAGGGGCGCTGACCTGTGACAATGGTGAAAGTTGAGGCATTTGTGCAGATTGTGGGAGTCTGTGGAGGGAGTGATCCGGCTTCCGGTGCGACTCCGGCGACGTTCGAAAGGTGATCCAGGATCATGCGCAAGACGATCGCGTTGGGCGTGGCGGCCGTCGCGCTGGCCGGCTGCGGGGTGCTTCCGGGCCGGCAGGCCGGCGGCGGCGAGGACGGGCAGGCCCAGCAGACCGCGGCCCGCGCCGAGACCACGACCGCCGCCCCGGCGCCCCAGCAGACCGAGGCGACGAAGGCGGCCGAGCCCACCGAGGCGATCGCGACCCGGGAGGCGAGCGTCGCGGGCGGCGGCCAGACCGGCAAGGCGCGGGTCGACATCACCGGCCTGAAGCGGCAGGGCAGGACCGTCACCCTCAACTGGACCGTCACCGCCCTCGACGGCAAGGTCAACCTGCACAACGGCATGAGCACCGGAACGCTGGACTTCTCGGTGTCGGCCGTCTCCCTGATCGACCCGGTCAACGCCAAGCGCTACCGCGTGGCCCGCAACGGCGCGACCGCCGACAGCGAGTGCGTCTGCTCCCGTACGCAGGGGCAGTTCCTGGAGCGAGGTCAGACGAGCTCGCTCTACGCCGTCTTCGCGGCCCCGCCCGCGGACGTCACGCAGGTCAACGTGGAGATGCCGATGATCGGCGTGCTCACCGATGTTCCGATCTCCTAGCATCGCCGCTCTGGGCGTCGCCGCCGGGCTGCTGGTGCCGGCGAACCCGCCGGCCGGTCCCACCACCCCGCCCGTCCCGCCGGACGTGAACGCGGTCGTGGAGGATCTCGTGCTGCCCGTCGAGGACATCGTCGGCGAGGTCGAGTCGCTCGACGGCACCCAGAGCGAGACGAAGCAGGGCACCCAGGTCACGGTCGCGCTCACCAGCGACGTGCTGTTCGCCGTGGACAAGTGGGCCTTGACCGGCGCCGCCAGGAAGCGGCTCCAGGGCGTCGCGGAGAAGGTCAGGGCCGAGGGGGCGGGCGGCGTCGTCAAGGTGCAGGGGCACACGGACGACCAGGGCTCCGGCTCCTACAACCTGCGCCTCTCCCAGCGGCGCGCCCAGGCCGTCGAGCGGGGCCTGCGCGGGCTGCTCGGGGACGCCGGCGTCACATTCCAGGCGCAGGGGTACGGCGAGACCCGGCCCAAACTGCCCAACCTCGTCGACGGCAAGCCGGTGGAGCGCAACCGGGCCAAGAACCGCCGGGTGGAGATCGTTTTCGACGCGCGTCAGTGAGCCGCGGGAGGTGGCCCTCGGTCAGTCGCCCGGCAGCTCGCCCAGGGTCGCCGTGACCGTGGTCTGCGTGCCGTCCGCGCGGACGAGGCCGACCTTGACCTGGTCGCCCGGCTTGAGCGTGGTCAGGAGCTCGGACAGGGCGGCCATTGTGGGCGTCTCGGTGCCGTTGACGGAGACGATCACGTCACCGGGCCGGATGCCCGCCTTCTCGGCGCCGCTGCCGGGCTCGACGCCGACCACCCCGACTCCCGTCGTCTGGCCGCTGCCGCCGACGACCGTGCTGCCCCTGATGCCGAGGGCGGCGCGGTGCGTGTTGGTGACCTTGCCGTCGCGGACGATCTGGGCGGCGATGTCCGTGGCGGTGTTGCTCGGGATGGCGAAGCCGATGCCGGGGGCCGCGCCGCCGCCCAGGTTCGGGTCCGTCGCGGCGAGCGTCGGGATGCCGATGACCTGGCCGGACAGGTCCACCAGGGCGCCGCCGCTGTTGCCCGGGTTGATGGAGGCCGAGGTCTGGATGGCGTTGGCGATCGTCGCGCCGGGGGAGCCGGGATCCTGCGGCTCGCTGACCGTGCGGCCGAGCGCCGAGACGATGCCGTCGGTCACGCTGCCCGACAGGCCCAGCGGGTTGCCCATGGCGAGCACGAGCTGGCCGACGCGCAGCCTGGCGGAGTCGCCGAACCGGGCCGGCCTCAGCCCGCTGGGGTCGTCCACCTTGATCACCGCGAGGTCGCCGGCGGGGAACGACTTGACCAGCCGGGCGGACCGGCCGGCGCCGCCGGTGGCCAGGGTCACCCGCATCTGCGTGGCCTCACCGACCACGTGCGCGTTGGTCAGGATGTGCCCGGCGGAGTCGTACACGATCCCGGAGCCGAGGCCCACCTTGGTGGTGATCTGCACGATCGACGGGAGGACCTCCTTGATGACCTGCTCGTAGGCCGTCTCCAGGGACTGGGGCGACGTGGGGACGACGGGCGGGCTGGCGGGCGCGGTGGCCGTGCCGGCCGGGGAGCCGGCCGTCGAGGTAGCCGTCGAGGTGGCCGTGGCGGCGGGGGCTGAGGCACCGGACGTCGAAGGGCCGGTCGTCGTGGCGGACTGGATCGCCGAGCAGCCGGTCAGCAGGACGGTCATGACGAATCCCGCGACGATCTTCCTCATGTGGAGGTATCTTCCCTGGCGCCGGTGAAAGATACGTTTTTTCGGCATTTGTGCTGGTCCGCGTAGGTGAGTGGGTGTTCGGGGAGATGGCGGGATGTGGGGGCGAGGGCCAGGGGCTCCGGAATAAGATTCTGGCCGGGACATGGCGGAAATATCCCGGTCTGAAGTGACGTAACCTCAAGGTCATGGCGGACGTCGGTGACCAGCAGCCCTCTCACGATGCTCCCACGACCCCGTTCCGGAAGATCGTCGTGCCCGCGGACGAGACGGTCAGGATTCCCCGGCCGCCCGGTTCCCGGCCCTCCGGCCCCCAGCCTTCCGGCCCTCAGTCCTCCGAGCCTCCCGCCGCGCCGCGGTCCGGACCGAGGACCACGCCCCAGTCCGGGCCGCAGTCCGGGCCCCAGTCCGGGCCGCAGTCCGGGCCACGGACCGCCCCGCCGTACGGGGCTCGTCCCGTTCGCGAGTCGGGGCCCCAAGCCGTCCCGCCGTCCGGGCCGCACGCGGCTTCACCGGCCGGGAACGGCTCCGGGGCCCAGGCGGGTGGGGCGCAGGCTGGCGGGGCGTGGGCGGGTGCCGGGGCCGCGACGCGGCTGGGGCACGGGCCGGGCCCCTCGTCGCAGCAGTACCCCATGCCCCCGGTCGTGCCGCCCCCGCCCCCGCCGCCCGGGTCCGGGCTGATGAGCCGCATCGGCGACATCCCCATCCGGGTCGTGTACCTCGTCGGCGCGATCATCGCCACGGTGGTGGCCGTGCTGCTGATCTTCACCGTCTTCTCGGGCGACGTGCCCAAGGACCAGGGCCTGCCGCAGGGCGGCTCGATCGCGCCCCCGCCCGCCGGAGCCGCGGAGGAGCCCGCCGCGACGCTCGCCGGGTCGGCCGTGCCGTCGGCCACGCCGTCGTCCACCGGTGTCGCGCTGCCTCCCGTGCCCGCCGCCAAGGAGTACGCCGTGCTGCCGGGCACGGCCAGCGTCGTCATCGGCCTGGTCAGCGACCCGAAGGCGGGCCTGTCGTATCCGCGGCTCGGCCTGCCGTGGAAGAGCGCGACGTCCGCGCCGTTCTCGGTGGCCCAGCGCGCCGGCAAGGCGGCCGTCCCGGGCGCCTTGATCGGCTCGGCGCCGCTGCCGGGCGCCACCCCGGCGGCCCGCCCGGCGAAGGACTCCGACTACCGCAAGCTCGCCGCGCGTGCCGCGACGTGGGCGCTGGGCACGCAGTACCCGGCCGGGGCCACGCTCACCTGGACGGGCTCGCAGCGTACGCCCCTGGGCAAGGGGTGGACGCTGGCCTTCAAGGTCGCGTACGACACGGACGGCGGGCAGCGCGTGGCGCAGGGCCTCGTCTCGGTCGTGGACACGGGCCGGGCGAAGCCCGCGATGCTGTTCGCCTCCATCCCGGAGAGCGGCAAGAGCCGCTGGCGTGACCTCAACACTCTCGCCGACCGGATCGCCCCCATCTAGGCCAGAAGCATCCTCTAGAATATGGTTCTGGCATCACCGGGACCTCGGCTGGAGGATGAGCGATGGCGATCGGGTTGAACGAGGAGCATGAGGCGCTCCGCGAGTCGGTGAGCGGCTGGGCAGAGCGGAACATCCCCGCCGAGCTGCTGCGATCCGCGACGGATGAGCGTCCCCCGTTCTGGTCGGGGCTCGCCGAGCAGGGGCTGCTGGGGCTGCACCTGCCCGAGGAGGCCGGCGGCTCCGGCTACGGGCTGCTGGAGGCCGCGGTCGCCGTCGAGGCGCTGGCCGAGCGGATGGCGCCCGGACCGTACGTGCCGACCGTGCTCGCCGGCGCGGTCGTCCACGCCTCCAAGCGGCACGACCTGCTCACGGGCCTGGCCGACGGCACCCTCACGGGCGCGGTGGCGCTCACGGGAGGCGCGGCGGTCGGGGGACCAGGCGGCCGGCTGACGGGGACGCGGTCCGCCGACGGGTCGCTGGTCGTGTCCGGCTCCGTCGAGCCGGTCCTCGGCGGGGCGTCCGCGGACGTGCTGATCCTGCCCGTGTCCACCGACGGCGGCGAGGTGTGGATCGCGCTCGACGCCTCGGACGCGACCGTCACCTCGCTGAGGTCCCTGGACCTGACCAGGTCGTCGGCCAGGGTGGAGGTGGCGGACGCGACCGTGCCCGCCGCCCGGGTGCTGGAGGGGGTTCGGGGGCTGGACGTGCGCAACCTGGCCGCCGTTCTGCTCGGGGCCGAGGCCGCGGGCCTGGCCGCCTGGTGCGTGCGGGCCGCCTCCGACTACGCCAAGGTACGCGTGCAGTTCGGCCGTCCGATCGGCCAGTTCCAGGGGATCAAGCACAAGCTGTCGCGGATGCTCGTGGCGCTGGAGCAGGCCCGCGCGACGGTCTGGGACGCCACCCGCGCCGAGGGCGGCGAGCTGGAGTACGCCGCCGCGATCGCCGGTGTGATGGCGCCGGACGCGGCCGTGCGGTGCGCGCAGGACGCGATCCAGACGTTCGGCGGCATCGGCTACACCTACGAGCACGAGGCCCACCTGTACTACCGGCGCGCCCTGACGCTGCGCGCGCTGCTCGGCGCGTCGGCCGGCTGGGCGGCCACGGTCACGGACCTGGCCATGGGCGGCGTGTCCCGGGAGATGGAGATCGACCTGCCGGAGGGCGCCGAGCGGCTGCGCGAGTCGATCCGCGCCGAGATCGCCGAGATCAAGGCACTGGAGGGCGTGGAGCAGAGGCGGGCGCTGGCCGCGCGCGGGTTCGTCATGCCGCACCTGCCCAAGCCGTGGGGCCGCGCGGCCTCGCCGCTGGAGCAGGTGCTGATCGCGCAGGAGCTGAAGGCCGCCCGGGTGCGGCTCCCCGCCATGATCATCGGTGCGTGGGTGGTGCCGTCGATCGTCTCGTACGGCACGCAGGAGCAGCAGGAGCGCTTCCTGCCCAAGACGCTCAGCGGGGAGACGATCTGGTGCCAGCTCTTCTCCGAGCCGGGGGCGGGCTCCGACCTGGCCTCGCTGCAGATGAAGGCGGAGAAGGTCGAAGGCGGCTGGCGGCTCAACGGCCAGAAGATCTGGACCTCCGTCGCGCACGTCGCCGAGTGGGGCATCTGCATCGCCCGCAACTCCTCGGCCGGCTCCAAGCACGAGGGCATCACGTACTTCCTGGTCGACATGAAGGCGCCCGGCGTGACGGTCCGGCCGCTGACCGAGATGACCGGCGAGAACCTGTTCAACGAGGTGTTCCTCGACGACGTGTTCGTGCCCGACGACCTGGTGGTCGGCGAGGTGGGTGACGGCTGGCGGGTGGCGCGCAACACGCTGTCCAACGAGCGCGTCTCGCTCTCCTCCGGCTCGGGCGGCACCGGCGCGTCCGTGCCCGACCTCGTCGGGCTGGCCGGCCGGCTCGGCCGGGAGCTCACCCCGGTCGAGGCGCACCAGGTGGCCGAGGTGATCTGCGAGGGGCACTCGATCAACGCGCTGTCGCTGCGCGTGACGCTCAAGCAGCTCGCCGGCGCCGAGCCGGGCGCGGACGCGTCGGTGCGCAAGCTGCTGTCCACCTCCCACGCCCAGCACGTGTCGGAGACCGCGGTCTCGCTGCTGGGCTCGGCGGCGGTGGTGGCGGCCGACATGAAGCTCGGCGACGCGGGCTACTGGAACCGGGCGGTGCTCGCCACGCGCGCCATGACCATCTACGGCGGGACGACGGAGGTGCAGCTCAACATCATCGGCGAGCGCATGCTCGGCCTGCCCCGGGACCCCGAGCCCGGCCACTGACCGCGGGGGCCGCCTGGAGGTGGGGGCCGGCCGCCGACCGGCCTCCTACGGGGTTCACGGGCTGACGGGCTGGAGCGGGGTCGGGGTGCCGTTGGCGGCGGGGCGCGGCACGCCGACCTTGATCTCGCCCACGCAGACCGTACGGCCGTCGAGGGCGCGGACGGCCAGGTCGGTGCCTCCGCCCTTGACCGTGGCGAACGTCCAGCCGAAGTCCTTGCCCGCCGGGACCGCCGTGACGGCTCCGCCGAGCCGCACCGCGATCGTGGCCGGCATGGGGTTGAGGTAGCCGACCTGGACGGTCCATGCGCCGTCCCGCAGGGCCGCGGGCAGCTTGAAGCGGCTCTCCCGCCCCGAGACCGGGGTGCAGCCGCCGCGCTGGGGGACGGTCATGCCCTGGATCTCGACGGGACGCAGCCGGCCGGCGTCGTCGAAGGCCAGCGGGTTGGGCACCGGGCCGGTCAGGGTCCGTGTCCAGGTCACCGGGTTCGGTGCGATCGGGCCGAGCACCCGGGAGGTCAGCGCGTAGTCGCGGAAGAACAGCGGGAGCACGACCTTGGCCGGCACGTGCGTGTCGAGGATGACCGCGTCGTGCGGGGCCCGCGCGAGGGCCGTCCGGCCGGTCTCGACGTAGCTCCTGACGTGGTCGCCGAGCGGCATCCGCGCGTACCCGGCGGCCGACCAGACCGAGCCGGCGGCGAACGCGGCGGCCACCGGGACCCAGGCGTACCGGAGCCCGGCGCGGAGGCGCCGCAGCCGCCGGGGCCCGGGGGCGGGGCGCCGCCAGGGATGCTCCTCGCCCCGTACCGGTATGAACGCGAGGCCGATCACGACGGCCAGCACCATCGCGGTGGAGGAGACGTACCTCAGCTCCTGCCCGCCGAGGTCGGGGCCGAGCTGCACGACCCGCCCGATCATGACGGGGACCACGTCGGCCAGCGCGAAGTAGCCGAGCAGCGTCAGCCACGCCAGCCAGGCCCGCCTGCGGTGCCACAGCGACACGCCCACGGCCAGGAGCGCGACGCCGAGGGCGGCCCACATGAGCGGCTGGGGGGCGGCGGCGATGGCGTAGTCCTCGCTGATCGGGTACCACTGCCACGGCCCGCCCAGCGCCCCCGGCACCAGGGAGCCGGTGAGCAGCTTCCACGCGAAGCTCACGGCCACGGCCGGGTCGGGGAGCGACGGCCGGATCGTGTCGTTGGTGAGCTGCACGGAGGTGAACAGCTGCCGGAAGAACACCGCCGCGTACCCGGCGACGACGGCGAGGTAGAGCACCCAGGCGGCGCGCCGCCGGGCCGGCGGGAACCAGCCGATCGTCAGCACGAACGCCAGCACGAGGATGAACGGCGCCTTGACGAAGAACACCATGGCGAGCACCGCCCAGCCCGCCACGGCCACGGCGTGCCGGAACCGCCCGGTCCTGGCGTAGCGGACCTGGGAGCCCAGCGCCATCGCCAGCGCCACCTGGAACGGCAGCGTCTCGACGACCACGGCCCACCACGACAGCGACGAGACGGTCAGCGGCGTCAGCAGGTAGAACCCGAGCGGCACCAGGATCGCCGGCCGGGTCCCGAACAGCAGCCGCAGCAGCCGCAGCAGCGCGAACCCGGCGGCGGCCAGCAGGCCCATCGTGACGGCGTGGGCCAGCACCTCGTTGTAGACGCCGAGCCGGCCCATCGCCCAGTGGATCGCGAACGGCCCCGGCACCAGATGCCCGTAGTCGACCCGCATGAGGTAGTCCCACGTCAGGTCGTGCTCCAGGCCGCGGGCGATGAAGGTGAAGTCGTCCTGGCGGAAGTACGTCCGGCGGACGAAGTCGAACCTCCAGACGAGCTGGACGGCGATCAGGGCGACGGCCGCGGCCAGCACGATGTCACCGTGCCGCCCATCACCGTGCTGCCGACCACCGGGCCGCCCATCACCGTGCTGCCCACCACCGGGCCGCCCATCTCTGGGTCGGCTCGGACGGGCCGCCGTCCCCGACTCGCTCGTCACCCCGTCCTCCCGGTTCCCCGCTGGGAAGCGTATCCAGGAGGGGATTCAGGCGGAATGCCCGTTGTGTGGTTGTGATGTCATAGCGGAATGCCCCGGACCCCGGCCGCCGCCCTGCTCGGCCTCGCACTGGGCTGCCTAGCGCTCGGGCCCGCCCTGGGGTGGGGGTTCGTGCTGGTGCAGGACATGGTGTTCGTGCCGGACCCGGAGTTCTCGCGCTTCACGTTCGGGCTGTCGGGGGGCGCGCCGCGGGTGGTGCCGAGCGACGCGGTCGTCACGGCTCTGTCGGCGGTGCTGCCGGGGGAGCTGGTGCAGAAGGCCGTCCTGCTGGGGATCTTCGTGCTCGGCTGCTCGGGCGCGGCGCGGCTGGTGCCGTCGGACGGGCTCGGGCCCCGGCTGGTGGCGGGAGCGTTCTACGTGTGGAACCCGTACGTGGCCGAGCGGCTGCTGATGGGGCAGTGGGCGCTGCTGCTCGGGTACGCCGGGCTGCCCTGGGTGGTGGGCGCGGTGGCCCGGGAGCCCGCCCGGAGGGGGCCCGTGTGGCGGCCGGCGTGGCGGCCGGCGGTGGCGGTGCTGCCCGCGGCGGTGGGCGGGTTCGCCGCCATGACGGTGACCGCGCTGACCGCCCTTCCCGTGGCGCTGCTGGGCGCGCCCCCGGACCGCTCGGATACGGCCGGGCGGTGGCGGCGGGTGGCGCCGGTGGCCGTCGTGCTCGTGGTGTTCAGCCTGCCGTGGCTGGTGCCGGCGCTGCTGCGGCCCGCGGGGGTGACCGGGGACGGGATCGGGGTGGAGGCGTTCGCGGCGCGGGCGGACGGGCCGTTCGGCGCCGTGGGGAGCCTGCTGTCGCTGGGCGGGATCTGGAACGCGCACGCGGTGCCCGCCGGGTACGGCACGCCGCTCGGCGCGGTGGCCCGCCTGCTGCTGTCCCTGACCGGCATCGCGGGGTTCGCTGCCCTCGCCGGCTTCGCCTGGCGCGGGCGGCCCGCTTCCGGCGCCGCGCCCGCGGTGAGCCTCCGGTGGCGGTGGGGGCTGGTGGTGGCGGCGTCGGCCGGGTTCGGGGTGGCGTGCCTCGGCGTGACGGCTCCGGGCCGGGCGGCGCTCACCTGGCTGGTGCACCTGTGGGGCGGGTTCGCGGTACTCCGGGACGCCCAGCAGTTCGTCGCCCCGCTGGCGCTGCTGGAGGCCGTCGGGCTGGGGCTGGCCGCCGCGGCCGCGGCGCGGGCGCTCGCCGGCGGCGGCCGGTGGGCCGTGGCGGTGCTGGCCCTGGTGCCGCTCGCCGTGCTGCCCACGATGGCGTGGGGCGCGACCGGCGCGCTGCGCGCGGTGCCGTACCCGGAGAGCTGGACGGCCGCCCGCGAGCTGATCCGGCGCGACCCCGAGCCGGGCGACGTGCTCGTCCTGCCGTTCGAGTCGTACCGGCGCTTTCCCTGGAACGGCGGGCGGGCGGTGCTGGACCCGGCGCAGCGGTTCTTCGGCGGCCGGGGCCGGGAGGTGGTCGCCAACGACACCGTGCGCGTCGGCGACCTGGTGGTCCCGAGCGAGGACGAGCGGGCGCAAAAGCTAGAACACGTACTAGAAGCGCCTTCGCCAGACCTGCTCCGGGCGGGGTTTCGGTACGTGGTCGTGGACGCGGGAACCCCGGCCGAGCGCGCGGAGTTCGACCGGTGGCTGAGGGGCGCGAAGCTGCTCGTGGACGCTTCCGACCTGCGGCTGTATCGTTTCGGCGGAACGATTGCCCAAGGCTTGTCCGAATAGGCCCATTGATCAGTGGCTTTATTAAGATTTCGTTTAGCTACTTCCGAGTAGCAAGAATTGGTTCTAGGTTGGTGACGGTCCCCCCCAAATGTGCCGCGCCCCAGGAGGAACCCCCCAGTGATTAAGATCCTCTTAGCAGCGATCATCGGCATCGCCGTGGCCGCCCTCGTCGCGACCGTCACGACGGTCTCCTTCACCGGCGCCACCGCGACGCCCGTGAACCAGCCGCTCTACAACTACGGCGACCGGTAGAAACCACCGCCATGCCGCCCTCCCGTCAAGGGGACGAGCGGGCGAGCCGACCACCACTGCTCGAGATCGTCATTCCCGCCTACAACGAGGAAGGGCGACTCCCCGGGGGGCTCCTGCAGCTGTGCGCGAAGCTTGCCCGCATGCCGTTCCCGACCGCCGTCATCGTGGTCGACAACAACAGCACGGACTCCACCGCGGAGATCGTCAGGACCTGGCCGCGGGGGAAGGTCCCGGTCCGGCTGACCCGGTGCGCGACCCCCGGCAAGGGGGCCGCCGTCCGCGCCGGCCTGCTTGAGACGCGCGCCCCGTTCGTGGGGTTCTGCGACGCGGACATGGCCACCGACCTGCGCGCCCTCGACGTCGCGTTCGGCCTGTTGCTCTCCGGTGAGCGGGTGGTCGTGGGCTCGCGAGCCCACGCCTTCTCCGACGTGGAGAACCGGCACAGCCGGGTCCGCGAGCTGGGCGCCGTCGGCTTCCGCTCGCTGGCCAGGGTGCTGGTGCGCGGGGTGAGCGACACCCAGTGCGGTTTCAAGTTCTTCGACGGCGCCCTCGTCCGCGAGGTCGCCCCGCGGCTGCGCACGCCCGGCTTCGCCTTCGACGTCGAGCTGCTCGCCCGGTGCGCGGAGAAGGGCGCGACCGTGCTGGAGATCCCCGTGCAGTGGCGCGACATGCCTGGGTCGCGGTTCTCACCGGCCCGGCACAGCGCCGGCATCCTGCTGGAGCTCGGCCGGATCTGGCTGACGCTCCACCTGGAGCCGCGCGCCTCCGCCGCGCCCGCCTGGGAGCCGCCGCTCGACCCCGTCGGATATCCGTGAACATCGCCGTCGTCAACTGGCGGGATCCATGGCACCCGGCCGCCGGTGGCGCCGAGACGTACGCGTGGGAGATGGCCCGCCGCCTCGCGGCGGCGGGCCACCGCGTTCACTTCGTGACCGCGCGCGCCGCCGGGCAGCTCGCCCGGGAGGAGATCGACGGGGTACGGCTGGTCCGCATGGGCGGTCCGTTCTCCGTCTATCCCCGGGTGCTGGCCTGGCTGCTGCCGCGCCGGTCGAGGTTCGACGTGGTGCTCGACTGCCAGAACGGCATCCCGTTCTTCACCCCGTGGGTGCTGCCCCGCCGCGCCACCGTGCTGTGCGTGGTCCACCACGTCCACGACCGGCAGTTCGGCGTGCACCTGCCGCGCTGGCTCGCCGCGGTCGGGCGCCTCCTGGAGGGGCCGGTCTCCCGGTGGACCTACCGCCGGCGTCAGAGCGTGGCCGTGTCACCGTCGACGGTGAGCGCCATGCGCGAGCGGCTCGGCTGGACCGGGCCCATCCACATCATCCCGAACGGCGTGAGCGTCAGCACGCCTGCGGGCATCCGTAAGAGCGCCACCCCCCGTCTCGTCTGCGTCGGCCGGCTCGTCGCGCACAAGCGCGTGGACCTGCTCCTCGACGCGGTGACCGAGCTGAGGGAGCGCTGGCCCGGCCTGACCGTGGACCTCGTCGGCCGGGGCCCCGAGGAGGCGCGCCTGCGCGCCCGGCTGCCGGAGGGCGTCACCATGCACGGATACCTGTCCGAAGCGGACAAGGAACGGCTCATCGCCTCAGCGTGGCTCCAGGTCAACGCCTCCCAGGGCGAGGGCTGGGGGCTGTGCGTACTGGAGGCCGCCGCGCTCGGCGTCCCGACCGTCGCCTTCGACGTGGACGGGCTGCGCGACGCCGTACGGCACGGCGAGACCGGCTGGCTGCTGCCCGAGGGCACCGACCTGGCCAAGGGCGTCGCCGCCGCGCTCGACGAGCTGGCCGGCGGCCGGAGCGACGGCTACGCGGCGCGGTGCCGCGCGTGGGCCGGCCGGTTCTCCTGGCAGAGCAGCGCCGAGCGCATGGCCGCGCTCATGCGCGGCAGCCCCGCGGGCGCTCCCCTGTGGACCGCCCCGGCGCCCCTGGGGGAGGAGCGATGGTGAGCGACAAGGCCCGGCACCGCCTGTGGCTGCTGCTCTGCTGCCTGGGCTTCGCGGTACTGTCGTTCACCACCAAGCCCGGCAGCGTCATCGGCGACACCAAGATCGACCTGGCGCTCAACCCGCTCGGCTGGCTGGAGCGCGCCGCCCACCTGTGGGACCTCCAGCACTTCGGCCAGCTCCAGAACCAGGCCGCCGGCTACCTCTTCCCGATGGGCCCCTTCTTCGCCCTCGGGAAGATCACAGGCGTCGAGCCGTGGGTGACCCAGCGGCTCTGGCTGACGCTGCTGCTCAGCGTGGCGTTCCTCGGCGTGGAGCGGCTGACCCGGCAGCTCGGCATCGGCACGCCCGGCACCCGGATCGCCGGCGCCCTGGCGTACGCGCTCGCGCCCCGCGCGCTGTCCATCCTCGGCGAGATCTCGATCGAGTGGCTGCCCGCCGCGATGCTCCCGTGGATCCTCATCCCGCTGCTCACCGCGTCGGAGACCGGGCAGCGGGCCCGGGGCGCGATCAGGTCCGGGCTGGCCGTGGCGCTGTGCGGCGGCGTGAACGCCGTCGCCGTGCTGGCCGTGCTCGTCGCCCCCGTCGTCTACATCCTGACCCGGCCCCGGCCGGTGCCGCGCTGGCGGATGCTCGGCTGGTGGACCGGCGCGGTCACCGTGGCCACGCTGTTCTGGTGGGCGCCGCTGCTGCTCGTCGGCCGGTACGCGTTCTCGTTCCTGCCGTACACCGAGACGGCGTCCACGACGACACAGGTCACGTCGCTGACGAACGTGCTGCGCGGCACCTCCGACTGGGTGCGCTTCCTGACCGTGAACGGGGTGGACCAGCAGCCGCCCGGCTACGCCATCGCCACCTCGGCCGCGATGGTCGTCGTCACCGGCGTGCTTGCCGCGCTCGGCCTGGCCGGCCTGGTGCGGCGCGACCTGCCCGCCAGGGGGTTCGTGGTCACGCTGTTCCTGGTCGGCGTCACCGCGCTGGTCGCCGGGCACACGAGCGCGCTGGAGCCGATCGTCGCCGAGCCGGTGCGGTGGCTGCTCGACGGACCGCTCGCGCCGCTGCGCAACCTGCGCAAGTTCGACCCGCTGGTGCGGCTGCCGATCGCGTTCGGCCTGGCCCACCTGCTCGCCGTCAGCTACCAGCGCGCCCGCGCCGCCGGCCCGGCCTCCCCACCCGCCGTGCCACCCGCCGCCCCATCCACCGCACCGGCCGCACCGTCGGCCGTGCCCGGTCCGTCGCCGGTCGCGCGCCTGCGGGCGAACATCCGCCTGCCGGTGCGCGTGGTCGCCCTGGTCGCCCTGGCCGGGCTCGTGCTGCCCGTCTTCAACCAGGGGCTCGCCATGCCCGGCGCGTTCAAGGAGGTGCCGCTCTACTGGCGGCAGGCGGCGACCTGGATCAACGAGAACGCCGGCGACGACGGCGTCCTCGTCGTCCCCGGCGCCAAGTTCGGCGAGTACCTGTGGGGCCGGCCGGTGGACGACCCCATGCAGCCGCTGTTCAAGGCCCGCTGGACCACCCGGCAGGTCACGGCCGCCGGCTCCGTCGGCCTGACCCGGCTGCTCGACGCCATCGACCAGCGCCTCACCTCCGGAGAGGGCTCGGCCGGGCTCACCGAGGTGCTGCGCCGGCTCGGCGTCCACTACCTGCTCGTCCGCAACGACCTCATGCGCGCCAACCTCCAGGGCGCCTGGCCGGCCCGCATCCAGGAGACGCTGCGCGAGTCGCCCGGCATCAGCCGCATCCGCTCGTTCGGCGGCGAGGTGGGCGACGGCTTCACCGACGACGCGGTCGACTCCGTCGACTGGCCCTCGCCGGCCCTGGAGCTGTACGAGGTGGCGGGCGGCTCCGAGCTGGTCGGCGTGGAGTCCGCGGGTGACGCGGTGCGCGTGCGCGGCGGCCCCGACTCGCTGCTGACGATGGGCGACCTCGGGCTGCTCGGCACCGGTCCGGTGCTGGTGAACGAGGACGCGAGCACGTACGAGGTGCCGACCGTGGTCAGCGACGCGCTGCGGCTGCGCGAGCGGCAGTTCGGCGAGATCCGTACGAACTGGACACCCACGCTGACCGCCGACCGGCGCGCCGACTTCACCGGCGTACGGGCGCTCGACCTGCTGGAGGACGGCTGGCTGGAGGAGACCGCGACCGCCGAGTACGACGGCATCTCGTCGATCACCGCCTCCTCCTCGGTGGCCGACGCCGACGCCATCTCCGGCCTCAGCACCCCCGGCCGGGGCCCGTGGGCCGCCATGGACGGCGACTACGAGACCGGCTGGGAGAGCGGCGGCTGGCACCGGCCGCAGGGCGAGTGGCTGCGCGTCGACCTGCCCCAGCCCCGCGAGATCCCGAGCCTCAAGGTGACCTTCACCAACAACGTGCTGCTCGGCCAGTCGATCAGGCGGGTGGCCGTGGAGACCGAGGGCGGCCGGCTGGTCCAGGACGTGCGGCAGACGAACGAGCCGCAGACGCTGCGCGCCCCGCCCGGGACGACGACCTGGCTGCGGATCACGATCCTCGCGACGTACAACAGCGACTGGAGCTTCGTGCAGCGGGTCGGCATCACCGAGATGACGATCCCCGGCGTGCTGCCGGGCCGCACGATCAGGCTGCCCGGCGAGAGCGGCGACGCGTACGTGATGGACCGCGGGCTCGACGCGCGCCCGGAGTGCATGCGCAACCGCGACCGGTGGGTCTGCAACCCGCTGCTCGCCCGGCCGGGGGAGGAGGGCGCCGGGTTCGACCGAACCTTCTCGGCCGAGCGCAAGCACTCCGCCACCGTCCAGGGCACCGCCGTCCTGCGCGACTCCGGGCTCGCCGACCGCTACAGCCGCCTCAGCGGCGACCTCACCCGCGTCCAGGGCACCTCGCAGGTCAGCAAGGACCCCGTGGTCGCGCCGAGGTCCGCGTTCGACGCCGACGCCGCGACCACGTGGGTGCCCTCGCCCAACGACGCCGAGCCCACGCTCACGCTGCGCTGGAACGGGAAGCGCACGATCTCCCGCCTCCAGGTCGCCCGGCCCGGCGGCGACAAACAGCCGCTCGACATGGTCGTCGTCGGCGACAAGGGCGTGGTCCGCAGCGGGCGCGTGGACGCGGGCGGCGTCCTGAAGGTCAAGCCGCTCACCACGACCCAGCTCAAGCTGCGCTTCTTCCCCGTGTCGCGGCGTCTCCAGGTGACCGAGCTGATCATCCCCGGCGTCACCCCGGCCAGCCGGCCGCAGGGCATCCCGTTCCGGCTGCCCTGCGGCCAGGGCCCCGAGCTGCGGGTGAACGGCAAGGTGATCCAGACCCGCGTCACCGGCACCTACGCCGACCTGCTCGAACAGCGGCCCGTCCGGTTCACCGGCTGCGCGAAGGCGGCGCTGTCGGCGGGCGACAACCGGGTCCGGGCCGCCGGCTGGGACCCGTTCGCGGTCAACGACCTGGTGATCGGCTCGCTGCCCGAGCAGCCGCTCCAGGTCGAGGGCGCCGCGGCCCCCGGCACCTGGACGCAGTCGGAGCGCGAGGTGCGGGTGACGGCGCCCAAGGACTCGTTCCTGGTCGTCAACGAGAACTACAACGCCGGCTGGCGGGCGAGCCTCGACGGCCAGACACTGCGGCCGGTCCGCATCGACGGCTGGAAGCAGGCGTGGGAGCTGCCCGCCGGCACCTCGGGGACCGTGCGGCTGGAGTACGGGCCCGACCGGGCGTACTGGCTGGCGCTCGCGCTCGGCCTGGGCGGCATCGCCGTGCTCGCGCTGCTCGCCCTGGTGATGCGCGGCCCGCGCCCCGAGCACGTGCTGGAGACCGCCGCGGCCGCGCGCTCGCGGCTGTCCGGCTGGCGCATGCCGTACGCGGTCGCGGCGGGGCTGGCGTTCGGCGCCTGGGTGTCGGGCTGGGCCGGCATGCTCGTGGTCCTCGCCGCGGTCGTCGCGGTCCTCTGGGCCCCGGCACGGCGGGCGCTGCCGAGGTGGCTGGCCCCGCACTGGGCGGCGGCGCTGCTGTTCTCCCTGGCGACGGCGTCGCTGGCCGCGGCGATGGCGCTGCGCGACTACGGCGCCGACGTGGACGTGCTCGCCGACCACGTGCCGCAGCTCGTGGCCTGCGCGGCCATGGGCGTGCTGTTCGGCCGGCTCGTCAGCGAACCGGCTCCGCCTGACGCTCCGCCGGAGCTTCCGGCGGAGGAGCCGATGCTGACGGGCGCCCGGTCAGCTTGAGCGCCCGCTCCTCGATGAGGTGGTAGCTGGCCACACTCACGAGGAGCGAGCCGACGAACGTCAGGATGGCCACCTTGACGAAGTCGCCGCTGAACGGCTGGCTGTCGGTCACCTTGTAGTACAGGGTGATGACCGGCGCGTGCCAGAGGAAGAAGCTGTAGGAGATCCGGCCCAGGTACGCGGTGACCGGGTTGCCGAGCACGCGGTGCCGGAGCGAGTCGCGCCGGGCCGCCAGCGCGAACGGCGCGACGACCAGCACGGCCACCGTGGCCTCCAGGGTCATCCGCCAGAGCGACTGCGACAGGCTCGGCAGGTCGAGCGTGCGCGGGCCGGCCACCTCGGTGCTCAGCACCACGTACAGGAGCAGCGCGAGGACGAGGAGCTGCGGCGCGAGCGCGTCCACGACCCGGCTCTCCCTGATCCACACCGAGAGCACGGCCATGGCCATGCCGGCGGCGAAGTAGATGAGGTGGTGCGGCAGCCACAGGGCGAGCTGCGGCTGGTCGAAGACGTGGGCCGCGACCGCGCTGCCGAAGGACACCAGCGGGAGCACGGCGATGCCGCCGAGCAGCCGCACGGGCCGGTTGCCGTGCCGCGCCCAGCGGTGCAGCAGCCAGGCCAGGGCCGGCAGCACCAGGTAGAAGGCCATCTCGATCGGCATCGTCCACATCTGGTAGAGGCCGTCGGGGGCGCGGGTCTGCTCGGTGTAGTTCTGCAGCAGGAGCAGCCACTTCGCCCAGCCGCCGAAGTCCAGGGAGCTCCACGCGAGCAGGGCGAGGGTCGTCACCACCCAGTACGCGGGCATGACGCGTACCACGCGCCGCCACAGGTAGCCGCCGGCGCCGGGCGCGGGAGTGTCCTCCAGCACGGCGCGGGCCCACGGCCGGTACAGGAGCAGGCCGGACAGCAGGAAGAAGATCGGGACCGCGATGCCCAGCCGGGTCGTCATCCAGGCGAGCATGCCGTCGCGGTACATGACGCCGGTGTTGCCGGCCACGTGCAGCACCCACACGCCGAGGGCGGCCAGCGCGCGGATGCCGTCGAGCGCGGTGTCGCGCCGGGCGGGGGCGTCCAGGGGCGCCACACGCAGCTCTCCGGGCGGGCCCGGAGGCTGTCCCTCCTCGGCCGCCGGGGTGGCGGTCCGCGCGGCGGGTGGGGCCTCTCCGGCGCTCGGGGCGGCGGGTGTCGTTACGGGCGCTTTCTCAGGACCAGGACCAGATTCCACGTGGCGAACTCCCTGACGATCGGGACCTTGAGCATCGGGCGGTACCACCAGGGCAGGTAGCGGGGGAACGCGTCGACGAGCTCGACCCGCCGGTCGCCGCGGGCCCAGCGCAGGCCGTGGGCGACGGAGACGGGGTAGAGGCTCCGGCCAAAGTGGTTTTTGGGCGGCTTGCCGTACTTTTCCTGATATTTCCGGGCGGCGCGGTGGCCGCCCAGGTAGTGCCAGGGCGAGGTCTCGTGACCGCCCCACGGGGAGAGCCAGTTGGTGTAGGCGAGGAAGACCAGCCCGCCGGGCCGGGTCACCCGGACCATCTCGGAGGCCATCCGCCACGGCTGCGGCACGTGCTCCAGCACGTTGGAGGAGAAGCAGACGTCCACCGAGGAGGTGCGCAGCGGCAGGTCGAGCGCGCTGCCGAGGACGCCGCCGCTGGGCGCGCCCTGGCCGGCCAGCTCGCCCGCGTCCACGTCCACGCAGACGCAGCGGGCGCCGTGGCCGCGGAACTCCGAGGCGAAGAAGCCCGGACCGCCGCCCACGTCCAGCACCAGCCGGTCGCGCAGGTCCACGTACCGGAGCAGGAGCCCGGCCGTGTCGGCCGCGAGCGTGGTGTAGTAGCCCTGCTGGTCGCCCTGCTCGGTGCGGAACGCCCGGAAGAGCCGGATGGACCGCGCCAAGTCGGTGCGCATGGGCATATTTGCCGCTTTCATAGGGAGAACCACGATAGAACCTGTTTCTATCAATTTGATTGCGGCTCCGTACCGGCCAGTGACGCATGTCACTCACTGTCATACTTTGATGCCGGATGTTTCGGCAAGATGACAACAGGTTCTAGGATCGCGGAGGCCTTTGATGGGTCGTATCTCCACGCTCGTCCTCATCGGGGTCGGTGCCTTCTTCATCGCCCTCGCTCCCCTCATGAAGTTCTGGGCGGCGGGGAAGATCATTTCCGCCCCGGCGAACCAGTGGGGTGTCACGCGGCTGGAGGCCAAGGGCGCCCAGTACTTCTCCACCCAGGACCTCAAGGTGCTCACGGCCGACCTCGACGTCATCGTCACCACGCGCGGCGACGTGAAGGAGGCCGACTCCGACCGGGTCGTCTGGGACGAGGCCACCGTCGTCAACGACGTCACCAACCACCGGCCGCAGATCGTCATCAGCGACCGGCGCAGCGCCTTCGACAAGTACACCGGCGTGGGCATGAACTGCTGCGGCGTCAACATCAGCAAGGCCCCGGTGACGCTGGAGGGCCAGATCTACAAGTTCCCGTTCGACACGGAGAAGAAGACCTACCGGGCCTTCAACTCCACCGCGGGCAAGGCGTTCGACGCCCAGTTCGTCCGCGAGGACACCGTCGACGGCCTGCCCGTCTACGTCTTCGAGCAGACCGTGCCGCCGACCAAGACCGAGACCCGCAGCGCCCCCGCCAACGTGCTCGGCATGACCGGCACCGCGATGGTGCAGGTGGACCGCTGGTACGACGGCAAGGTGACGTACTACGTCGAGCCCACCACCGGCAGCCCGGTCAGGCAGGACCAGCAGCGGCACGAGGTGCTCAAGACCCAGGACGGAGTCGAGCGCTCGCCCGCCTTCGTCGCGGACGTCAAGATGACCGACCGCACGGTCGGCGACCTGGTCGCGCAGGCCAAGGACGCCAAGTCGAAGATGAACCTGCTGCGGAACATCATCCCGCTGGTGCTGCTCATCGTGGGCGTCGCGCTGGTGGGAGCAGGCATCCTGCTCGGCCGCCGCTCTCCCGAGGCCGGCGCCTGACCTGCCTCCCGAAAAGGCCCGCGCCGGCGGCGCGGGCCTTTTGTCATCCGGCCTCCGAACCGGCCGTCCCCGGTCACCGTCACGACGTGTTACTAGAACGCGTTCCCACTCGATGTTACTGGCCGGTACCGACAAAAGGTTCTAGAGTAGAACGCGTTGCAGTTGGCCGTTATGCGGTCGTATTGTCGGGCCATGCGGACACGTGTAACGGACATGTTCGGAATCGAGCTGCCCATCTTCGCGTTCAGCCACTGCCGGGACGTCGTCGCCGCGGTTAGCCGCGCCGGCGGGATGGGCGTCCTCGGCGCCCTCTACTTCACTCCCGAAGAGCTCGAGATGGAGCTCAAGTGGATCGACGACCACGTCGACGGCAAGCCGTACGGGGTGGACGTCGTCATGCCGGCTTCCTACGAGGGGGCCGACTTCCCGGCTGAGGAGCTGGTCGGCCGGCTCCAGTCGATGATCCCCGAAGGCCATCGGTCGTTCGTGGAGAACCTGCTGTCCTCCCACGGGGTGCCGGCGCTGTCGGCCGACGCCGAGGCCGGCAAGGTGCTGCTCGGCTGGACCGACGCCACCGCCCGGCCGCAGGTCGAGGTCGCGCTGCGGCACCCGATCGCCCTGCTGGCCAACGCCCTCGGCCCGCCCCCGGCCGACGTGGTCGAGCTCGCCCACTCCCACGGCGTCAAGGTCGCCGCGCTCGCCTCCACCCCGCGCCACGCGCTCAAGCAGGTCGAGGTCGGAGTGGACGTGGTGGTCGCGCAGGGCACCGAGGCCGGCGGCCACACGGGCGAGATCTCCACCATGGTGCTGATCCCGCAGGTCGTGGACGCGGTGGACGTGCCGGTGCTGGCCGCGGGCGGGATCGGCAACGGCCGGCAGATGGCCGCGGGCATGGCGCTGGGCGCCGAGGGCGTCTGGACCGGTTCGCTGTGGCTGACCGTCGAGGAGGCCGACACGCCCGAGATGGCCAAGCAGCGCATCCTCCAGGCCACCTCGCGCGACACGGTCCGCTCGCGGAGCTGGACGGGAAAGCCGGCCCGGCTGCTGAGGAACGAGTGGACCGACGCCTGGGAGTCGCAGGAGTCGCCGGGGACGCTGCCGATGCCGCTGCAGTTCATGCTGGTCTCGGACGCGCTGCGCCGGATCGGCCGCTCCGACGCCTCCGAGCTGGCCACCTTCCCGGCGGGCCAGGTCATCGGCCTGACCAACCAGGTCCGCTCCACCCGGGACGTCATGTACTCCCTGATGGAGGAGTACAGCGAGGCCCTGGAACGCCTGGACCGCATCACCGGGGACTGAAAGGTCACACGGGCACCACGGTCACGAGCCCTTCGAGGCCGATGAAGTCATCGGTGTTGCGGGTGTAGAGCGGTAGTCCCCGGCTCGACGCGATCGCCGCGATCATCAGGTCGACGCGCCGAGGTCGGGGATCCCGCTTGGCTTCGATGGTCAGGGCCACGAGACTGCCGTACCGTGCCGCCGCTTCCGCGTCGAAGACCAGCGGCTCGAAGTCCACCACCGCCGCCCCGAGCTTCTCGACACGAGCGGCACGAGCCGCCGCGGTCTTCCAGGCGATCCTCGCCGCCGAAGAACTCGTCGGCCTCCTGTCGCATCGCGATGTAGTCGACGGGTGGCAGCCTGCGATGCCTGGCGATGAGTTCCTCGGCGCTGAGGCGGCGCCGACGGGGCAGCGGCCGCAGTTCGGCCACCTCGACGCCGTTGCGAGTGATGCGGAAGATCTCGCCCGCCTCCACCTGGTCCATGACGGAGGCGGGGTCGTTGCGGAACTCGCGTTGGGTGATGACCTTCATGGAAACTAGTGTGGCTCGGTGTAGCAGGTGGGGCTACACCGCTTCACCGGCCCTCGTAGGTGGCCGGGCGCTTCTCCTTGAAGGCTCGGGTGCCCTCGCGTGCGTCGGCGGAGCCGATCACCGGCCAGCCCAGGTCGTCCGACACCTTCAGCGCCTCCGCCTCCGGCATGCCGAGCGTGTCCCGGTACGTGCGCAGGATGGCCTGGACGGCCAGCGGACCGGAGGCGGCGACGTCGGCCGCGACCTCCAGGGCCGTCTCCAGCGCCCGCCCGTCCGGGACCACCCGGTTGACCAGGCCCATCGACAGCGCCTCGGCGGCCGTCACCGCCCGCCCCGTGAGCAGCAGGTCCATGGCGTGGCAGTACGGGATCTGGCGCGGCAGCCGCACCGCGCTGCCGCCCATGGGGAACAGCGCCCGCTTGGCCTCGAACAGCCCCAGCGTGGCCGACTCGGCGACGATCCGCAGGTCCGTGCCGACCAGCAGCTCGGTCCCGCCGGCCACCGCGTACCCCTCGACGGCGCAGACGATCGGCTTGGTCGGCAGCTCCTCGCGCAGGAGGCCCTTCCAGTGGAAGTTGGGGATGCGCGCGGCCCGCGCCTGCACGTCGGGGTCCGTGGACGGCGTGCCCATCGCCTTGAGGTCCGCGCCCGCGCAGAACGTGCCCTCGGCGCCGGTCAGGACCGCGACGCGGACCCCCGTCTCCTCCGACACGTACGCCCACGCGGAGGCGAGGCCGACCAGCATGTCCGAGGAGAGCGCGTTGCGGGCCTCGGGGCGGTTCATGGTGACGACCACGACGTGGCCGTCGCGTTCGACACGGCAGTGCGGGGTGCTGATCGGCAGGAGCTCCACGGACGCCTCCAGGGTGCTTGTATCAAGCGCTTGGTAGGCAGTGATCCTACCCCGGCGCGGCCCGTCCGACGACGACCTCCGTCTGCCGCCGTCGTCCTACGATCAAGCGCTTGCTCTGCTCTCTCCGGCCGGGTTACGCTGCCCTGGCAAACGAGAACAAGTTCTCGTTTCCGCCTGGCAGGCCGGAGTCCTGTGGCGATCCTCCGGGCACCCGGCGCCTCGACCACTGACGAGGAGTACCCATGGGCACGCTCGGATTCTGGAGGCTGGCGCAGGCGGATCCCGGCTGGATCGCAGCCGTCGACCCCGACGGCACGGAGCACCGCGCGGGCGACCTGCTCGCCCGCGCCAACCGCCTCGTCCACGGCCTGCGCGAGCTGGGACTGCGGCCCGGCGACGGCATCTGCGGCCTGGTGCCCAACGGCGCCGACGGGCTCGTCCTCTACCTGGCGGCGCTCCAGGCCGGCTGGTACTACACGCCCGTCAACTGGCACCTGACCGGCCCCGAGATCGCCTACATCGTCGCCGACAGCGAGGCCAAGGCGTTCTTCGTGCACACCCGCTACGCCACCGAGGGCGTCCGAGGCGCCGAGGCCATCGCCCCCGAGCGGCGCTTCGCCCTGCCCGAAGGGGAGACCGTCCCCGGCTTCCGGCCGTTGACGGACCTGATCGGGGGACAGCCGGACACCCTGCCCGCCGACCGCACGGCCGGGCTCACCATGCACTACACCTCCGGCACCACCGGCAAGCCGAAGGGCGTGCGGCGGCCGCTCACCGGGCTCGACCCCGACGACGCCGCCGAGATGATGACGTTCCTGCTCGGCCTGTTCGGCATCACGGCGGGCCGGCCGAACGCGCACCTGGTCACCTCACCGAACTACCACACGGCCGTCACCCAGTTCGGCGGCACGGCCCTGCACATGGGCCACACCCTCGTCTACATGGACAAGTGGGACGCCGAGGAGACGCTGCGGCTCTGCGAGCGCCACCGGATCACCAACTCCCACATGGTCCCGACCCACTTCAAGCGGATGCTCGCGCTGCCCGAGGAGACCCGGCGCCGCTACGACCTGTCCTCCCTGAAGTGGATGATCCACGCCGCCGCCCCCTGCCCGGTCCCGGTGAAGCAGGACATGTTCGCGTGGTGGGGCGACTGCATCTACGAGTACTACGCGGCCACCGAGGGCGGCGGCACCCTGGCCACGCCCGAGGGCTGGAAGTCGCACCCGGGCACCGTCGGCAAGGCGTGGCCCATCAGCGAGCTGCTCATCGTGGACGACGACGGCAAGCCCGTACCGACCGGCACCCCCGGCACGATCTACATGAAGATGATGGGCGCGCGCTTCGAGTACAAGGGCGACCCGGCCAAGACCGAGGAGAGCCGGCTCCAGGACTACTTCACCGTCGGCGACGTCGGCTACCTGGACGACGACGGCTACCTCTACCTGTGCGACCGCAAGTCCGACCTGATCATCTCCGGCGGGGCCAACATCTACCCGGCCGAGATCGAGAACGAGCTGATGATCCACCCCAAGGTGGCCGACGTGGCCGTCTTCGGCATCCCGGACGAGGAGTGGGGCGAGCAGATCAAGGCCGTCATCGAGCCCGCGCCCGGAGCCGTACCAGGCCCGGAGCTGGCCGCCGAGATCCTCGGCTCGCTGGAGGGACGGCTGGCCCGGATGAAGTGGCCCAGGTCGATCGACTTCATCGAGGAGATGCCTCGCGAGCCCAACGGCAAGCTGCTGAAGCGCAAGCTCCGCGCGCCGTACTGGGAGGGGCGCGACCGCGCCATCTGAGGGCGCCATCCGAGCATGATCCGACAACACAGAGCGGAGGGCGTGTGGAGACGAGCGAGCCGCTGGTCGCCCGGCATGTGCTGGAGTTCCCCGGCGGGTACACACGGACCACGGGGCCGGTGATCGGGCGCTTCCTCACGGAGCTGCGCGCCGGCCGGATCGTCGGGGTCAGGACCGCCGAGGGCCGGGTGCTGGTGCCGCCCCTGGAGTACGACCCGGCGACCGGCGACCCCGTCGCGGACGAGTACGTCGAGGTGGGCCCGGCCGGCACGGTGACGGCCTCGGCCTGGATCCAGGAGCCCCGGCCCGAGCACCCGCTCGACCGGCCGTTCGCCTGGGCGCTGATCAGGCTGGACGGCGCCGACACCGCGCTCGTCCACGCCGTGGACGCCGGCAACCCGAAGGCGCTGTCCCCCGGCACCCGCGTGTGGCCGGTCTGGCGGCAGGAGCGCACCGGCCACATCACCGACATCTCCCACTTCGCACCGGAGGTGTCCCGGATCGTCTCGCCGGTCCGCCCCGAGTACCGCATCCAGGCCGGTGGCGCGCTGCGGGTCTTCCTCGAAGGCGTCCGGCGCGGCGTCTTCCTCGGCGGCCGGTGCGCCACCTGCGAGAAGGTGTACGTGCCGTTCCGCGCCTCCTGCCCCGAGTGCGGCACCCGCATCGAGGAGCGGGTCGAGTTGCCCGACACCGGCACCATCACCACGTTCGCCATCAACAACCTGCCCGACCCGCGGGCCCCCGAGGTGCCGTTCGTCTCGGCGTACATCCTGCTCGACGGCGCGGACATCCCCATGATCGCGCTCGTCGGCGGCGTGCCCGCGCACGAGGTGCGCCAGGGCATGCGGGTCCGCGCCGAATGGGTCCCGGAGAGCGAGCGGACGCTGTCCATGGCGAACGTCCGGTGGTTCACCCCCACCGGCGAGGAAGACGCGGAGTTGTCATGAGAGACGTGGCCATCGTCGCCTTCGCTCAGACCCGGCACACCGAGCACGACACCGGCATGTCGGAGCCCGAGCTCATCCTGCCGGTCATCGAGGAGGTCAAGGAGCGGACCGGGCTCAGGAGGTTCGGCTTCACCTGCTCCGGGAGCTGCGACTACCTCGCGGGCGCGCCGTTCTCGTTCGTCTCCGCGCTCGACGCGCTCGGGGCCTGGCCGCCCATCTCCGAGAGCCACGTCGAGATGGACGGCGCCTGGGCGCTGTACGAGGCGTGGGTGCGGCTCCAGCACGGCGACGTCGACACCGCGCTGGTGTACGGCTTCGGCAAGTCCTCGCTCGGCGACCTGCGCTCGATCATGACGCTCCAGCTCGACCCGTACTACCTCGCGCCGCTCGGCCTCGACCAGGTGTCCTTCGCCGCGCTCCAGGCCGCCGCCGTCGACGCGGACCGGGCGGAGCTCGACGCGATCGTCCGGCGCAGCCGCGCCGCCGGACGGGACAACCCGTACGCGCCGGACCTGCCGGAGGAGCTCCCCGGCGAGACGGCCGTCGAGCCGCTGAGGGCCTGCGACATCGCGCCCGTCACGGACGGCGCGGCGGCGGTGGTGCTGGCGGCCGGCGACGCCGTCGCGGACCTGTGCTCCCGGCCCGCCTACATCAGAGGCATCGCGCATCGCATCGAGCCTCACTACCTGGGCATGCGCGACCTCACCCGGTCGGCCTCCGCGGCCGACGCCGCACGAGCCGCGGGGGTCGGCAAGGGCCCCGTCGAGGTGGCCGAGCTGCACACCCAGTTCGCCCACGAGGAGATCATCCTGCGCCGGGCCCTGGAGCTGCCCGCCGACACGGTGGTCAACCCGTCCGGCGGCCCGCTGGCGGCAAACCCCGTCATGGCCGCCGGGCTCATCCGCATCGGCGAGGCGGCAGGGCGCATCCACGACGGCACCGCGTCGCGCACGGTCGGCCACGCCGCCGGCGGCCCCTGCCTGCAGCACAACCTCGTCACGGTCCTGGAGGCATGAAGATGGGCGGTAACCGCTGTGCGGTCATCGGCGTCGGCCAGACCTACTACACGACCAAGCGCCGGGACGTGTCGATCGCCGGGCTGGTGCGTGAGGCGGCGCTACGCGCGCTGGAGGACGCCGGCCTGACGTTCAGGGACATCGACGCCGTCGTCATCGGCAAGGCGCCCGACCTGTTCGAGGGCGTGATGATGCCCGAGGCGTACCTCGCAGACGCGCTCGGCGCGGCCGGCAAGCCGATGATGCGCGTCCACACCGCGGGCAGCGTCGGCGGCTCCACCGCGCTGGTCGGCGCGAGCCTGGTGCAGGGCGGCGTCCACGACCGGGTGCTGGTGGTGGCCTTCGAGAAGCAGTCGGAGTCCAACGCCACCTGGGCCCTGTCGACGCACCTGCCGTTCAACGCGTCGCTGGTGGTCGGCGCGGGCGGCTACTTCGCCCCGCACATCAGGGAGTACATGCGCAGGACCGGCGCGCCGGAGCACATCGGCACGCTCGTCGCGGTCAAGGACCGGCTCAACGCGCTGAAGAACCCGTACGCCCACCTGAAGATCCCCGGCATCGACCGGGCCATGGTCGAGTCGACGCCCATGCTCTGGGAGCCGATCCGCTATCTGGAGACGTGCCCGTCCAGCGACGGCGCCTGCGCGATGGTGCTGGCCTCGGAGTCCGCCGTCACCGGCACGCCCGCCTGGGTCCACGGCACCGCGATGCGCTCCGAGCCGATCTTCCGGGCCGGCCGCGACACCGTGAACCCGCAGGGCGGCAAGGACTGCGCCGCCGACGTCTACCGGCAGGCCGGCGTCAGCGACCCGCGCCGGCAGATCGACGTGGCCGAGGTGTACGTGCCGTTCTCCTGGTACGAGCCGATGTGGCTGGAGAACCTCGGCTTCGCCGCCGAGGGCGAGGGCTGGAAGCTCACCGAGTCCGGCGCCACCGCCCTCGACGGCGACATCCCGTGGAACGCCTCCGGCGGCGTGCTGTCCAGCAACCCGATCGGCGCGTCCGGGCTGATCAGGTTCGCCGAGGCCGCGCTCCAGGTGCGCGGCATGGCCGGCGAGCACCAGGTGGACGGCGCCCGGCTGGCGCTCGGCCACGCCTACGGCGGCGGGGCCCAGTTCTTCGCGATGTGGATCGTCGGACGGGAGCGGCCCTGATGGAGTTCAACCACGCCGACCTGTTCGAGGGCGTCGCCGACGTCGTCGGGGACCGGGTGGCCGTCGTCTGCGGGGACGACCGCCGCACCTACGCCGAGCTGGACGCCGAGGCCAACAGGCTGGCGCACTTCCTGTTGGAGCGCGGCATCGAGCCCGGCCAGCACGTGGGGCTGCACCTGTACAACAGCGTGGAGTACGTCGCCGGGCTGCTGGCGGCGCTGAAGATCCGGGCCGTGCCGGTCAACGTCAACTACCGGTACGTCGAGTCGGAGCTGCTCTACCTCTACCGCGACTCCGACATCCGGGCCCTGCTCTACGACGTGGAGTTCGACGCCCGGGTCGGTGCCGTGGTGAAGGAGGCGCCCAAGCTGCGCCACCTCGTCGTCGTGGGCGGCCGGTCGGCCGTCCCGGACGCCGTGCCGTACTGGATGGCGCTGGAGAGCGGCAAGGCGGGGCGCGGGTTCGCGCCGCGCTCCGGGCACGACGTCTACATCATCTACACCGGCGGCACGACCGGCATGCCCAAGGGCACCATGTGGCGGGTCGAGGACATGTTCATGGCCTTCGGCGGCGGCAACCCGTCCGGCGAGCCGCGCGCCACGCCGCAGGAGGTCGTGGAGGCCGCCGCCGCGGCGGGGCCGCTGGTCATGATGGCCACGCCGCCGCTCATGCACGGGGCCGCGCAGATGACCACGTTCATCGGCTTCTGGATGGGCGCGACGCTGGTGTACGTGCGCAGGTTCGACCCCGCGGCCGTGTGGCGGGCGGTCGAGCGCGAGAGGGTGTTCACGATGAACATCACCGGCGACGCGATGGCCCGCCCGCTCGCCGAGGAGCTGGCCCGCGGCGGCTACGACCTGTCGTCGCTCGGCCTGATCAGCTCCACCTCGGCCATCCTCAGCGGCTCGGTCCGCGACCGGCTCCAGGAGCTGCTGCCCAACGTGATGATCCTCGACAACTTCGGCTCGACCGAGTCCGGCTTCACCGCCTCCGGCGTGCCCGGCTCGACCCCGGAGAAGGGGCTGCGCTTCCGGCCGAACGCCTCCGCCGGCGTCGCGGTGCTCGACGAGCGGCTGCGGCCGGTGGAGCCCGGCTCGGGGCAGCTCGGCACCGTGGCCAAGGCGGGGCGGATCGCGTTCGGCTACTACAACGACCCGGACAAGACGGCCCGCACGTTCGTCACGGACGACGCCGGGACGCGGTGGCTGCTGACCGGCGACCTCGCCACGGTGGACCCCGACGGCACGGTCAACGTGCTCGGCCGGGGCTCGCAGTGCGTCAACACCGGCGGGGAGAAGGTGTTCCCCGAGGAGGTGGAGGCCGTGCTCAAGGGACATCCGGCGGTCTTCGACGCGGTGGTCACCGGGGTGCCGGACGAGCGGTGGGGGAGCAGGGTGGCGGCCGTGGTCGAGCCGCGCCCCGGCGTCACGGTCACCGCCGCCGAGCTGGACGCGCACTGCCGGGAGCGGCTGTCGGGCTTCAAGGTGCCGCGGACGTACGCGTTCGTGGCGGAGATGGTGCGCTCACCGGCGGGCAAGGCCGACTACCGGTGGGCGCGGGAGACCGCCGAGGCGGCCGCCTCGGCGTGACTGCTCCTGGCCTTCCCCCGGTCAGGCCTTCTCCCCGGTGAGGACGGCGGCCAGGCCGAGGTAGACGACGCCGGTGCCGATGTCGAGGCGCCGGCGGGCGCGTGCGGACCGCTTCATCCGGCCCGCCAGCCCCGACGACAGCAGCGCGTACGCGCCGTCGCTGAGCAGACCGAGCGTGATCCACAGCGCGCCCAGCACGAGGATCTGCGGCCCGACCGGCCCCGCGTCGCGGTCGATGAACTGGGGCAGGAACGCCAGGAAGAAGATCGCGGTCTTGGGGTTCAGCACGTTGACCACGAACCCCTCCCAGAACATGCGCCGCCGGCTGTGCGGCTCGGCCGCGACGCCTGCCCCGGGCTCCTCGTCCTTGGCCCGGTGCAGCAGCTTGCGCAGGCCGAGCCAGACCAGGTAGGCGACGCCCGCGTACTTGACCACGGTGAACGCCGTGGCGGAGGCCGCCAGCAGCGCGCTGACGCCGAGCGCGGCGGCGGCCACATGGACCAGCGAGCCCGCGTGCACGCCGAGAACCGACACCAGGCCGGCCGTGCGGCCCTGGGACACGCTGCGCGTGACGATGAACAGGACCGCGGGACCCGGCACCAGGAGCAGGGCCAGGGTGGCGGTGCAGAACACGGCCAGCGTCGCAACATCGGGCATATGGCCATCGTAGGAAGACGGTCAACGGCTTTTCGGGCGCCGCTCAGAGGCTGGCGCGGAGGGCTCCCAGCAGGGCCTCGGTGGCGGGCGGGTGGGGCGGCTCGCCGTACACGGCGGCGTAGACGTGCCTGGTCGAGCCGGGGATCTCGGCCACGGAGACGTCCGGGTGGCGGTGCGCGCGCAGGGCCAGCCCCGGCAGCACGGTCACGCCCATGCCCGCCGCGACGAGCGCCTGGACGGCCACGATGTCGTCGCTGGTGAACGACAGCCGCGGCTCGAACCCCGACGTGGCGCAGATGTCGAGCAGATGGCTGCGGCACCGGTCGCAGCCGGCGATCCAGTCGGCGTCCGCGTACGCGGCCAGGTCGCCGGGCTCACCGGTGGCGACCAGCAGGCTGGGGTCGTCGAGCAGGTGGATCATGGTGACCTCGGCCTCCTCGGGCGCGGTGTCGTCGTAGCGGAAGACCACCGCCACGTCGACGCGCCCGGCGCGCAGCATCCTGAGCGCCTCGGGCGGCTCGGTCTCGGTCAGGCGCAGCTCCAGCCCCGGATGGTCGCGGGACAGGCGCGTCGCGGCCTCGGGGACGAACGTGCCGAGCGCCGACGGGAACGCCGCCAGCCGTACCCGGCCGGAGCGGAGGCCGACGTGCGCCGCGAGCTCGTCGGCCGTGGCGTCGATCCGGGCGAGGATGTCGGCCGCCCGTGCGGCGAGCAGCCGGCCCGCCTCGGTCAGCCGGATGCCCCGGCCCGCGCGCTGGATCAGCCGGGCGCCCGTCTCGGCCTCCAGTCGCGCGAGGTGGTGGCTGACCGAGGGTTGCGAGTAGTGCAGCTCCCGGGCCGCCGCCGTCAAGGAGCCCTTGCGGGCCACCGCGTCGAGCACGCGCAGCCGTACGACGTCCAACATCCATCAATCATATCTATGGGTCACACAGAAGACTTCTGTTGGACCTATCGGTCTGTCTGTAGCACCGTGGAAGGGGAAGGCGGATTATATGCATTCCCTAGGGGGATACCATGAAAATGACGGCCATCACCGAACGGCCCGGCCTGAGCGACCTGGTCACCGGCATCGGGCGGATCACCGCGCGCGGGCTCCTCCTGCGTGGCACGGCCCACGAAGTCGCGGCACTGCTGCGCGCCGGCCTGCCCGGCCCCGACATCCTCACGCCCGAGGAGCGCGCCGGCGTGCCCGGCGGCTACGTCTCCCATGTCCTGCACGCCCAGGAGGACTTCTCCATCACCGCCGTGGTCTGGCAGCCCGACGCCGAGACCGTCGTCCACGACCACGTCTCCTGGTGCGCGTTCGGTGTGATCAGCGGCATCGAGCACGAGACGCTGTACCGCGACATGGGCGACCACCTGGTCGAGATCGGCCGCGCCGACAACCTTCCCGGCGACGCCAGCGGCTTCGCGCCGCCCGGCGACATCCACCGCGTGCGCAACACCAGCGGCGAGGTGGGGGTGTCGCTGCACGTGTACGGCGCCGACATCGGCAAGCTGGGCAGCAGCATTCGGCGCACGTACGACCTCCCGATCCGCTAGCCGGCCTTGCGCCGGGGCGAGGCCAGGTAGCCCACCAGCCGGTCCGCCAGCTCAGCCGGGCGGGCCAGCATGGGGCAGTGCCCGCCGGGGAGCTCGTCGGGGGTGACGCCGAGCCGCGCCCGGACGACCTCCCGCATGAACGCGGGGGTGAAGAACCGGTCGTCGCGGCAGAGCAGGAACCGCGTCGGCACGTCGGGCCACCTGTCCAGCGGCCACGGCTCCGCGTCCGCCGTGCCCGAGTGCCGCCTGGAGCCGGCCATCATCTCCGCCGCCAGATCGGGCCGCACGTCCTGCAGGAAGAGGTCCACGCCCTCCCAGCCGCCCTGCCGCCAGCCGGTGTTGTGCCACCAGTCGGCCGGCCGCTCGCCCGGGGCCGGGATCATGGCCGTCACCAGCACCAACAGCTCGGCCCGTACCCGGTCGCAGACCAGGGGCGCGACGAACCCGCCCCAGGAGTGGCCGACCACCACCAGATCGGAGCGGCCGCCGACCGCTTTCACGACCGTGTCGGCGTAGTCGCGAAGCCCCGCGGACTCGTCCTCGACCGGCAGGTCCACCGCCACCGCCTCGTGCCCCCTGCGGCGCAGCTCCGGCACGACCAGCCGCCAGTCGCGGGCGCTGCCGCCACCACCGTGGATCAGCGCGAACGTCGCCATGTCACCCTCCTCCTGAACGCTTCTCCTCTTGGACCGGCCGCGGCCCGGAAACTCATCGCGGCGCCCCCGATCCAAGCCGCGGTATCGGTAACCGGGTGATCGAAGAACCGTAAAAGAAGTTTCTTACTATGATCTCCGGATGCTTTCCGCCGCCCCCACCGCCGCCGGCTCAGCTTCGCCGCACACCCGGCGGCTGGCCTGGTTGGACGCGCTGCGCGGGCTGGCCGCGATCGTGGTGGTCCTCGAGCATGCGCTCGAACCGCTGTGGCCGGAGGCGCGGATGCCGATCAAGGCCGTCTTCGATCCCGGCTGGTACGGCGTGCTGGTGTTCTTCCTGGTCAGTGGCTACATCGTGCCGGCGTCGCTGGAGCGCCGCGGGAGCGTGCGGGCTTTCTGGATCTCGCGGTTCTTCCGGCTGTGGCCGCTGTTCACCGTGTGCGTGGCCGGCATGATGCTGCTGGCGGCGGTCGGCTGGGACAGCTTGCACACCTGGTGGGGCAGCCGGCCGGTGGCGCTGGCCCTGGCGCACGCCGGCATGCTGCAGAACCTGATGTACGTGCCGAACGTGGTCAACGTGCTGTGGACGCTGTCCTACGAGATGGCCTTCTACCTGCTGCTGACGGCGATGTTCAGCCTGGGCGTACACCGGCGCAGCACCGCGGCCGCGCTCGCGTTCGCGGCGGCCGCGGTGCTGGGTGCGGGGCTGCTGCCGGTGGCGCTCCTGTCGGCCGGCGGGGCCGGCCGGATGCTCACGGTCGTGGTCGTGGTGACCGCCGTGCTGACCGCCGGCCTGGCCGCGACGCTGTACGGCGGCAGGCGGGTGCGGCAGGTGGGCGCGGTGGTCATCGCCGGCACGATCCTCCTGCTGCTGGCGGTCAACCAGAGCTACCCCGGGCCGTGGCAGGGCCTGTTCATCCTGGCGACCATGTTCGCCGGCACCGCGCTGTATCGCGTCGAGACACGCCGGCTCGGCCACCGGCACATCGCCTGGGTGGCGCTGATACCGGCGGCGGGGCTGTGGCTGGCGCGCGCCGAGCTCGGGACGCAGGTGGCGATCGCGGCGGCCTGGCTCACCTTCGCCGCCGGGACGGCACTGCGCCACCGCACGATGCCGTCATGGCTGACCTGGCTGGGCCTGGTGTCCTACTCGATCTACCTGCTGCACCCGCTGCTGCTGGAGAGCGTGGAGTTCTTTCTGCCGGACCCGCCGGCCGTGCCGCTCGCGGCGCGCCTGACGCTGCTGGTGGCGGTGTACGCGGCGCTGCTCGGCCTGTGTGCGCTGACCTGGCGATGGGTGGAGCTGCCGGCGCAGCGGCTGGGCAGGCGCCTGATCCACCAGGCCGAATCCCGCCGGGCCGAGCCTCACCGCCGGTGACCGCCACCGCCCCGCGGCCACCGCCACGCGCTGGGAGGAGGCGTGCGCGGCCCTCGCGAGGGCGGAGACGTTCTGGCTGACCACGGTCCGTCCCGGAGGCGGGCCCCACGCCCACGCTGCTGATCGCCCGTCGTCACTCCCCGGTGGCGCCGTCGATCCGCTCGCGCAGCAGGTCGGCGTGGCCGTTGTGGCGGGCGTACTCCTCGATCATGTGCACGAGGATCCAGCGATGGGAGTAGCCCTCGCCGTGGCGAAGCCGCTTGCCCAGGGCGTCGAGGGGCAGCCCGGCCGACACCTCGCGCGCGTGCTCGACCTCGGCCCGCCAGACGGCGAACGCCTCCTCGGCGGACGCGTCCTCCACGTTCTCGAAGTCGGCTTCCCGGTTGGACTCCTTGCCCCACAGGAGCGGCACGTCCTCGTCGCAGAGCACGTGCCGGAACCACGCCCGCTCCACGTGCGCCAGGTGCCGTACCAGCCCGAGCAGCGACATGCCGGACGGCTCGACGGCCGGCAGCCGCAACTGCTCACTGGTCAGGCCGTCGCACTTGAGCGCCAGGGTGTCACGCTGCCAGTCGAGGAATCCGCTCAACGTGGCCCGCTCATCGGCGGCCAGCGGCGGGTCAACACGGTTGTCTGCCATGCGCCGCAACGTACCCCGCCCCGTCCACACCGCGCATCCCGGTATCCGCTGCGACAAGCCTGCCAATGATCTCTTGCTCGACGAAACTCACTGACATGACCGCGGCAGCCGAAGAGTACGACGACCTCCACCGCCTGGTCGACCGCCTGACGCCGACCCAGGCGCGAGCTCTGCGCGCCGTCGCCCTGGAACTCGTCGACAGCGGACCGGATGCTCCGGCCGGGTCCCATGGTCGTTCAGGGCTCCAGCAGGTGGAGGATCTCGGCGTGGCCCGTGCCGAGCCGGCGTTCGGAGCGGAGGGCGCCCGCCTCGTCGCGTACCTCGGCCACGATCCGTACGTCGCCGTCCTCCGACCGCTCGTGGTGGACCGTGACGCGGCGTCCCGGTCCCGCCGCGACCTGCGCCAGGAGCTCCGCCTCGATGTCGCGCCCGGCGTACGGGCGGGCGTGGTCGGCCGGACTCCGGCCCTGGCCGTCGCGGTGAGCGGGGCTCGCCCCGTTGTCGAGCAGCGCCCTGACCACGGCCGTCGAGCCGTGTCCGGCGGCGTGGGACAGCGCGGTGCGGCCGGCCGAGTCGCCCAGATCAGGCGTGGCGCCCCCGGCGAGCAGGGCGCGCACGACAGCGAGGCGCTCGTTCGCGGCGGCCCAGTGCAGCGCCGTCATCCCGGTCCGCTCGACGTCCTCCCGCCGGTCGGGGTCGGCCCCGGCGTCGAGCAGGGCCTCGACGACGTCGAGATGCCCCCAGGCCGCGGCGGCGCACAACGGCAGCCCTTCGTCGTCGCCCCCGCCCTCACGGGCGGGGTCGGCGCCGGCTTCCAGCAGCACGCGTACGATCTCCGCGTGGCCCTGAACGGCGGCCCGGTAGAGCGCGGTGCCGCCGTTCTCGTCCGGCTCGTCCGGAAGAGCGCCGCCCCGGAGCAGCCGGCGCACCGTGTCGAGCTCGCCCAGCGCCGCCGCCGTCACCAGACCTTCCTCGTCGCTCATGCGCGCCAGTCTCGTACGAGGCCGTCCATGTGATCCACTCGTTTTACGCCGCTTCGGGGCCGGCCGGTCGGACGATCACGGGGCTGCGGCGATCCCCGTCTCCTACGGCGTCCCGGCGTCGCCGCCGGTGGTCGCAGGTGTGCGTGCTCGGCGTTGGCCGATCAGCACGGAGTCGAGCAGACCGGGGAACAGCGCGTCGAGGTCGTCCCGGCGCAGCCGTACCAGCCGGGATCGGCCCTGCACGGTCGTCCACGTCACCCCGGCCTCGCGCAGCACCCGGTAGTGATGCGACAGCGTCGTCTGATGCACGTCGATCTCGCCGCCGATCGCGTTGCAGTTCTCCTCACCGGTCCGGTCGAGGCGCTGGACGATCTCCAGCCGCACCGGATCGGCCAGCGCGCGCAGCACTTCGACCAGCCGGATGGCGTCGGTCGCCGGCTGTGACACCTCACGCATGGCCACTCCCCGCGTTCCGCATGCCCGCACACTACCGACATATTGATACATGGACAAGCATCCATATATCGCTTAGGCTCCCGCCCATCTCCCTCCGCGGCTCTTCGGGAAAGGCGGCACCACGTGGTGTTGAAACGACTTCTTCCGCTGGCTCTGGCGACCTTCGCCGTCGGCACCGACGGCTACGTCATCGCGGGCCTGCTCCCCGCCATCGCCACCGACCTGCGCGTCTCCATCCCCACCGCCGGGCAGCTGGTGACGGTGTTCGCGCTGGTGGTCGCTCTGTCGGCGCCCACCATGGGCGCGCTCACCAGCGGACTCGACAGGCGCTCCGCCCTGCTCGTCGCATTGAGCGTCTTCGTGCTCGGCAACGCCATCACCGCCCTGGGCACCGGCTACGAGATGGTGATGATCGCCCGCATCGTCACCGCGATCGGGGCCGGGACCATCACCTCCGCCGCCTCCAGCACCGCCGCGGCCATCGCACCCCCGGATCGCCGAGGCAGGGCGCTGGCCTTCGTGCTGGGCGGTATGACGCTGGCGACGGCGTTGGGCCTTCCCCTCGGCACCCTGATCGGCCGAACGGACTGGCACGTCACCCTGTGGGCCGTCGCCGGAATCGGTCTCGTGGCGGCCCTGGGGATCGCCGTCGGCCTGCCCAAGGTGACCCTCCCCGCCGCGTCCCTGAGAGACCGGCTGCGCCCGCTCAGGCAGGGCCAGGTCGTGGGGCTGCTGGCCGTGACCGCCCTGGTCTTCCTCGGCGTCTACATCCTCTACACCTACATCGCCCCGGCCCTGCGCGATGCGACCGGCGGCTCGGAATCCGTGCTCACCGTCATCCTGCTGGCCTGGGGGATCGGCACCCTGGCCGGAAACATCGCCGCGGGACGGCTGGTCGACCGGCACAGCCCCGCGCACGTGGTGACCGGGGCCCTCGTCATCGCCGCCGTCGCCCTGGCTCTCACTCCGGTGGTGACGGCCGCGCCCGCGCCCACCCTGGTATGGGCGGTGATCTGGGGCGCGACCGTTGGCCTCGTCGTCGTACCGCAGCAGCACCGGCTCATCGCCCTCAGCCCGGCCGCCGCCCCCGTTCTGCTCGGCCTCAACTCCTCGGCCATCCAGATCGGGGTCGCCCTCGGCGGCGGCCTCGGCGGGCTGGCGCAGGAGTGGTTCGCGGTCGCGCCCGCCACGCTGGGGCCGGCGGCCGCCGGTGTCACGGCCCTGACCCTGCTCTTCCACCTGGCCACCGCACGCCGCCGTGCGGTCGCGGTGCCTCCGCCGACCGCGTCCACCCCGGAGCAGGCCAGGTCCTGACACCTGCTCGGGCCCGTCCCGGCTTTCCGAGGCGTCCCACCCGAGGAGCCAGAGGCCGGATCTGGTGCGAAATGCCTGATCACATAGGGTGTGTGGGTGTTATCGTCGATCGCATGGCTGAACTGATCGCCCCTACGGAACGGCTGCATTCCTCGTGGCTCGCGGCGCGTGACGAATGGGAGCCAGGTGCTCACCAGGACGGGGCCGGCCTGCGTCTGGTCGCTGACGAAGACCTCAACAGCCCGGACGGGTTCGCAGCATGGGTGGAGCGACTGCGCCGGCAGTCGGACAGGTCGCTGCCGGTAGGGGAAGGGCGCGTGCACGCCACTCACTGGTGGATAGTCGACGGCGGGACCTACCTGGGCGCCATCGACCTTCGGCACTATCTGAACGCCTTCCTCCTGGAAGGCGGCGGAAACATCGGCTACAGCATCCGGCCTTCTGCCAGGAGACGCGGACTCGCCACGTGGGCGCTGGGAGCGGTCCTGCTCAAGGCTCCGGGGCTCGGTCTGGACCGGGTCCTGCTCACCTGTGACGATGACAATGTCGGCTCGGCGCGCACCATCGAGAGCAACGGTGGCGTCCTGGAGGATGTGCGCAGCACCGGAATCGGGGTCAAGCGCCGCTACTGGATCGCTCTGGACGAGGCTGGTCACAGCTGATCGTCGACGGCGCCGACCTCGGCGCAACCGGCGAACGCACCGCGCCGCAGCCTGCCGGTTTCTGCGCACCTACAACCACCACCGTGCCACACCGCACTCGGAAGTGGACCAGTCGCGGGGTGCGCGAGGGGACGGGAGCCCCCTCGCCCGGGGTCAGGGGCGGCCGAGCGGGGGCGAGGTCCGCGCCCTTGTGGGCCGTGTGGGGGGCGCTGAGCCCCCCCCACACGGCGCTGCCTGAAGTGCCACGGTCGCGAAGACCGCAGGCCGAGAGAACTCCGGCGTCAGACGCCCAGGGCCGACGGGGAGCCGAGCTCCTCCAGGAACAGGGCCTCGGCCGTGGCGACGCGGCGCAGCTCCTCCAGGTCCACCCGCTCGTTCGGGGCGTGCACCGCCGCCTCCTCGTCCTCCGCCCCGAAGAGCAGGATCTCCGCCGCCGGGAACTGCTTGAGCAGCGTGTTGACCAGCGGGATGGAGCCGCCGGCGCCGACGTCGCGGGGCGGGCGGCCGAAGGCGCGCTCCATGGCCCGGTTGAGGGCGGCGCGGGCCTTGCCGCCGGAGTCGGCCTGGAAGCCGGACCCCACGGTGAAGTCGCCGAAGGACACCTGCGCGCCCCACGGCGCCACCTGGCGCAGGAAGTCGACGACGGCGTTGACCGTGGTCTTCGGGTCGCCGGCCGGGGGGATGCGGACGGTGACGCGGGCCCGGGCCATCGGCTGGACCGCGTTGATGGCCCCGGAGACCGTGGGCACGTCGAGGCCGGTCACGGTGATGGCGTACGACGCCCAGAGCCGGTCGGCGAGCGAGCCGGAGCCGACGAGCGAGACGCCGTCGAGCACCCCGGCCGTCCGGCGGAACTCCTCCTCCGACGGCCCCTGCCCGAGGAAGGTGCCACGCGGCAGGCCGGGCACGCGGATGTCGCCGTTGTCGTCGTGCAGCGAGGTGACCATGCGCATGAGCGCGGCCAGCGCATCGGGAGAGGCGCCGCCGAACTGGCCGCTGTGCACGGGCTCGCGCAGCGTGCGGACCTCCATGGTGAACGCCGCCATGCCGCGCAGCGACGTGGTGACGGCGGGGTCGCCGACGCGCGGATTACCGCAGTCGGCGACGACGATGGCGTCGGCCCGGAGCAGGTCGGGGTTGCGGTCGACGAAGGCTTCGAGGCGCTCGCCGGCGTACTCCTCCTGGCCCTCGATGATGACCTTCACGCCGACGGGGAAGCGGCCCTGGAAGGAGCGCAGGGCGAGCACGTGCGAGATGACGCCGGACTTGTCGTCGGCGGTGCCCCGGCCGTACAGCTGCCCGTCGATGAGCGTGGGCTCGAACGGCGGGGTGCGCCAGGCGGCGGGGTCACCGGCGGGCTGCACGTCGTAGTGGGCGTACAGCAGGACGGTGGGCGCGCCGGGAGGGGCGGGCGCCTCGCCGTACACGGCGGGGAAGCTGCCCTCGACGGGTATCTGCTGGACGCGCGGCAGCCCGGCCGAGCGCAGCAGCTCCTCGGTGTAGGCCGCGGCCGCGTACACGGGCTCCTCGGGATGCCCGGGGAAGGCGACGGACGGGATGGCGGCGAGCCGTCGGAGCTCCTCGACGGCCTGCGGCATCGCCGCGGCGACGGCGTTCTCGATCTGGTCAGGAGTCACGGGACGATCCCCCGGGGTCGTTTCGGTAGTCAACGTCTCATTGGATCACAGACGTCCCGCACCGCGGGAACGGGCATGACCCGCGCGCCAATCTACCTGCGGATTTCGTAGCGGTTACATAGCGCTTTTGCGGATCTCGGTTTTCTTGCAGAGTGTCGCGACGCTTTCGCTTGGCAAACCCCAAGTGAACATGCAGACTGTGGGGAGGTCAGAGGCAAGGGAAGATAACCATGACGCAGCCGGACAACGACATCAACCAGGCCGCGCAAGACCACCTGTGGTTGCACTTCACCAGGCATAGCGCCTATCAGCAGGCCGAGATCCCGACGATCGTCCGGGGCGAGGGCTCGTACATCTACGACATCCACGGCAAGCGCTACCTCGACGGGCTCGCGGGGCTCTTCGTCGTCCAGGCCGGTCACGGCCGCAGCGAGCTGGCCGAGGCCGCCGCCAAGCAGGCCCAGGAGCTGGCCTTCTTCCCGCTGTGGTCCTACGCGCATCCGAAGGCGGTCGAGCTGGCCGAGCGGCTCGCGGCCCTGGCGCCGGGCGAGCTGAACCGCGTCTTCTTCACCACCGGCGGCGGCGAGGCCGTCGAGACGGCGTGGAAGCTCGCCAAGCAGTACTTCAAGCTCACCGGCAAGCCGCTCAAGCACAAGGTCATCAGCCGCCAGATCGCCTACCACGGCACCCCGCAGGGCGCCCTGTCGATCACCGGCATCCCGGCGTTCAAGCAGATGTTCGAGCCGCTGGTCCCCGGCTCCGTCCGCGTGCCCAACACCAACCACTACCGCGCCGACGAGATCAGCGGCGTCAAGGGCATGACGCCCGAGGAGTACGGCCTGTGGGCGGCCGAGCGCGTGGCCCGCGCCATCGAGATGGAGGGCCCCGACACGGTCGCCGCCGTCTTCGCCGAGCCGGTGCAGAACGCCGGCGGCTGCTTCCCGCCGCCTCCCGGCTACTGGCAGCGCCTGCGCGAGATCTGCGACGAGTACGACGTGCTGCTCGTCTCCGACGAGGTCATCTGCGCCTTCGGCCGCCTCGGCACGATGTTCGGCGGCGAGAAGTTCGACTACGTGCCCGACATCATCACCTGCGCCAAGGGCATGACCTCCGGCTACTCGCCGATCGGCGCCATGATCGCGCACGAGCGGCTGTTCGAGCCGTTCAAGGACGGCGACAACATGTTCGCCCACGGCTACACCTTCGGCGGCCACCCCGTCTCCGCGGCCGTCGCGCTGGCCAACCTCGACATCTTCGAGCGCGAGGACCTGCTCGGCCACGTCACCAGGAACGAGCCGCTGTTCCAGGCCACGCTCGACGGCCTCAAGGACCTGCCGATCGTCGGCGACGTGCGCGGCTCCGGCTACTTCTGGGGCATCGAGCTGGTCAAGGACAAGACCACCAAGGAGACGTTCACGGCAGAGGAGTCCGAGCGGCTGCTGCGCGGCTTCCTGTCCAAGGCACTCTTCGACGCGGGCCTCTACTGCCGCGCCGACGACCGGGGCGACCCGGTCATCCAGCTCGCGCCCCCGCTCATCGCGGGGCCGCGGGAGTTCGACGAGATCGGCTCGATCCTCCGCTCGGTGCTCACCGAAGCGTGGTCTCGACTCTGACACCCCCCTCTCCGGCACGGCCACGCGCCGTGCCGGAGCACGTCCCGAAAGGATTGCGCGATGAAGATCGGCGTGCCTGCCGAGGTCAAGAACCATGAATACCGGGTGGCCGCCACGCCGGCGGGCGTGCACGAGCTGGTGCGCCACGGCCACGAGGTGACCGTGCAGCGCGGCGCGGGCCTCGGCTCGCACATCACGGACGAGGAGTACCTCGCGGCCGGCGCGAAGATGCTCGACAGCGCCGACGACGTCTGGGCCGAGGCCGACATGGTCCTCAAGGTCAAGGAGCCGATCGCCGAGGAGTACCACCGGCTGCGTGAGGGCCTGGTGCTGTTCACGTACCTGCACCTGGCGGCGTCGCGGCCGTGCACCGACGCGCTGCTGTCGGCGCGGACCACCGGCATCGCGTACGAGACCGTGCAGGTCGGCAACGCGCTGCCGCTGCTGGCGCCGATGTCGGAGGTGGCCGGTCGGCTCGCCCCGCAGGTCGGCGCGTACAACCTGATGCGCTTCAACGGCGGCCGCGGCGTCCTGCCGGGCGGCGTGCCCGGCGTGGCCCCGGCCAAGGTCGTCGTCATCGGCGGCGGCGTCTCCGGCCTGAACGCCGCGCAGATCGCCGTCGGCATGGGCGCCGACGTGACCGTGCTGGACACGAACGTCGACCGCCTGCGCCAGATCGACGCGATCTACCAGGGCCGGCTCAAGACGCTCGTCTCCACCTCGTACGCCATCGAGCAGGAGGTGCTGCAGGCCGACCTGGTCATCGGCGCGGTCCTCATCCCCGGCGCCAAGGCGCCGACGCTCGTCTCGAACGACCTGGTCTCGCGCATGAAGCCGGGCTCAGTGCTGGTCGACATCGCCATCGACCAGGGCGGCTGCTTCGAGGACTCCCGCCCGACCACGCACGCCGACCCGACGTACACGGTGCACGGCTCGGTGTTCTACTGCGTGGCCAACATGCCGGGCTCGGTGGCCAACACCTCCACGTACGCGCTGACGAACGCCACGCTGCCGTACGCGGTGAAGCTGGCCAACCTCGGCTGGCGCGACGCCCTGGCCCAGGACCCGGCCCTGGCGGCGGGCCTCAACACGCACGACGGGAAGCTCACCAACGCGCCGGTCGCCCAGGCGCTGCGGCTGCCGTACACGCCGGTGACCGAGGTCCTCGCCTCCTAGGGAGCCGCCGGAGGCGCCGCCGGGAAGTCAGCGGACGCCGAGGCGGCGCCGCAGGTCGCGGGCGGTGGCCAGCACGTGCTCGACCTCGCCCTGGCTCGGCCAGGGCGAGCTGCCGGGCCGCAGCAGCGTGCCGCGCACCGACGCGAAGTGCTCGACCGCGCTGGCGTGCAGGCCGCTGCGCTCGACCAGCCACCGCACGACGTCGGTGTGGTCGCGCAGCGGCCTGGTCACGAGGTCCCACGTGCCGAGCAGCTCCGACAGCTCCGGTACGGCCAGCGCCACGCCGCCCCGGCGGCCGGTCGCGGCGGCGGCCAGCTCGGCCCGCGCCGCCAGCTCCGGCTCGGTCACCCGGTCCCAGCCGGGCGGCGGCGGGTGGGACAGCCAGCGCTCCGCCTCGGCGAACTCCCCGGCGGCCGACAGCAGCCCGCCCAGCTCCACGGCCGCGTGGTGGTGCCCGGCCAGCGCCGCCACCCGGAACCAGTGCCGCCCGGCGGCCAGGTCGCCGTACTCGGCGATGAGCAGCAGCCCGAAGCCGAACGCCGAGCCGGCGTCGCCCGCGGCCGCCGCCCGGCCGAACCAGTGGCTGGCTCCCGCCGGGTCGCCGAGCTCCACGCACACGAACCCGGCCATGCGCTGGTCGCCCAGCCGCCCCGCGTTGGCGGCCCGCTCGTACCAGGCGCGGGCCGTGCGCAGGTCGCCGCGCGACAACGCGATGCCGCCGAGCTGCGAGGCCGCGCCCGGGTGGTCGCTGGTGGCGGCCAGCCGGTAGTACGCCTCGGCGCTCTCGGGATCGCGGCCGGCCTGGAGGAGCAGGCCGAGGTGGTAGGCGGAGTCGGCGTGGCCGCCCCGGGTGGCGTGCTCCCACCAGCGGGCCGTCTCGGCCTCGTCGCCGCAGGCGTAGGCGAGGAAGCCCAGGTCGTGCGCGGAGGCGTGGTCGCCCTCGCCGGCCGCCCTGCGGTGCCACTGCCGGGCGGCGGGCAGCTCGCCCGCGTCCTCGCAGATCAGCGCCAGCCGGCGGGCCGCGACCCGGGAGCCGGACCGGGCCGCCCGCTCGAACCAGCCGCGCGCGGCGCCCGGGTCGCCGCGCTGCTCCAGCAGCAGGGTGGCCAGGTTGACCGCGGCCTCGACGTCGCCCCGGCCCGCCGCCCGCTCGTACCAGGACACGGCCTCCTCCAGGCTGCCGTGCTTCTCGTGCCAGATGCCCAGGTTGTAGGCGCTGTCGACGTTGCCGCTCACCGCGGCCCGCTCCCACCAGTGCCGGGCCGCCGAGCGGTCGCCGCGCTGGGCGCAGAGCCGGCCCAGCCGGTGCGCGGCCTGCGGGTCGCCCGCCTGCGCGGCTTGGAGCAGCTCGGGCTCGTCGCCGACCCGGGGCGCCGGAACGGCCGGTGCCGCCACCTCACCTTGCCACCACGCCATGCGCACAGGGTGGCACGTGATCGAGCCGGTGCGGAGTGTAATCGCCGAGAGCACTAGGAGAAGTTGATGAAGCCTGTGTACATCCCCATCGCGCAGACGTAGCGCAGGGTTCCGGGGGGTCGCGGAGGCAGCCGCACGGTCGCCGGGAGGGGCACGTCACGGCCCTCGATGGTGACGGTACGGGTGCAGCCGCCGGGGTCGGCGAGCCTGAACACGATCTCCACGGGTACGCCCGCCCGGACCGTCACGAGCCCGGGACGGAAGCCGTCGCGCGTGGCCCACACCGTGACGGGGCCGGTGCCGGGAGCCTCCTCGCCGGTGACGGCGCCGGCCGGAGGCGTGGCGCCGGGCAGCCAGCCGCCCAGGTTGAGCCCCGACCCGGCCGTCCACAGCCCGGCGGCCAGCGCGACCACCCCGGCGAGCCGGGCCACGCGGGTGTGCGAGACGCGCCGCAGGACGTACTCGAGCAGCGCGAACGCGGGGGCGCTGCCCGCCACGAACCCGGCCATCACCGCCGCCCCGCCGGCCGCCGAGGCGCCGGTGACGGCGACCATCTCCACGCCGAGCGTCACGCCGCACGGCACCAGCACGGTAGCCGCGCCGAGCGACCCGGCCAGCGCCAGCGGATGCGCCCGCCCGAGTCGGCCTGGCGCCCGCCCGAGCCGGTCCGGCGCGCGGCCGCACGCGTGCCGGGGGCCGCGCAGCAGCCGTACGGCGAACACGACGACGGCTGCGCCCGCGGCCACGAGCAGCGCGGCCCGCACGGCCGGTGGCGGCTGCACGGCCGCGCCCAGCCACCCGAGCAGGGCGCCCAGGGCGGTGTGGGCGGCGAACCGCCCCAGCAGGAACCACCCGATCACCATCCGCGCCGAGGCGGGCCGGTCGGGCTCCGGCCCTGATGGGCGGCGGTCCGTCAGGCCCACGAGGAGTCCGCCCTGGACCGCCGTACACGATGCGGTGCCCGCGAGCAGACCGGCGGCGAGCCCGGTCGCGAGCAGTGCGGCCGCCTGCACGCTCAGCGGGCGGGGACGGCGAAGACGGCGACGGCGCGGGGCACGGCCGGGCCCGCGGCGTGCGGAGCGCGGTGGGCCGGCCAGGCATGGGATCGGGTGGGCTGCCGCATTCTCGTCCCCCACTGTCGGCGGCGCCCCCACGGCGTCGCTCTACCGGCAACCTAACGTGGCGTCCCGGATGCGGCCAGTGACACTTATGTCCCCTCGGTCCCGGCCTCGCCCTTCGCGCCGCCGCGGCGGCGGGGGAGGCGCACGGTGAGCAGCTTGGCCCGCGGCGCCACCCGCTCGGCCAGCGCGAACAGCGCCTCGGTGCGCGACCGGTCGGCGTCGAGGTGGGTGAAGAGGTTGACGCCCAGGTAGAACGTGATCGACGCGTACGCCAGGTCGCGCGGCGGCAGCAGCTTGGCCAGCGGGGAGCCGCCGATGACGCGCTCCAGGTTGCGCTCGACGAACGCGATCCACGGCTCCGACCGCCTGACGATCTCCTCGCGCAGCTCGGGCCGGGCGATGCTGGCCCCCACCAGCTCCGAGAACAGCGTGATGTGGCCGCCCTCCAGGTCGGCCCGGTAGATCTCGGTGGCGACCGCCACGAGCTCCTCCAGCGTGCGGACGCCGGCCACGGCGGCCTCGTAGGTGGCCATCCGTTGCTCGGAGGACCGGTCGAGCGCCGCGAGCAGCAGCGGGTCGACGCCGCCGAAGTGGTAGAAGACCAGCGCCGAGTTGACGCCCGCGGCCTTGGCGATGGTGCGGGCGCTGGTGCCGGCGTAGCCCTCCGTGCGCAGCGTCTCCGCGGCGGCCTCGATGAGCCGCTCCCGCGTCTCCGCCCCTGCCTGCTTCGTCATGCGCCTTCCCTCTTGCACGTTCCGTCAGGCTCATCATACGGTTTAATCACTCGATTAAACCGATCGCTCAAGGAGTGGCCGATGTCCGCCGAGCCGGATCCCGTTCATCAGCGCAGGTCGCGACGTGCGCTGGCCGGCGTGCTCGCGGCCCTGTTCGCCGCGTTCCTCGCCTACCGGGTGCTGCACGCGGGCCACCTGGAGCAGACGGCGGTGTTCTACGTGGGCGTCCCCGCCGTCATCGCGATCACCGTGGCGCTCGCGGTCCGGCCGAAGAGCGCGACCGGCCTGATCATGGCGGTGATCACCATCGGGCTGGCCCTCTCCGGGCCGTTACTCGGAGAGGGGATCGTCTGCCTGGTGTTCGCGGCGCCGCTGTTCTACCTGGTGGGACTCTTCCTCGGACTGCTCGTCGACTGGGGCCGCCGGCGGGGCAACGGGGTCAACCTGCTGGTGGCGCCGTTGCTGCTGGCCGTGGTCAGCGAGGGCGCCACGGGGGCGACCTCGCTGCCCAGGGAGAACGTGGTCAGCGCCACCCGCGCCACCGGCGGCGCGGACGTCGAGGCGGCGCTGGGGGCGGCGCCGGTGTTCCCGGGGGTGGAGTCGGCGTTCCTGCGCCTGGGCTTCCCCCGCCCGCTCACGGCCCAGGGGCAGGGGCTCCAGGTGGGCGCGACGCGGCGGGTCACCTTCACGCCGCGCCGGTCGCTCGGCATCGGCGCCGCCCTGGAGCCGCGCTCGATGACGCTGCGGGTCAAGGAGCGGGCCCCCGGCGTGGTGGTGTTCGACGTGGTGGCGGACAGCACGCTGGCGCGGTGGCTGGAGCTGGAGGAGGCCCGGTTCGCGTGGACGCGCTCGGACCTGACCGTGTCGCTGCGCTACCGGCGGACCTTCGACCCGGCCTGGTACTTCGGTCCCCTCCAGCGGTACGGGCTGGGCGAGGCGGCCGGCTACCTGGCCGAGACCTTCACACGATGAGCGCCGCGCTGATCAGGGCGGTCGCGCTCATGGGGCCGATCCTGGCCGTGGCGGCCGTCGTCGTCGCGCGGCGCCCCGAGGAGCCGCGGATCGCCGCCGCGCTGCTCGCCACCGGCTGGAACGTGCTCGCGCTGAGCGGCGTCAACGCGGCGGCCCTTCACCTCGGCTGGTGGAGCTTCCACGCGGAGGGGGCCGTGGCGCTGGGCGTGCCGGTCGACCTGCTGCTCGGGTGGGCGCTGCTGTGGGGCGCGGTGCCGGCGCTGGCGGTGCCCGGGGCGCCCCTGCCGCTCACCGCCGCCGTGCTGGTCTGGGCCGACCTGGCGCTGATGCCCATGGCCGGGCCGGTGCTGGTGCTCGGGCCGGACTGGCTGATGGGGGAGTCGGCCGCGGTCGCCTGCGCGCTGGTGCCGGGGCTACTGGTGGCCCGCTGGACGTGGAGCGGCCGCCGGCTGCGGGCCCGGGCGGCGGCCCAGGTGGCGCTCGCGGGCGGGCTCGGGGTGGTGCTGCCGCTGCTGCTGACGGGGGCGTGGCGGCAGCCCGCCTGGGCGCTCGCCCTGCTGGCCCAGGCCATGGCGGTGCCGGGGCTGCTCGGGCTGGCCGCGGTGCGCGAGTTCGCGGTCTCCGGCCGGGGCACGCCACTGCCGTACGATCCGCCCCGGCGGCTGGTGACCGGCGGGCCGTACGCGTACGTGCGCAACCCCATGCAGACCGCCATGACCGGTGGCTACCTGCTGCTGGCCACCCTCGACGTGGCCTTCCTCGGCGCGGCGGCGATCGCGTTCGCGTACGGCGCGGGGCTGGCCGCCTGGCACGAGGGCGAGCAGCTCGACGCGCGGTTCGGCGAGGAATGGCGGGCGTACCGGCGGGCGGTCCGGCCGTGGCTGCCCCGCCTCCGGCCGGCCGCGCCGCCGGCGGCGGTCGTCCACGTGGCGGCGACGTGCGGGCAGTGCGCCCCCGTCGGGCGGTGGCTCGCCCGCCGGACGCCCGTCGCGCTGGCGGTCGCCGCCGCCGAGGACCATCCGCGCGGGCTGCGCCGGATCACCTACGAGCGGGCCGACGGCGTCACGGCGGAAGGGGTGCGGGCGCTCGCGTCGGCGCTCACCCACGTCCATCTCGGCTGGGCGCTGGCCGGCTGGCTGATCATGCTGCCGGGCGTCGCCTGGTTCGCCCAGCTCTGCGTGGACGCCCTCGGCGGCGGCCCGCGCACCCTCACCCCGGGCGCGCCAGGAGTGCCTCACGCCCGCGCCTCGATGAGGAACCTGCTGGAGTGGGCCACGAACGGGCCCTCGGCCTCGATGCGCTCGTGCAGGTCGCGCAGCCGCGCGCGGTGGCGGCCGACCGTGAAGCCGGGCACGATCCAGATCACCTTGCGCAGGAAGTAGACCACCGCGCCGACGTCCCGGAACTCCATCCGCAGCCGCTCGGCCCTGAGGTCGACGACGGTCAGCCCGGCCGCCTCGGCCTCCGCCCTGGCGCGCTCCGGGTCGCGGCCGGAGCCGTCCAGCGGGCCGAGGAAGAACTCGGCCAGCTCGAACACGGTGCGCGGTCCCACCTGCTGCGAGAAGTACGCGCCGCCGGGCCGCAGCACGCGGGCGATCTCCGCCCACCACGTCCGCACCGGATGGCGGCTCGTCACCAGGTCGAAGACGCCGCTCCGGAACGGCAGACGCGGCTCCTCGTCGTCGGCCACCACCGCGGCGCCCCGCTCGCGCAGCCGGGCGGCGGCCAGCCGGAGGTTCGGCGGCCACGACTCGGTGGCGACCGTCACGGGCGGCAGCACGGGCAGACCCGCCAGGATCTCGCCGCCACCCGTCTGGATGTCGAGCGCCGCCGTCGCCCGCGCCATGCGCTCGGCGAGCAGCCGCGAGTAGCCCCAGGACGGGCGCTCCTCGCTCGCACGGCCGTCGAGCCAGGAGAAGTCCCAGCCGTCGACCGGCGCAGCCTCCGCCTCGGCCACCAGATCATCGAACGAGCGTCCCATCCACGCAGCCTCTCAACGCCCCGCGCCGCACCTCAACCGCTTTTGTCCGCGTACGGCCGGGTGGAGCTCTTCGCCGGGCAGCAGAGCCCGCAAGCCCCACTTATCGCGATATTCATTCATATTTACCGGATCGCCAAGATCTTTCTGACTAGAGTGGTCCGGTGATTCTGACTAGATCCACAAGTCATCGAAGACGTGTTCTCTCGGGCCTCGCCGCAGCCGTCCTGCTGGGCGGCCTCGTGGCGCCGCCCCCGGCGAACGCTGAGGTGGCCAACGGCTCCGTGAGCTCGCTGGCGCACTTCCTGCGGCAGGCGCTCGACCGTCAGCAGTTCGAGCAGGTCCTGGACACCAACCCGCCGACGAGCACGGCCGAGCTGAACGCGCTGCGGCAGGACGGCGCCGACAAGGAGGCCAAGAAGCCTCCGAAGAGGGCGGACCTGCTCGCGGCTCTGGCGGCGGCCGAGCCGATCTCGCAGCAGCCGCAGATCGACCTGACCGTCATCGAGCTGAACAGGCTCGGCCGCGCCGTCTCCTCGGGCACCGTGCTGATGAGCCCGCAGTACCCGGACGGCAAGGTCGTGCCGGTGGACGGCAATCTGCACACCACCGATGTGCGCTGGCGGCAGTGGGACGACGCCGGCTGGTACGCCAACCGCGGCCAGGGCACCATCGACATCGTGCCGGGCCGCGAGAACGCCCCCATCGACTTCATGAACCCCTACCCCGGCTCGGTGCTGAAGCTGATGGTGGCCTTCGGCGTGCTGCGGCTGGTGGACCAGGGCCAGATCTCGCTCGACGACACCTACAACTACGAGCCGATCGAGCCGATCAGCTCGCTGTGCGGCCCGGGCAGCAGCAACACGATCCGCGGGTACCTGGACGCCTCGCTCACCTGGTCGTCCAACAACGCCTCCTGCGCCATGGTCAAGCTGCTGCACGACCGCGGAGCCGTTGACGGCCTCAACCAGACCTTCCAGGACCTGGGCCTGGAGACCCTGCAGCTGAAGAACACCAACCCGAGCACCGGCGGCCGCTGGGGCAACCCCGTCACCATGAGCTCGCTCGACACGGCCAAGCTGCTCATGCTGGTCAACGGCGGCCTGGGCACCCTGTGGACGACTCCTGGCGGCACCGCGGTCACCGCCGCCGTCCTGAGCGACGCCTCCCGTGCGTTCTTCAAGAGCAAGCTGGGTGATCAGGCAATGAACGTCGCCCTGTCCACCACCAACTGGTGCGGCGCCGCCTACCCCGCCCCGGGCATCCCGCAGCTCACGCCCTCGCGCTGGATCGGCGCCGACGGCACCGTGACCATCCCCGGCCAGGGCATCGCGTACGGCCATGACGTGCGGCCGTGCAACGACGCCGCCGAAGTGACGTACGCACACAAGAACGGCTGGGTGAACAACACCGGCGCCGACGCGGGGATCGTGAAGGCCCTGCCCGGCAAGGGCGGCCGCACCTACATCGTCGCCATGTTCTCCAACCTCGGCTACCAGTACGTCGACGCGAACCGGCCGCCGGCGGGCGCGGAGAACGTGTGGTTCACCGAGCGGCTGGCGAAGCTCGGCAAGGTCATCGACGAGTACGAGAAGCGACGCTCCTCCTGACCCCGGCCGGCCGGGCGAGTCGCGAGTCGGGCAGATGGTGGTCCGGCCGTCAGATCCAGCCCGGCCGGACCAGGCCCGACTCGTACGCGATGACCACGAGCTGGGCGCGGTCGCGGGCGCCGAGTTTCATCATGGCGCGGCTCACGTGGGTCTTGGCCGTGGCCGGGGACATGAAGAGCTTGGCCGCGATCTCGTCGTTGGTCATGCCGGTCCCCACCAGCGCCAGCACCTCGCGCTCCCGGTCGGTGAGCTGGTGCAGCCGCTCCGTCGCCATCGGCTCCTTGGCGCGCGAGGCGTACTCCGCGATGAGGCGGCGCGTCACGCTGGGCGACAGCAGGGCCTCGCCCGCCGCCACCACCCGGACCGCCTGGATGAGCTCCGCCGGCTCCGTGTCCTTGACGAGGAAGCCGCTGGCGCCGCCGCGCAGCGCCTCGAAGACGTACTCGTCCAGCTCGAACGTCGTCAGGATGATGACGCGCGGGCCCTCCGGCATCTGGCGGGTGGCGGTCAGGCCGTCGGTGCCGGGCATGCGGATGTCCATGAGCACCACGTCGGGCCGGTGCTCGGCCGAGAGCCGCACCGCCTCCGCGCCGTCGGCGGCCTCGGCCACCACGGTCATGTCGGGCTGGGCGTCCAGCAGCGCGCGGAAGCCGGCGCGCACCAGCGCCTGGTCGTCGGCCAGCAGCAGACGGATCATCATGTGTCCTCGGAAGGGGGGATGGGAAGACGGGCGGAGACCTGGAAGCCGGTACCGGACGGGCCGGCGACCAGGGTGCCGCCCAGGGCGGAGGCGCGCTCGCGCATGCCGGGGATGCCGTTGCCGCTGCCGTGGGCCGACAGCACCGGGGCCGCCGTCGCGCCGGTGTCGGTGACCGTGACCGCCAGCTCGGTCTCGCCGTACTCCAGCCGGACCGTCACCCGCGCGCCGGGGGCGTGCCGCGCGACGTTGGTGAGCGACTCCTGCACGATCCGGTACGCCGCCCGATCCACCTGCGGCGGCAGCGGCCGGGCCCCCTCGCGGCGCAGCGTGACGTCGAGCCCGCAGCGCCCGGCCAGCTCGTCGACCCCGTCGAGCCCGGCCGTGGGGGAGCGCGGCGCGCCCTCGCGCAGCACGTTCAGCACGGAGCGCAGCTCGCCGAGCACCTCCTTGGAGGCGGTCTTGATCGTGGCCAGCGCGGTGCGGGCCTGGTCGGGGTTGTCGTCGATGAGGTGCAGCGCGGTCGACGCCTGCACGTGGATGAGCGAGATGTTGTGCGCCAGCACGTCGTGCAGCTCCTGCGCCATGGTCAGGCGCTCCTCGCTGGCCTGCCGCCTGGCCTCCTCCTCGGCCGTGCGCTGCTGCTGGGCTCGGCGCTCGCGCACGATGCCCACCAGCTCGGCGACCACCATGACGAGCAGGATGAACGCGGTGATGGCCAGGTCGTGGAAGAGGCCCGGCCAGCGGGCGGGGCCCAGGTGCCCGTACGCCAGGAACACCACCAGCGTGATCCCGGCCAGGATCCACGCCGCCGGCCGCCGTCCGCGCAGGACCAGGGTGAACAGGACGATCGTCGGCGCCAGGTAGACGGGGCCGAGCGGGTAGTTGAGCCACGTGTACGCGTAGGTCGCGACCAGGACGACGACGGACGACGGGACGAGGAACCTGCGGTGGACCACCAACGCCACCGGCCCCACCAGCAGCAGCGCGTACGCCAGCGCGTCCAGCGGTTTCCGGTGCCCCAGCTGCCCGTACGCCGCCCCCTGTGACATCACCACCTGGGCCACCGCGACGACGAGCCCGAGCAAGGGGGCGTATCTGGACGACTTGCGCACGGGATCCACGCTAGGGCACCGGGTCCGCCGCCCGCGTCCGACCATCGGGGGAGGGGGCCCTACCGCGACGGGCGTACCTGGGCCATCGTGGAGAGCATGCGCCGTGTGATAGCTCCAGCAGCAGCGATCGCCATCACGCTGGTCACTGCCGTGCCCGCGCTGGCCACCGCAGCTCCGACCATCGACTCCAGAACGACCTCCACAGCCCCCCGCAAGGTGCCCGTCGCCGAGGGGTACGGCGGGGCCGTCTCCACCGTCGACCTCGACGCGAGCCGCGCCGCCGTCGCCGTGCTCAAGAAGGGCGGCAACGCCGTCGACGCGGCCGTGGCCGCCGGCGCCGTGCTGGGCGTCACCGAGCCGTACTCCGCCGGCCTGACGGGCGGCGGCTTCATGTTGTTCTACGACGCCGAGCACCACAAGGTGCACACCATCGACGGCCGCGAGACCGCGCCCAGGGCCATGACCCCGGCGACGTTCGAGGGCATCCCGTTCGAGGAGGGCGTCACGAGCGGCCTGTCGGCGGGCGTGCCCGGCACGGTCGCCCAGTGGGACCTGGCGCTGCGCCGGTTCGGCACGATCTCGCTCAGGCAGGCGCTCAAGCCGGCCATCAAGGTGGCGTCCCAGGGCTTCGTCGTCGACCAGACGTTCTTCGACCAGACCCAGTCCAACCTGGCCAGGTTCAAGGACATCACCTCCACCGCCGCCCTCTACCTGCCGAACGGCGCGCCGCCGGCCGTCGGCTCCGTCTTCCGTAACCCGGACCTGGCCGCCACCTACCGTGAGCTGGGCGAACGCGGCCCCGAATGGCTGTATGGCGGGCAGCTCGGCAAGGAGATCGTCGCCACCGTCAAGCAGCCGCCCGTCGCGTCCGGGGTGACCCGCAAGGTCCGCCCCGGCCTGATGGAGCTGTCGGACCTGCGGGAGTACCGGGCGCTGCTGCGCGAGCCGACGCGCGTGGACTTCAGGGGCCTGCGCGTGTACGGCATGGCACCCCCCTCCTCCGGCGGCTCGACCGTGGGCGAGGCGCTCAACATCGTGGACGCGCTGCCGCAGACCGGCCTGCACGAGTACCTGGAGGCGTCCCGGCTGGCCTTCGCCGACCGCAACAAGTACGTCGCCGACATCCCCGGAGTGCCGCTGAAGGAGCTGCTGTCCGACAGCTTCGCCAAGGAGCGCGCCTGCCTCGTCGGCCCGTCGGCGATGACCTCGCCGGTCGCCCCCGGCGCCCCGGACGGCGACTACCAGGCGTGCGCGACCCCCGCGGGCACGTCCACGCCGACCGCCGCCGAGGGGCCGGAGACCACGCACCTGGTCGTGGCCGACCGCTGGGGCAACGTCGTCGCCTACAACCTGACGATCGAGTCCACCGGCGGCAACGGCATCGTGGTGCCGGGCCGGGGCGTGCTGCTCAACAACGAGCTGACCGACTTCACCTTCGGCCCCGCGCCCGGCGACCCCAACCTGCCCGGCCCGGGCAAGCGCCCGCGCTCGTCGATGGCGCCCACGATCGTGTTCGACGACGGCGAGCCGATCATGGCGGTGGGCTCGCCCGGCGGCGCGACGATCATCACGACCGTGCTGCAGATCATGCTCAACCGATACGTGTGGGGGATGAGCCTGCCCGAGGCCGTGGCCGCGCCCCGCGCCTCGCAGCGCAACACCGCGCAGACGCAGGCCGAGCCCGCGTTCCTGCAGGCCCACCAGGCCGAGCTGGAGGCCCGTAGACAAAGCTTCGCCGTCGTGGCCGAGCTCGGCGCGGCGACCGCGCTGGAGTTCACCGGGAAGGGCAGGGTGAAGGCGGTGGCCGAGCCGGTCCGGCGGGGCGGCGGAAGCGCCCTGGTCGTCCGGCCGGCCGGCTAGCGGATCAGCTCGTAGGCGCGGGGGTTCGCCTTCCGGGTGCGTGCCCAGTACTCGAAGGTGAACCCCGGCCAGATCGTCCGGTTGACGCCGTGCTCGTCGAGGTACCACGAGCGGCAGCCGCCCGCGTTCCACACCAGCGGGTCGAGCCGCGCGCGCAGCCGCCGGTTGAACGCGCGCTGCCGCTCCGGCCGCACGTCCAGGGCCCGCGCGCCGGTCCTGGACAGCAGCCGCAGGCAGTCGAGCACGTACCGGGCCTGTGCCTCGATCATGAAGACGACCGAGTTGTGCCCGAGCCCGGTGTTGGGGCCGAGGAGGAAGAACAGGTTCGGGAAGCCGGCCGTGGTGACGCCGTAGTACGCCTCGATGCCGTCCCGCCAGGCGTCCTGGAGCTTGAGGCCGTCCCTGCCGACGATCCGCTGCTCGCGCAGGGCGTCGGTGACCTTGAAGCCGGTGCCGTAGACGATGACGTCGGCCTCGTGCTCGGCGCCGGTGGCGTCCACGACGGCGCGCGGCCTGATCTCGGTGACGGGGCGAGTGACGAGCTCGACATTCGGGCGGGTCAGCGCCGGGTAGTAGTCGCTGGAGATGAGCACCCGCTTGCAGCCGATCGTGTAGTCGGGGGTGAGCCTGCGCCGCAGCTCCGGGTCGGGCACCTGGGCCCTGAGGTGGGCGCGGGCGGCCCGCTCCTGCGCGGCCATCAGGCGCGGGTGGACGGTGAAGCCGAGGGCGCGGGCCTCCAGCAGCCAGTAGAGGGCATGACGCAGCGCACGGGCCGCGCCGGGCAGCCGCAGCGCCCGCCCGGCCAGGGCGACGTCCGGCTTGGGGTGGACCCACGGGGGCGTGCGCTGGAACACGGTCAGCCGCGCCGCCCGGGGCGCGATGCGCGGGACGAACTGGGCGGCCGACGCCCCGGTGCCGATCACGGCGACGCGCCTGCCGGTCAGGTCGACCGAGTGGTCCCACCGTGAGGAGTGGAACGCCGGCCCCTCGAAGGTCTCCCTGCCGGGGACGTCGGGGAACGCCGGGACGTGGAGCGCGCCGACGGCCGACACCACGGCGTGCGGGCGCAGCACCCCGCCGTCCTCGGTGGTCACGTCCCAGCCGTGCCGGCGGTCGTCGTACCCCATGGACACGACGCGGGTGCCGTACCGGATGTGCGGCGTGACGCCGTGTCCGTCCGCGCAGCGCCGCAGGTAGGCCCAGATGTCGGGCTGCCGGGAGAACAGCCGGGGCCAGTCGGGGTTCAGCTCGAACGAGTAGGAGTACAGGGGCGACGGCACGTCACAGGCACAGCCGGGATAGGTGTTGTCGCGCCAGGTGCCGCCGAGGTCGCCGGCCTGCTCCAGGATGACGAAGTCGTGGTAGCCGGCCTGCTTGAGCTTGATCCCCATGCAGATGCCGGAGAACCCGGCGCCGACGATCACGATCCCGGGCTCGGCCACCGCTCCTCCTCACCGACGCCTGAGAGGACCCTCCTTCGCAGTGAAACACATGCACCGACTGGTCGGTACGGTTTCTCGGCACATTCGCGGGCGTCCGGGCGCGCGAAAAGCGCCGAGGGCCGTCGTCGTCGGCCGGCCGTCGGCGCCGTGCGGGCGAGCCGCCGGGCTAGCGCAGGAGCAGGAAGGCGGCGACGCCGATGACCACGATGGCCGCGACGATCGCGATGATCGGTACGAGGGGGGACTTCTTGGGCGCGGCGGCGGTCTCCTGCTCGGAGCGCTGCGCGAAGGCACGGAACTGCTGCGTGGTGCCCGCCGGGTCGATGGGCTGCTGGTGCTGCTCAGACATGGGCAGCAGCCTAGCGGGATCACCTACGGCATTTTGCGCCTTTTACGCGATCGGTGGGCAGGCTGAGTACGGGACCGGTCCCCTCGCCGGATAGCGTTGAAGCATGCTCAGGACCGTGCTCTCGCCCCGCATGCTGGGGCTCCACCTGTTGACGGTGGCGGTCCTCGTGTCCTTCATCCTGCTCGGCCGCTGGCAGCTCGGGGTCTTCCAGGAGTCCGGCAAGCCGCACGTCGCCAACGATCCCGCCCCCGTCTCCGTCACCACGCTCGCCCGGGTCGGCGCGCAGATGGACGGCATGTCGGCCGGTCGGCGCGTCACCGCGACCGGCGTCTACGACGCCTCGCTCCAGCTTCTCGTCGTCGACCGCGAGCCCGACGTGGACGCGCCCGGCGGCAAGGTCTCCCGCGACCGGGGCTACTGGGTGCTCACACCGCTCCGCCTCGACGACGGCACGCTGATGCCGGTCGTCCGCGGCTGGACGGCCCGGCCCGGCGGCCCGGCCCTGGCCGTGCCGTCCGGCCAGGTCACCGTGGCGGGCCGGCTCCGGCCGTCGCAGGGCACCGACAGCGTGCAGAGCAGGCCCCAGGAGCTGCCCGCCGGGCAGGTCGACACCGTGTCGACGGGCCAGCTCATCAACGTGTGGACCGGCCGTGAGCTCCGCGACGGCTTCCTGGTCGCCCAGCCCCCGTCGGGCGCGCTCACGCAGGTCAAGATCTCGGCGCCGGTCGTCGGCGGCACCCTCACGTGGCGCAACCTCGCCTACGCCGCCAACTGGTGGATCTTCGCCGGGTTCGCCGTGTTCATGTGGTTCCACTTCGTCCGCGACGCCGTGCGTACGGATCGGGAACACCGCAAGTCCCCTGAGATGGTTCTGGAAGGTTGAAACGGTGGAATCGGCTCTGAAGCCCTTCCGGGTGCTCGCCTACTGCGTCGGCGTGATGCTGCTCATCCTGTGCGCGGCCATGGTGCTGAGGTACGGGTTCGGCATCGAGGGCATCTCGAAGTTCGTGGCGCCCGTCCACGGCTTCCTCTACATGATCTACCTGGTCGCGGTCATGAACCTGGGCATGAAGGCCCGGTGGGGCTGGCCGTACATGCTGGGGATCATGCTCGGCGGCACCGTGCCGTTCCTGTCGTTCTTCGTGGAACGGCGCGTCACCCACCGGGTGCACGCGCAGCTCGCGGCGGCTCCGGCGGCGGGGGCCTGAGACCCCCGCCGCCCGCGCCGGGCCGGCTCAGTGGCCGATGCCGCGCCTGCGGGCGCGCTTGAGCCTCTCCCGCTGCGAGGGGTCGAGCATCAGGTAGCCGACCACCGGGGCGGCCACCACGCCCAGGACGACCAGCAACGTGAGCCACCCCGGCAGGAAGATCAGCGAGAGCAGCACGGCGGCGCCGGCACCGATGGCGTACTTCTGGACTGGCGACATCCCCTACATCCTCCGAACGCGGAGCGCGCGCCCCGCCTCTTCCACATATTCTGCGTCGCCGGTCCAACGAGTGGGGGCGCATCGGGGTTCCGAATCGCGATGTATCTCAAATCGTTCGGACATCGTGCCCCCTACGGGGAGCCGTCCACGGCCAGGCTCAGCAGCGTCCGGGCCGTCACCTCGGCCGGGGGAGGCCCGCTCGGGTCCAGCATGGCGCGGATCAGTGACCGCAGCGGGTCGGTGCCCGGGGCCGGAGCCGCGCCCGGTGGCCTGCCCTCGACGGCGAAGTGCAGCGTGGCCGCCAGCGACCACAGGTCGGCCGAGGGCCGCAGCTCCGGCTGCGGCAGCCCGAACCCCGTCAGCAGCGCCCGGCCGGTCGGCGTGAGCAGCACGTTGCCCGGATTGACCCGGCCGTGGACGATCCCCGCCGCGTGCGCCGCCGACAGTGCCGCCATCGCGCACACCCCGGCCCGGGCGGCCTGCGTCGCGGGCAGGGGGCCGCGCGCCATGACGGTCCGCTCCAGCGACGCCCCGGAGACGAACTCCATGACCACCCAGACCGCGTCGTGCTCGACCACCACGTCCACGGTCGGCACGAGGCAGCCGTGCCGCAGGGCCGCGACCCGCTGGGCGTCGCGCACGGCCTGCTCCAGCAGCTCCGGCGGCAGGCGCAGCTCGCGGACGACGACGTCGCGGTGCGCCGGCTCGTCGAAGGCCAGCCGGACGGCGCCCCCGCCGAGGGGGTTCAGCAGCCGGTAGCGCCCCGCGAGCCTCGTGGTCTCTCCCATCCCGAGGTGGACGATAGCGGCCGGGCGGCGCCCCCGGCCATCATCCTGGTGAGCCGAGTATGAACAGCTCGGAGCGGGCGGGGTGTCTGCACCGGATGTGCACGTTTTAGGGAGTGCTGTCTGCACCTGGCGCTCCTAGGCTTTCGTCCGTGGCAGAGCGGCGACGGGTCCTCCTGGTCGAGGACGACGAGACGATCGGGCGGGCCGTCCGCGACCGGCTGGCGGCGGAGGGCTTCGACGTCCGCGTGGCCGGGGACGGGGAGACGGCCCTGACCGAGTACGGCAGGGCGGAGCCCGACCTGGTGATCCTCGACCGGCTGCTGCCGGGGCTCGACGGGCTGGAGGTGTGCCGCCGGATGCAGGCGGCCCGGCCCGTGCCCGTCCTCATGCTGACGGCCCTCGGCGAGGAGACCGACGTGCTCGTCGGGCTCGGAGTGGGCGCCGACGACTACCTCGCCAAGCCGTTCAGCATGCGCGAGCTGGTCGCGCGGATCCACGCGCTGCTGCGCCGGGTCGAGCGCGCCACCCAGCTCGCGGCCGAGGACACGGTCATCCGCGTCGGCGAGGTAGAGATCGACACGGCCGCGCGCCGGGTGTTCGTGCGCGGCACGGAGGCACAGCTCACCAGGACGGAGTTCGACCTGTTACGCCGGTTGGCCGAGCGGCCCGGCCAGGTGTTCGAGCGCGACAGGCTGCTGTCGGACGTGTGGGGCTTCTCCGAGGCGGCCGCCACCAGGACCGTGGACAGCCACGTGCGGGCGCTGCGCCGCAAGCTCGGCTCCGACGTGGTCCGCACCGTCCACGGAGTCGGGTACGCCCTGGTGCGCCGATGAGGCCGCTCGACTTCCTGGGCCGGATCAAGGTCAAGCTCGGCATCGTGATCGTGCTGGCCGTCGGCACCGCGTTCGTGGTGAACGAGGTCGGCATCAACTCCGGCCTGTCCCGCGAGCTGCGGATCGCCGTCGCCGTGGTGCTCGCGCTGATCATGGTGCAGGTGCTGGCCATGGGCATGACCAGGCCGCTGCGCGAGATGGCCCGCGCCGCGCAGACCGTCGCCAAGGGCCGCTACGACCTGCGCGTGCGCGCCACCTCGCGGGACGAGGTGGGGGAGCTGGCCAGGGCCTTCAACGCGATGGCGGCCGACCTCGGCGAGGTGGACCGGCAGCGGCGCGAGCTGGTCGCCAACGTCAGCCACGAGCTGCGCACGCCCATCACCGGCCTGCGCGCCGTCCTGGAGAACGTCGTGGACGGCGTCTCCGCGGCCGACCCCGGCACCATGCGCACCGCCCTGGCCCAGACCGAGCGGCTCGGGCGGCTCGTGGCCCAGCTCCTCGACCTGTCCCGGCTCGACTCCGGCGCCCGCCTCATCGAGCCGGAGCCGATCGAGCTGGCCCCGCTGCTGGAGCAGGCCGTGCGGGAGGCGGCGCTGGCCCGCGAGGACGTCCGGATCGTCCCGCGGACCGCCGCCGGCCTCGTGGTGCGCGCCGACCCCGACCTGCTGGCCCAGGTCCTGGCCAACCTCCTCGACAACGCCGTACGGCACAGCCCACCCGGCGGCGTGGTGACGGTGGCGGGGACCGCCCGCGGGGACGGGGCCCGGATCACGGTCGCCGACCAGGGGCCGGGCATCCCGGCGTCGGCGCGGTCGCGGGTGTTCGAGCGGTTCTCGCGGCTGGACGCGGCGCGCGCCGCCGACGCCGGCGGGGCCGGGCTGGGACTGGCCATCGTCAAGGAGATCGTCGAACTGCACGGGGGCGACGTCCGGATCGCGGACGGCGCGGGTTGTCACATGATCATCGAGCTGCCAGGGAGAACCACGATGGGGGACAGACGGGGCGCCACCACACCGGACAGGGGCTCGCAGGGCTTCGAGGCCGCGGCGCCCGTACCGGCTCCTGGGGGTGCCGGGCTCGGCCCGGCGTCCGAGGGCGGCGGGACGGGCGCGGTCGCGGAGGCCGGGGCGTCGGTGCCGGCGGGGGCCGGGACCGGCGCGCCGGAGCCCGTACGAGCCGGGCCGCCCGGCCCGTCCGGGTCCTCGGACGGGCCGGGCGCGGCGCCCGCGCCTCTCTCCGCGCCTCTGCCCCTGCCCGTGCCCGGAGCCGGAGCAGGGGAGAGGCTGGCGCGGCTCGTCACCGGCACCCTCCTCGGGTTGCTCCTCGGGTTCATGGTCGGCGTGGTGGCGGCCGTGTTCGTCAGCTTCGCGGTGGGCGACGGGTTCGCGCTGGCCACGCTGGCGTTGTGCACCCTCCTGACCGGAGCGCTGGGCGCGTCCATCGGCGGAACTCCCCGGCGCGGCGTCGCCGCCGCCCACCAGAGCCCTCCGTACGGCGCCACGGCCGCCCAGCCCCCTGGCCGGCCACCCGCGGCGGCGCCCCAGCCTTCCGGGCACGTACCCGCGGCTCCCCAGCCGTCCGGGCACGCGCCCGCGACGCCCCAGCCGTCGGGGAGCCAGGCGCCGCCTCCCGCCTACGTCCCCCCGCCGCTCTTCCCGCGTCCCGAGCTGCCCGACGCGCCGCGCTGGCTGTTGCCCGCCGCCGCCGGTGCCGGGGTGTTCGGCGCCGTGGCCCTCCCCGGAGCCCAGATCGGCCTGGGCGTCGTCCTGGTCGCGATGGTGCTGGGCGCGGCGGCCATGCCCGCCGTGCTGCGGCGGATGACGCCGTGGACGTCCGCGTACGCCCTGGTCGCGTACACGCTGATCGCCATGGCGGCCGTGCGCGACGCCGACTGGCTGGTCGGCGTGCTGCTCGTGGCCGGCGCCGGGCTGGCCGCGCTGGCGGTGTCCGGGGCCGGGGCCGGCTGGCTCGGCGCGATCAGGGGCGTGCTGTCGGTGCTGCTGGCGCTGCCTCCGGTGCCGTGGTTCCTGGCGGAGCCGGTGAAGCGGCTCACCTCCCGCCGGCGGATCCTGCCGGTGCTGGGCGGGCTGGGCATCACGGCCGTGCTGCTGGTGGTGTTCGGGGTGCTGTTCGCGTCGGCCGACCGCGTGTTCGCCTCGTACGCGCGGCGCCTGACGGCCACCCCCGACTGGGCCGACACGCTGCCGCTGCGCGTCATCGTGTTCGCGCTCGTGGGCGCGCTGCTGACGGCCGTGGTGCTGGTGGCGCTGCGGCCCGTCAACGACCCGGCCGGCCCCGAGGCCAAGCTGACACTGAGCCGGAGCGTGTGGCTGCTGCCGCTGACGGCCGTGAACCTGCTGTTCGCCGCGTTCGTCGCGGTGCAGATCACCGCCCTGTTCGGCGGCAACGCGTGGGTGCTGAGAACGGCCGGGCTGACGTACGCGGAGTACGCCAGGGAGGGGTTCTTCCAGCTCGTCGTGGTGAGCGTGTTCGTGCTCGGCATCGTCGCCGTGGCGGCCGGGGTGGTGCGGACCGGGCGGCGCGAGCGGTGGCTGCTGGCCGGGCAGCTCGGGGTGCTGTGCGCGCTGACCATGGTGGTGCTCGCCTCCGCGCTGCACCGGCTCGCCCTCTACACCGACGCGTACGGCCTGTCCCGGCTGCGGCTGTCGGTGCAGGCGACGCTGTGGTGGCTGGGCGCCGTGTTCGCGCTGGTGCTGCTGGCCGGGGCGGTACGGCTGGCGGGCCGCGGCTCGGCCTGGCTGCCCCGCACGGTCGTCCTGGTCACCGGGCTGGCCCTGGTCGGCTTCGCGTTCGTCAACCCGGACCTGCGGGTGGCGCAGACGCAGGTGGCGGTGCGCGGGGTGGCCAAGCTGGACTCCGACTACCTGGGCGACCTGGGGGCCGAGGCGGTGCCCGCGCTGGACCGGCTGCCCGAGCCGCAACGCAGCTGCGTGCTGGCCGACCTGGTGGCCGCCGACGACCTGGCGGACCCGGACCCGTGGAACGGCTGGAATCTCGCCCGCGCGCAGGCCCGCGCCCTCCTCGCCGAGCACCCGATCCGGCCTGGCGCCTCCTGCCCGCAGATCTCCTCCCGGACGTCCGACTGACGTCCCCTCCGGCTCCCCGGCCCGCGCCCGCGGCGAGGGCGACGGGTCCGCGTCCGTGGTCCGGGTCGGAGGGGCAGGATCGCTCTCCGGCCCGCGTCCGCCGTCAGTGCGACGGGTCCGCGTCCGTGGTCCGGGCCGGACGAGGCGGGATCGCTCTCCGGCCCGCGTCCGCCGTCAGTGCGACGGGTCCGCGTCCGTGGTCCGGGCCGGACGAGGCGGGGATCGGGTTTAATCCTTGGGTGGCTTTCGATGTGATCATCAGCGGTGGCCGGGTGCTCGACGGCACCGGCGCCCCGCCGTACCGGGCCGATGTCGCGGTCACCGGCGACAAGGTCGCGGCCGTGGGGCGCCTCGACGGAGTGAGCGCCGCCACCGTGGTCGACGCGACCGGCCGGCTCGTCTCGCCCGGGTTCGTCGACTGCCACGCGCACGGCGACGCGACCGTCTTCGACCCGTCCGTGCAGCTCGCGGCGCTCCGGCAGGGCGTGACCACGTTCGTGCTCGGGCAGGACGGCCTCTCGTACGCCCCGGGCTCCGCCGGTACCGTCGCCTACGCCGCCCGCTACTTCGCCGCCGTCAACGGCCCCCTGCCCGGCGCCCTGGCCGGCGGCCCGCTGAGCGTGGCCCGCCTGCTCGACGCCTACGACCGGACCGTCGCCCTCAACACCGCGTACCTGCTGCCCCACGGCACCATCCGCTACGACGTCATGGGCCCCTCCCCGGACGCCCCGGCGCCGGACGAGCTGCGCCGGATACTCGCCCACGTCGAGCGCGGCCTGTCGGAGGGCGCCGTCGGGCTGTCCAGCGGCCTGGAGTACCTGCCCGGCCGGTACGCCTCCACCGAGGAGCTGGCCGCGCTGTGCGTGCCGCTCGGCGGCCTGCCGTACGTCACCCACATGCGCGCCTACGGCGCCCGCGCCGGGGTCGGCATGGCGGAGGTGACCGAGATCGCCGCGCGGTCCGGCGCGGCCGTCCACGTCTCCCACCTGCACGGCCCCGCGGACGTGCTGCTGCCGCTCGTGGAGGAGGCGCTGGCCGCCGGGGTCGACCTGACCTTCGACACGTACCCGTACCTGCGGGGCAGCACGATCCTCGCGATGGTGGTGCTGCCGCCGGACGTGCCCGCCGCCGAGACCGACCGGGCCCTGGAGATGCTCACCTCCGGTGAGCTCGACGCCTGGTGGCCCGGCCTCGCGCAGACCTGGCCGCGGCTGACCGTCTCGCACGCGCCCGGCCTGGAGTGGGCCGAGGGCCTGAGCATGGTGGAGGCCGCCGGGCGGGCGGGGGTGGAGCCGGCCGAGTTCTGCCGGCGCCTGCTCGTCGAGACCCGGCTGGAGGCCGGCTGCGTGTCGGCCCGGCCGGACGAGGGGCCCGAGGGGGAGGAGTCGGTGCGGCGGATGCTCCGCCACCCGGCCCAGACCGGCGGCTCCGACGCCATCTACGTGGGCGGCCATCCGCATCCGCGCGGGTTCGGGGCCTTCGCCCGCTTCCTCGGCAGGCACGTGCGCGAGCTGGGCGACTGGACGTGGGAGCAGGCCGCCGTCCACCTGGCCGCGCACCCGGCGCGCCGCTTCGGGCTCGTGGACCGGGGGCTGCTGCGGGCCGGGTTCGCGGCGGACGTGGTGGTGTTCGACCCGGCCACGGTGGCCGACCGCGCCACGTACGAGGCGCCCCGTACGCTCGCCGGAGGGGTGGACGACGTGCTGGTGTCCGGCGTACCCGTGCTGGCGGGCGGCGAGCCGACCGGCGCGACGCCCGGCCGGGCGCTGCGCTCCTGATGGCGGCGCCCGTGACACCCGAGAACGTGGACAGAGGAGACGTCGTGCAGCAAGCCCTCGGCCGGTCGATCTTCGACGGCGGCCTGCCCTTCCCCCTGATGGTCGTGCACCGCGAGGCGCTGGAGCACAACGTCGCCACCATGGCCGCGTTCGCCCGCGGCCACGGCATGGAGCTCGCCCCGCACGCCAAGACGCACATGTCGCCCGAGATCGCCGACCTGCAGCTGGAGGCGGGCGCGTGGGCGCTCACCGTGGCGACGCCGCGGCAGGCCATGGCGGTCCGCTCGTTCGGCGCCTCGCGGATCATCGTGGCCAACCAGCTCGTCGACCCGGCCGGGCTGGCGTGGGCCGCCGCCGAGCTGGCCCGCGACCCCGGCTTCGAGCTGCTGAGCTTCGCCGACTCGGCCGCCGGGGTGGACCTGCTGGCCAAGCACGCTGGCCCCCGGCCGTTCAGGGTGCTGGTGGAGCTGGGCCACCACGGCGGGCGGGCCGGCTGCCGGTCGCTGGAGGAGCTGCTGGAGGTTGTCCGGTACGTCCAGGAAAGTCATGGTGTGGAGCTGGCCGGCATCGCCGGGTACGAGGGCGGGCTGGCCGGCGCCGACGAGGTCCGCGCCTACCTGCGCGAGCTGCAGGACGCCGTCGAGCACGTGCGCCTCAGGCAGCCGATCCTGTCGGTCGGCGGCAGCCAGTGGTTCGACGTGATCGGCAGGGAGCTCGTCGCCACCAAGGCCACCGTCGTGCTGCGCAGCGGCGCCTACGTCACCCACGACGACGGCTACTACCGCGAGCGCACGCCGTTCAACCGCATCGACGGCGAGCTGCGGCCCGCGCTGGAGATCTGGGCGCACGTGCTGTCCACCCCCGAGCCCGGCATGGCCGTCGTCGGCATGGGCAAGCGCGACGCCCCCTACGACGAGGGCCTGCCGGTCCCCAAGCGCGGCGGCGTCGCCGTGACGCGGATGCAGGACCAGCACACCGTGGTGCAGGCCGACGGGCTGCGCCCCGGTGACCTGCTGGCCTTCGGCATCTCGCACCCGTGCACCGCGTTCGACAAGTGGCGCTCGCTTCCGCTCGTCGATCGCGACTACCGTGTCGTCGGCGAGATCAGCACCCATTTCTGAGGAGCATCCATGAAGAGTGAAGTGCGGAGCACCGAGGGCGCGCCTCCCATCGGCGCCTACTCCCAGGGACTGGTCGTCGGCGACTTCGTCTACACCTCCGGCGCCGGCCCCCTGGACCCGGACACCGGTGGGGTCGTCGGCGACGACGTGGCGGCCCAGACCCACCAGACGATGCGCAACCTGGGCGCGATCCTGGCCGCCCAGGGGCTCGGGTTCGACGACGTGGTCAAGGCGACCGTGCACCTGCAGCACCTCAAGCGCGACTTCGCCGCCTTCAACGAGGTCTACCAGTCGTACTTCTCCCGCCCGTACCCCGTGCGGACCACGGTCGGATCGGACTTGATGGACATCCTTGTGGAGATCGACTTCGTCGCGCACAAGAGCGCCTAACCAGGACTGTAAGGTCGGCTCGTGGACAGTTCGGTGTACGTCTTCGTCGAGGATCTCAGAGGCGAGGGCGTCGAGCGGGTGCTCGACAGGATCAGCGGCTACGGCGTCACCGGCGTCACCGTCGGCGCCGTGCACCACGCCTGCCGGGACATCACCCCGCACGGACTGTCCCGGTTGACCGTCCGCCACGACGCCGCCCACTTCACGCCGCCGCCCGAGCTGTTCGCGGGGCTGCGGCTCAAGCCGCCCGCCGGACACCAGGACGCCCTGTCCGGCCTCGCCCAGGCGTGCGCGCAGCGCGGGCTGAAGCTGCACGGCTGGACGGTGTTCCTGCGCAACGCCACGCTCGGCCTGCGCCACCCGGACGTGACCGTGCGCGACTGCTTCGGCGACCGCGGCTCGCCCGCCGACCTGTGCCCGGGGCACCCCGACGTGCGCGACTACGCCGTGGCGCTGGCCCGCGCCGTCGCCCGGCTCGGCGTCGAGAGCGTGGTGGCCGAGGCGCTGCACTTCAACCCGCTGCGGGCGCAGCGGTCGTTCGTGCCGCTCGGGCCGATGGACACATACCTGTTCGGGCTGTGCTTCTGCGACTACTGCATGCGCCGCGCCGCGGACCTGGGCGTCAACGCCGAGGCGGCGCGCGAGGAGTGCGCCGGCATCGTCGGGCGCGTCCTCGACGGCGACGCGCCCGCGCAGGGCGAGGTGACCCGGGCCGCGCTCACCGCCTACGCCGGGCCCGAGGTGGTGGCCTACGCGCGGGCCAGGTCCGAGACCGTGACGACGCTGGTGTCCGAGGTCGCCTCAGCCGTGGAGGCCGAGGGGGCCCGGCTGGTGTTCGTCGACTCGACCGGCGCGGTGAAGGGGTACACCGACGGGCTGCCCACCCCCGGGCTCGCCGCGCACGACGCCTGGCAGCTCGGCGTCGACCTGGTCGCGCTCGGCGACCTCGTGCCGGCCTTCGGGGTGCTCGCCTACGCCCGCGACGCGGCCCGCGTGGCCGACGACGTGGGCGCCTACCTGCGCTCGGTCGGCAAGGACCGGGAGGTGCGGGCCGTGCTGCGGCCGGGCCACCCCGACAGCGACTCGGCCGACCGGCTCGTGGCCAAGGCCCGCGGGGCGAAGGCGGCGGGCGCGGCGGCGGTCGACTTCTACGCGTACGGGCTGGCGCCCCACCCGGTGCTGGACCGGATCCCGGCCGCCCTGGCGGAGGCCCAGTAGCCGCCGGCCGGTCACCGGGACGCCAGCCCGTCCAGGACCGCCGACACCGCCTCCTCCGCGAAGCCGTCCCCCACCGGCAGTCCCCGGAACACCGCCCGCATCCACACCGCCCCGGCCAGCAGGTCCACGATCAGCATCGGGTCGGCCGTCCCCTTCAGCTCGCCCCGCCGTGCCGCCCGCTCGAACACCGCGCGCTCCCGGGCGAACCGGTCGGCGAAGAACCGCCGCGCGTCGAGCTCCGGATGACGTACGGCGGCGCCCAGCGCCGTCACCGCGACGTCCCGCGCGGGAGGCCGCGTCAGCAGGCGCACCACGCCCTCGGCCAGCGCCACCAGGTCGCCCCGCAGGCTGCCCGTGTCCGGCGGCTCGAACCCCAGCACGTCCGCCTCCACCAAGGCCGCCCCGAGCAGCGCGGCCTTGGACGGCCACCAGCGGTAGATCGTCGTCTTGTTCACCCCGGACCGCTCGGCCACCCCCTCGACCGTCAGCCCGTCGTAGCCGCGCTCGGCGACCAGCCGGAGCGTCGCGTCGAAGATCTCCTGCTGCTTCCTGGGCGCCATGCCGTCATTTTCTCCCGGTGAACGCGGTGACGACGCCCAGCCCCAGGTAGACCACGCCGCTGACGTACCGCAGGGTGCGGGCCCGGCGGGCCAGCCGGGTGCCGAGCGCGCCGGCCGTGAACGCGTACACGATGTCCGACAGCAGCCCCAGCGCGAGCAGCGTGACCCCGAGCACCACGATCTGGAGGGCCGGCGAGCTCGCGTCCGCGTCGACGAACTGCGGCAGGAGCGCCAGGAAGAACAGCGTGACCTTGGGGTTGAGCACGTTGACCACGACGCCTTCGAGGAACACCCTGGGCAGCGGCTGCGGCCGCAGCGCCGCGCCGCCCGCCTGGCCCTTCGAGGTGAGCGCGCGGACGCCGAGGTAGACGAGGTAGGCCACGCCGGCCCACTTGACGATCCCGAACAGCGTCGCCGACTTCGTTATCAGGTACGACAGGCCGGCCGCGGCGGCGGCGATGTGCACGAGCGTGCCCGTCTCCACGCCGAACGCGCTGGCCAGCGCCGCCGCCCTGCCCTGGTCAAGGCCGCGGGCGGCGATGTAGAAGTGGTTGGGGCCGGGGATGAGCACCAGGGCCAGGCAGGCGCCGGTGAAGAACAGGTACGTCGACCAACTGATCACGAAATATCAGCGTAGACATGGCTATATGGCGATAAGAAGGCCAATGGTGGGTGGGAGCGGTGGGCCAATGATTGTCGGTGGGTCGTGGCATAGTTGCTGACCGTGAAGGGTCTTCTGGTGGGGCGCGGCGCCGAGCTGGCACGGCTCGTCGGCGTGCTCGAGTCCGCCGCGGCCGGCACCGCCGGGGTCGCGCTCGTCGGGGGCGACGCGGGCATCGGCAAGACCCGGCTGGTCACCGAGCTGGTGGCCGAGGCCAGGGAGCGCGGCTTCCACGTGCTGTCCGGCCAGTGCGCCGAGCTCGGCGACGCCCTGCCGTACCTCCCGCTCGCCGACGCCCTGCGCGGCGCCGAGCCCGCGGTGCGCGAGAGGGCCGCCGCCCACCCGCTGCTCGGCCAGCTCCTGCCCGGCGTGGAGAGCGTCCCGTCGGCCGGGCTGACGCAGCAGCGGCTGTTCGGCTCGCTGCTCGGCCTGCTGTCCGGCATCCAGCCCGTGCTCTTCGTCATCGAGGACCTCCACTGGGCCGACCGCTCCACCCGCGACCTGCTGGTGTTCCTCAGCCGCATGGTGCAGACCGAGCAGGTGTGCGTGGTCGGCACCTACCGCACCGACGACCTCCACCGCCGCCACCCGCTGCGCTCCGTGCTGGCGGAGATGAAGCGGCTGCCCGCCGTCACGGCGGTGGAGCTGGGGCCGCTCGACGCCGGCCAGATGTCCGACTACGTCGCCACCATGGGCCGGGTCGACGCGCAGGGGCTCGGCATGATCGTCGCCCGCGCCGACGGCAACCCGTTCTACGCCGAAGAGCTCTTCGCCGCCATGACCGAGGGCGACAGCCTGCCCGAAGGCCTGGCCAGCCTCCTGCTGTCCCGCGTCGAGGTGCTGTCCGAGCCGGGCCAGCGTGTGCTGCGCGCCGCCGCCGTGGCCGGTCGGCGCGTCGAGGACGAGCTGCTGCGCGAGGTCTCCGGGCTGCCGATCGCCGACTTCGAGGAGGCCGTACGCGAGATCGTCTCGCGCGGGCTGCTGCGCGTCGACGGCTACGGCTACGCCTTCCGCCACGCCCTGCTCCAGGAGGCCGTCTACACCGACCTGCTGCCCGGCGAGCGCACCCGCCTGCACACCGCGTTCGCCCGGCTGCTCACCGCGCCCGCCGAGCTGGCCCACCACCACCTGGCCGGCCACGACCTGGCGGGCGCCCTGGCCGCCTCCGCCGAGGCCGGCCGGCTGGCCGAGCGCCTCGGCGCCCCGGCCGAGGCGCACAGCCACTACGACCAGGCCCTGTCGCTGTGGGAGCGGGTGCCCGACGCCGAGCGGCTGGCCGGCGAGAGCCGGGCGTGCCTGGCCTTCCGCAGCGCCGTCATGGCCGCCGACAGCGGCGACAACCACCGGGCCATCACCCAGCTCCGCGCCCTGCCGCCCACCTGCGAGGTCAGCGAGCGGCTCGCCTACTACCTGTCCGAGATGGACGACCAGGAAGGCGCCATCGCCGCCGCCGAGCAGGCCGTCGCCACGGCGGCCGACGAGGCGTCCCTGGCCCGTGCCCTGGCCACCCACGCCCGCACGCTCACGTGGAGCCCCCGGCACGCCGAGGGCCAGGGGCTGGCCCTGCGCGCGCTCGACGTCGCCCGCGCCGCCGGGGCGCGCGACGCCGAGGTGGGCGCGCTGCTCATCCTCGCCATCCACGCCGAGCTCCAGGGCGACACCCCCAAGGCCCACGACCTCGTCACCGTCGCCTCCGCCGAGGGCACCGGCGACCTCGCCATGGACCTGCGCGCCCGCTTCCACCACGCCCGCCTCCACTACGAGCAGGGCGACCTCGCCCACGCGGCCGAGGTCGCCGACGAGGGCATCCGGCTGGCGTTCGAGACGGGGCTCAAGTGGAGCACCTACGGCACCGACCTGCGGTTCCTGCGCTTCCTCATCCACTACGTCGCGGGGGAGTGGGACCAGGCCGAGGTCGTGGCCGCCTCCTTCGGCGCCCGGGTCGGCACCGTGCCGGAGGCCACCCTGTCGTCGTTCGCCCTGTTCCTGGAGGTGGCGCGCGGGCTGCCGGCCGTGGAGAGCAGGCTCGGGTGGCTGCGGCCGTTCTGGTCCGACGGGCTGGTGGCGTACATGTCGCGCGGGCTCGCCGCCGAGTACGCCCTCTGGCAGGGCGACCCCCAGACGGCGCTCACCCACGTACGCGCGACGCTCGACGTGCTCCAGGCCGGCGAATCTGGCGTCGTGCGCATCGCCGCCGTCGGCCTGTGGGCGCTCGGCGACCTCGGGATCGTCGAGGACGCCGACGAGATGGCCGATCTGGCCCGTTTCGCGCTGACGTCCGGCCCGGTGGGCCAGCGCGGCCCACTCGGTCCCGAAGGGCGCGCGTGGGGGCTGCGGGTCGAGGCCGAATGGCACCGCGTCCACGGCCGGCTCGACCCGGAGCTGTGGCGGGCCGTGGTGGAGGCGTTCGACTACGGCTTCGTGTACGAGACGGCCCGCGCCCGGTGGCGCCTGGCCGAGGCGCTGCTCGCCGCCGGCGACCGGGAGGCGGCCCAGACGGAGTGGGCGCTGGCCCAGGAGACCGCCACCACGCTCCGCGCCGCCCCCCTGGAGAGGGCGCTGGCCGACTTCGGCAGGAGGGCCCGCTTCACCGCCGCCGCCGGGGCCGGCTCGGCCGCGCACGAGTCACCCAACGGCGGGCTGACCGCCCGCGAGCTCGAAGTGCTCGCGCTGGTCGCGGAGGGCCTCACCAACAGGGAGATCGCCGAGCGGCTGTTCATCGCCCAGAAGACGGTGAGCGTCCACGTCTCCAACATCCTCGGCAAGCTCGACGCCTCGACCCGCACCCAGGCGGCCGCCACCGCCCGCGCCCACGGCCTCCTGACCTGATCCCTCACCTGGGGCCGTCAGCTCTGGGCGGGATCAGCTTCTGGCGAGCGCGGCCAGATCCCGCACCACCTGGATCAACTCAGCCGGATCGAACGGCTTGGTGAGATAGGCGTCCACCCCGATGCCCATCCCGCGCCGCTTGTCGTCGTCCTGCGCACGGGCGGTGATCAGCACCACCTTGATGTGACTGGTCGCCTCATCCGCACGCAACCGCTCCGCCGTCACCCACCCGTCGAGATACGGCATCATCACGTCCAGCGTGATCACATCCGGCATGACGTCGAGCACCCGCTCCAGGCAGTCCTGCCCATCGGTGGCGGTCGACACATCGAACCCTTCCAGGCTCAGGTTGACCGCGATGAGCTGACGGATGACCTCGTCATCGTCGACGACCAGCACTTTCCCAAGAACCTCACCCACGGCGGCAAAGCTACCCGTAGTGACGCGGTCACGTGCGGTTTTCCGGCGATGTGTGATCGGAGGTTTATCGTGGTGCGGAGTGGTGGCCGAATACTGGTAGCCTTGTCACACGTTCGGCCCCCTTAGCTCAGGGGATAGAGCACCGGCCTCCGGAGCCGGGTGCGTAGGTTCGAATCCTACAGGGGGCACACGATCCCGATCAGCGGTTCCGGCCGCTGACCAGGGCGAACGACACAGGAACGGGCGGGTCTCCAGTCTCACGGAGCCCCGCCCGTTCTCGTTGGCGCTCACTGCTCGTGGACCAGTTGTGGACCACGACAGAGCTCCGTCCAAGTCTCGAACGACGAGGTGCCGCTTCGTCTCCCCGGCATACGATCGAGATCGGCGTGAGTCAGCGGGTCCGCCGTATCAACCAGGTGCATTGAACAGCCGGCCAGGCCGATCGCCCAAGGCCAGGTAGGGCAGAGCGAACAGTCCCTCGTTGTGATGCTCAGCCGCCCCGGAGGGCGACCGCCACCCGTCGAGGCAGTCGCAGCAGGCGCCGCAGATGACGATGTTGCGATCCTCGGCCACCCCGGAGGTGGCGGTCGCCCTTCCGGGCGACCGAGGGTCGCAACTGGCGGCGTGGCGCACCAATCAAGGACTCCACCGGTGGCGGTCGCCTTTTAAACCAATCGAAGGCCCCATCTCGATCTTGTCGCTGTCCGTGAGGACGTAACCAACCCTTCCGTGGTCGCTCTCCCGGACGGCGAAGACAGAGTTCAAAACCGTGCCGGTTGAACTCGATCAGGTTTCAAGGGCGGCCTCGATGCGGCGGCTGATCTGGCTGTCGCGTCCGTCGAGGCACTTGGCGTACCGCTTGAGCAAGACCTCCACACTGTTGCCCGCGCGCTCGGCTACCACCGTCGCGTCCACACCTGCGTTGAGCCAGGTGGACAGGGCGGCGTGACGCAAGCCGTAGGGTCTTCCGGCGAGGGGTGAGGCGACCTGTTTCGGCGTCAAGGCCAAGCGACGCGCCTCCTCCCAGGTCCGCGCATAGGTGGAGGCGCACAGGACGCCACCACGCTCGTTGCGGAACAGGCGTCCGTCCGGGGCTGTGCCGAACTCCTCAAGGTGCGCCCGCAGGATACGAACCAGTTCCGGCGGGATCGGCACGGGCCGGGCCTCTCGTTCCTCTCACTGCTTGAGCCCGCGTTGGTCGTGCACGGTCCCGCTGTCGATCCACTGTTTGCCGCTGCTCGGGCGGGTCACTTCGAGGGTGAGAAGTCCCCAACCCTCCTCTGGTAGAGCACAGTCCGTTTCCCTGAGCCCGATCGCCTCGGCCGGGCGGAGGCCGGCGAAGTAGAGGGTGGCGAAGAACGCCACGAGGCGGCGGCCTCGTCCGCGATGCCCCGTCCCGCAGGTCGTCCGGGGCTGGTGGATGACTCGGCCGGGTGCTGGAAGTGACGTCGATTTATGGATGAGCACCAAGAGGCGATGGAGGCTGCGCTAAAGCCGGTCCGTGAAGCCTTCCGTGCCCTGGACGGTCGCCTGACACTGAACGAGGCCCGGGTCGCGATCCGGTAGCTCCACACCGCCACGGAGCAGGCCGACGACGATCTGCGGGAGATCAAGCTTGAAGACGCGCCGCGTCTCGCGCCGCCCGAGTGACTCCTCATGATCTAGCCAGGCGAGGCCTGGTGCCTCGTGATCCTGGGGGTGCTGCTGTGGGACGTGCGCCCGGCTACTACCAGTCGCACGAACTGGTAGACCTGCTGCAAACACTCGACCTCAGCCTTGCGGATTCTCGCGAGGCGGGTGACGGCATGGAAGCCGGCACCGGATGAACAGCCGCTGGGTGGTGACCGGAGACCTGTCACCCGCGCGGGAGGCCGAAATATCAGTCCGCCGTAAACTTCTGCAGTATGCCAGGAGGAGCAGCAATTCCCGGACGTACGACAGCAGGAGGAATTACGGCTACTGCGGCAGGACCCGCCGATTCAGCCCAAGGGTTGACGACTGAGCGCCGATCGCGCCCGAGGATATGAGCACCGTTCCCCGAACCGAGCGGGGAATCTTCGAATTTCACGAGGCGATCCGTGGAAATAATTCTCTTTACTCTCGCCTGTGCGCTCGCTAACTGTCTCTGATCCTCTCCATCTACCCAAGAAGCATTGTTTGCCTGTCCGATGAGGGCTGCCAAACAATCCTGCCGCCACGATTCTGGTGGCACAGCCCCGGCGGGCAAGCGGTCCTGGACCCGCTTGCTGCCGGGCACCTTGAGCGCCAGCGCCCGCTCTGCGTGCAGGTCAGGCCAGGTGTGATCGGTCATTCAATCCTGAACAATTCGGAGGACAGATGAACGTCAGAGCAACGCGCCGCCCGAGAGACCTGATGCGGGCGGGCACCACCGTTCTCGCCGGGACTGTTGCATTCCTGTGCATCGCAGCGACGTCAGTCCAGGCCGACCCCACCCCCTCGGCGGCGACAAAACAGGCCCAAGAAATCGCCGCACAGCTACAGCGCGCACCCGGCGGAGTGGTCATCAACGACCGCCAAATCTCCTACGACGACGGTGCGGTCATCGTCACGGTTGAGGCGGACGACGCGTCGGCCCAGAAGCCGACCGATTGCCCCGAAGATTGGTTCTGCCTGTGGTCGAAAACCAGCTTCAAGGGCAACAGATACCAGTTCCACGACCAGGGAAAATGGCAGAACCTGGACAAGTACGGCGTGCCCTGGTTCTACTCTATGTGGAACTTCCGCATCAACAGAGTATTCCTTCGTGACTACCCCAATGTCCCCGCGTCCGAGCGGTGCTACCAAGCGGGCGTGGGTCTCGCCAACACGTCGAACTTCAGGCACCAGCGAGGCATCTACCTGGCAAAAAGCAACAATCGATGCGGTTAGCGCCAAAGTGTCCGAGTATTCAAGAGAACGCGATCAGCGCGTCGTCCGAAAGAATGACGTCGAAAAATGTCTAGTGGTTCACTCCTGGCGAGTGTGGTCTCCGCCCGGCCCAGGTCGCGTTCGAAGTCGCCCATCAGCTTCGGGTCGATCCCTGAGTATCCCCAGTCGGGCGGCTGCTCTACCGCCGGCGGAGTCAGGGAGGGAGGCTCCGTGGTTGCGTCGGCACGCTTGTGACTAGGTCAAACTCGTACACCACTCCCGTGGACGCAACCGACCCAAACGCGATGTTGCGCGCTGCCTCGCGGTTCTCGTCCCTTCTGCTGCATCAGCAGCAGAAGGGATTCTGCGAGACCTCATGACTCAAGACACTCGTCGCGTCCAAACCGCAGTACTCGGCCACCCCGATTCCGATCACCCCATCTCCCTTCCCACGGATCGCAGGGAAGCGGTGCTCTACCTGTCGCGATACAAGAACAAGCGCTTCTTCTGCGGGGTTCTTCTCGGCGGTTGCCGCCCGTTCTCGTTGGCGCCGCACTCGTCACCGGCTCACGGTCACACGTCCCAGGTGACCGGGAGGCTCTTGACCCCGTAGATGTCGGCGGTCTCCGGGCGCAGGGCGACCTGTTCGGCCGGTACGGCCAGGC
>NZ_JBFAHO010000039.1:0-77243 GCF_040654215.1 Nonomuraea sp. NPDC050733 | reverse complement strand
CACAAGTGGGCCGACTCGGACCAGCATCCCGGGCCGGTCAAGCAGTTCCAAGACGAATGGAACGGGGCTGGTGCGATCCTCGCGGGACGGCGGACCGCTGAGCTCATGGACCACTGGGGCGGCTCTCACGGCGGTCTGCCGATCTTCGTCCCCAGTCACCGGCCGCCCAGCCCGGCCGCCCGGTGGGGTTATCCGCTGGTGACCTACGTGAACGACGGGATCGAAAGCGCTATGGCGCAGGCGAAGGCCGCCGCCGGGGAACGGGACGTCCAGATTCGTGGCGGCGCGTACACGGTGCAGCAGGCCCTCCAGGCCGGGGTGCTGGATGAAGTGCAGATCCATCACATTCCAGTACTCCTGGGCGCAGGACGCCGGTTGTTCGACGTCCTGCCGTCGGAGATCGAGTTGGAGATCATTCAGGTGATCGACACCCCAGAGGCCACCCACATCCGCTACCGCGTCCGCCGCTGAGCCGATCGGCCACGGACCGGGCACTAACGCAGGATCATCAGCGGACACAAGTGCTGTCATGGTCGTCATCTTCCCCTGTCAAGATCCCTCCCGATGCAGGGTTGGTCCGAACGCTTCGCGAGCGGTGGCAAGGTAGGTCCGGGCGTTGCAACGTTCACCCGGACGAGACAGCGGGGCGGGCCGCGTCAGCAGGTCGCCGACACCGCGATCGCGGAGCAAGTTAGTAGATAAGACAGCCTTAGCGTTCCGTCCGGGACGCAAGCTCGCTGTGATGGATCAATGGATCCCGCCGGCGAGAGCACCCTCAGCACCCGCGTACAGCAGCGCCTGCAGTCCCGCACCTGCGGCTGGTGCGGCAGCCTCATCCCCTACTCCGGGCGCGGCCGGCCGCCGACCTACTGCAGCAAGGCGCACCGCAACCGCGCCTGGGAAGTGCGCACCGCCGAAGCCCGCCTGCAGCGCGACATCGCCACCGCGGCCGCGACCACCGAACCGGTGCGCGAGGTCATCACCGAGACCGTCACCCACACCCAGACTCGCGTCCAGACGCGCCTGGACCCCGAACCAGTGAGGCGAGTCGTTCTCTCATCGCGTCGGCGCCGTCGAGACGTTCGCTGATCTCGACCTCCCATCGGCCGCTGTCCAGTGCTTCTATCACCACGAGGAGTCCGGGACGTCCGGATAGCGGCCTCGACAGAAGGTGCGGGGAGTCGGCGGCCACGATGAGACAGTCGTGCACCTGGTCCAGGCGGGAGGCGGCGTCCGTCAGCTCGCGCCAGGTCATGCGGTATCCGGTGGCGGAGGTCTGGACGAGGTCCTCGAAGGCCGGCATCGTCATGCCCCGGGGCGCGACACCGACCGCCCAGAGGTCGAAGATGCTCCACGCCCACGTGTTCTCGGGCAGCACGCCGAGAATCCGGTGCAGCTGGACGGTGCCCCCGGAGGGTGGGTGCATGGGGATCACGACGGCCGTCATGCCACCGGACTCTAGACGCGCCCGCTCATCTCCATGGAGAAGTTAAAAGCGACATATAGGCAGATAAGGGTTAAACTGCCAAGGCGTTTACCTCTCCCTGGAGAAATCCGATGCACCAGATTGTTCACGTGCGACCGGTCGACGACGCGGTGGGGCACGAGATGTCCCCGCAGTGCGTGTGCGGCCCCGTGGGCCAGGAAGTCAGCCTGAAGGTCAGCGGGCAGGCCGTCGGCACCATCTACCGGCATCACCCCCTCAGCCCCTGTCACGAATGGGAGGCGTCCGCCTCATAGCCCCCGGGGTGAAACTCATGGCCGCCCGCGCGGGCGCAACGCGCTGACGACGATCGTGATGGCCGAGGTGACGATGACCAGGTCGAACACCGTCTGCACGATGACCGCCGCCTTCGCCCCCTGCCCGACGGGGACGACGTCGCCGTACCCGATCGTGCCCAGCGTCACCACCGCGAAGTACAGCGCGTCCAGCCTGGTGCGGATGCCGGCGAACTGATCGGCCATCACCACGTACGTGGCCGCGAAGAAGACCACCACCACGTTGACGCCGGTCAGCAGCATCGTGACCTGCTCCACCAGGAGGCGGTCCGGGCGCAGCGCCCGCTGCACCTGCCGGGTGAGCAGCCAGGTCAGGACGACCAGACCCACCAGGGACGCGAAGACGCGCCACTGGAACAAGCCGCCTCCGGGCCCCGCCTGGGGCAGTGGCACGACGAAGTAGAGGCCGGTGACGACCGCGATGGCGCCCGCCGTCCGCGTCCATGCCAGCATGCGGGCTCCGTAAGGGGACATGCGGTCAGCATTCCTCGGTCATCCGGCGCGCAACGTGGGACACGGTAGGGAATCGCCGAAGAATGTCCACGATCTTCTCCGTCTCGGAGATGACGCCCCGTCGCTCCGCAGGCGGACGACGGCCGGTGCCCGCGGCTCCTAACGTCTGCGGCATGTTCAACGACCAGGTGACATTTCGCCGCGTGGCGGCCGGCACCGTCCTCATCGTGGCCCCGCTGCTCCAGGCCGTGGCCGTCGTCGTCGATCCCGGCACCTGGGGCGACGACAGGGAGGCGGTCAGCTACGGGGCCAACCCCGCGCTCGCGCAGACCGAATCGGCGCTCTACCACTGGAGCTGGATGCTGATGGCCGTCGCGGCCCTCGGCCTGGCCCATCTCACCCGGCGCAAGGCGACCACGCTCGGCCACATCGCGGGCGCGGCGACGGTCATCGGGTACATCTCCACCTCCGCGCTGCTGATGAGCGACCCGGTCGAGTGGTGGCTGGGCCGGCACTACCCGCCGGAGCAGGCGCAGAAGATCCTCGACGAGATGCTGAACCTGCCCGGCGTCGTCATCGGCTTCCAGATGCCGTGGATCTTCTTCGCGGTCCTCGGCCTGCCGCTGCTGACCGTGGCCGTGTGGCGGGCGGGCTTCGTCGGCTGGTGGGTGCCGCTGCTGGTGTTCATCGGGTACGTCGCCTCCTTCCCCCTGGAGTACGGGCCCGCGACCGTGGCGTTCTGGATCCTGCCGGTGATCGGCCTGGGCTGGACGGGGCTGAAGATCCTGCGCATGGGTGACGAGGCGTGGGCCTCCTACTATCCGTCGGCCGCCCACGACAGGACGGCCGTCCCGGCCCGGGGATAGGCCGTCATGTGGGCAGGGGGCGGTCGTCCACCACGTGCTTCATCACGAGGGTGGAGTTCAGCCTCTGCACGCCGGGGAGCGCGGCGAGAACGTCGTCCTCCAGCTCCTGGTACGCGGTCAGGTCGGCGGTGACGATCCGCAGCAGGTAGTCCGGATCGCCGAACAGCCGCTGTGCCTGCACCACCTCCGGCACCCGGGCGACGGCGGCCTCGAACCCCAGGAGCGTCTCGCGGTCCTCCTGGCGCATGGTGACGAACACCAGCGCCTGGAACGTCAGCCCGAGGGCCGCGGCGTCCACGATCGCCCGGTAGCCGCGGATCGTCCCGCCGCGTTCGAGTTCCCGGAGCCGGCGATGGCACGGCGACACGCTGAGGCCCACCCGCGCCGCCAGCTCGGTGACCGTCAGACGGCCGTCCTGCTGAAGCAGAGCAAGAATCTTCCGGTCGATCGCGTCCATGAAGCAGATCCTTCCACCCAGGCGCCTCACGCGGGCGAAAGTTGGAAGCCTATTCGGCGCGATGAGCACTATTCTCCCCGTATGACCAGCTAGCGGGGGGATTCTGCTCCATGGCCGCCAGTTCCGTGCTCGCCTTCTGGGCGGTCACCCTCCTGCTCATCGTCGTCCCGGGCGCCGACTGGGCGTTCACCATCGGCGCCGGGCTGCACGGCCGCTCCGTGACCCCGGCGGTGGGTGGGCTGGTCGTCGGCTACGCGGCCATCACCGTCGTCGTCGCGGCCGGCGTGGGCGCCCTGGTCGCCGGGAACCCGGTCATCCTCACCGGCCTCACCCTGGTGGGCGGCCTCTACCTGGTGTGGCACGGCGCCATGACCGTCGCCCGTCCCTCCACCCCCGCCTTCTCGCGGGAGGCCGCCGCCGGCACCGACAGGGCCGTCTTCCTGCGCGGCATCGGCGTCAGCGCGCTCAACCCAAAGGGCCTGCTGATCTTCCTTGCCCTGCTCCCCCAGTTCACGAACCTGAACGGCGCCTGGCCGGTGTCCGCGCAGATCGGGGTGCTCGGCCTGACCTTCATGACCACCTGCGGGCTGTTCTACCTCGGCGTGGGCCGGCTCACCCGGGTCGCCCTGCACGGCCGTCCCGCCGCCGCCCGCCTCGTCAGCCGCCTGTCGGGAGCCGCCATGGCCGTCATCGGCGCCTGGATCATCATCGACCACCTGCTGCGCTGAGCGGCGCCCCGCCCGGCGGGCAAACCGCTTGCCGGAGGTCCGGGCCCTCGAACATGATCGGGTATGACGGTGACGCGGGAGCTGCTCGCCTACTACGAACAGGACAGGGAGCACGGCAGGTTGCGCGAGGGGCGCGGCCGGTGGGAGTTCTGGCGCACGCAGGACGTGCTGCGCCGGACACTGCCGCCGGCGCCGGCGCGGGTGCTGGACGTGGGCGGCGGAACCGGGGTGCACGCCGAGTGGCTGAGCGCGGACGGCTACGACGTTGAGCTGCTGGATCCGGTCCCGCTGCACGTCGAGCGCGCCTCGCAACTGCACGGGGTGAGCGCGCGGCTGGGCGACGCGCGGCGTCTGCCGGTTCCGGACGCGAGCGTGGACGCGGTTCTCCTGCTGGGGCCGCTCTACCACCTTTCCGAGCGAGCCGACCGGGTGCGGGCCCTGTCGGAGGCCCGGCGCGCCGTACGGCCGGGCGGCCTGGTGGCGAAGAGCGTGCCGTCGCTCCTCAGCGGACACCTGCTGACCGTCGCCCACCGGGACCCTCACAGCTGAGCGGCCGCGTGCCTCGTGGTCAGGGCTTCCTGGGCGTCGGTGATGCGGGCGATCATCGCCGCCGCCAGGGCCGCGACGACGATCCACAGCGCGACGCTCCCCATGTCGGCCATGGCCACGACCGCCCAGCCCTCCAGGTCCTCCAGGGAGTCCACCTCGTCGGCCTGGCCGAGGACGCGGCCGGCCACGTAGGTCACCGAGGAGGTGAGAACCCAGAGCGTCCACCAGGCGGTGATCACCCGGAGCCGGCGCGGCGGGGCGGCCGGCCGGGAGGCGGCCCAGATGTCGTCGACCAGCTGCTTGGGGTACCAGAAGCAGACGATCGGCACGGCCCAGGCGAGGACGAGCCAGGGCCTGGGATGCCGGTGCCCGTCCGGCGCCAGCAGCTCGGCGTTCGACCGGACCCGGAAGAGCCAGACGAGGAACGCCACGGCGGCCACCACGAACGTCCCCGTCTGCACGAACCCGGAGCCGGTGTAGACGAGGTCGCTCGCGTCGAGCTCGGCGTCGCTGACGGAGTAGGGGTCGGTCAGCAGGCGGTCGATGACCGACACCTCCCACGCGTCAGACGCGGCGGACGCCAGGCCCGCCAGGCAGTCGAGCGCGAGCGCGCCGAGAGCGAGGTTGGCCAGGCGGCGTACCGGCCGCAGCGGCAGCGGTGGCTGCCATGCCGATGGCGACGGTGGGGGGTACACGTCACGCCCTTCACGACGGATCCGATGAAACGACCCGCCAGTATCACCGGCCCGGCGGGCCCTGCGAGAGGGCGTCTTCCACCCGGCACCCTTTCGTGATCAACTTGCGACTCCCCGGCCGCGTCCGCTGCTGCCGTAGGAAAGCCTTAAGAAGGTGGTAAACGGGCCACGCCAAGCTGAAGGCACATGAGGACGGCGGCCCTCCCGGGGCCCCGCGACGAAACGCGACAGAGGGAGCAGAAGATGGCAAGCAGGCTGGTGGTCTCGGCGTTCGTTTCGCTGGACGGCGTCATGCAGGGCCCCGGCGGCCCCGGCGAGGACGACTCCCACGGCTTCCCGCACGGCGGATGGCTGCCCCCGCACGTGGACGAGGGGTTCGGCGAGATCATGGGCGAGCAGCTCGACCGCGCGGACGGGATGCTCCTGGGGCGCAGGTCGTACGACATCCTCTCCTCGCACTGGCCGAACGTGCCGGACGAGGAGGGCGGCGCCGAGATCAACGGCATGCCCAAGTACGTCGCCACGAGGTCGCCGATGGAGGCCACCTGGCGCAACACCCGGGTGCTGGTGGGCGACGCCGCCCGGACGGTCGCCGACCTGAAGCGCGAGACCGACGGCGAGATCCTCGTCCAGGGCAGCAGCGACCTGCTCCGCACCCTGCAGCGGGCCGAGCTGGTCGACGAGTACCGCCTGCTGGTCTTCCCCGTCATCCTGGGCGAGGGGAAGCGTCTCTTCGCCGAGGGCACCGCCCCTGCCGGGCTGAAGCTCACCGGATCGAGGACCACGGGTGCCGGCGTCGTCTACGTCACCTACGACTGGGCGGGCAAGCCCTCGTACGGCTCCGTCGTCTGACGCACACGCGGGCCGGACCCTTCACGGCCCGGCGCGTCACCGGCCCGGCGGGTCCGGGGGCCGGGTCCGGCCGAGCTCGGCCAGGCGGGTCAGGGCGGGCAGGGCGCCGGCGATCGCCCGCCGCTGCTCGGCGGTCAGCCGCGCGACCAGCTGGCCGTCTCGACGCCTTCGCCCTGCGGGTGCCCGTCCCCACCGGCTCGGTCACCGACCTGATCGTCACCACCCGCCGTCCCACCACCGTGCAGGAGGTCCAGGAGGCCTACGCCGAGGCCGCCGCGGGCCCGTACAAGGGGCTGCCGTCCTACACCGAGGCGCCCATCGTCAGCACCGACATCGTCACCGACCCCGCGTCCCGCGTCTTCGACGCCAAGCTCACCCGGGTGCTGGGCACGCAGGTCAAGGTCGTCGGCTGGTACGACAACGAGTGGGGCTACTCCAACCGCCTCATCGACCTGGCCCTCCTCGTGGGTGCACGCTGTAGCCGTCGCTGTTCGATAAGATGAACGTATGGTTCATCAAAAGCAGCAGCCGGCGTACCTGGAGGACACGTACCTCACCGACGTCACCACGGCCGTCGTCGCGGCCGGGCGCGACGACGGCGGTGCGTGGGTGGCGGTGCGGGACAACATCTTCCATCCGCAGGGCGGCGGCCAGCCCGCCGATCGCGGCCGGCTGGACGAGTGCGAGGTCGTCCCGGTACGGCATGCCGGGACCGGTCTCGTGGTCCTCCAGGCCGTCGAGGGCGCCGGGCTGGACGACCTGTCGGAGGGCGACGTCGTCCACGCGCGCGTCGACGACGGCCTGCGCCTGCTGCACGCCGCCCTGCACACCACCGGCCACCTCGTCGAGGCGGCGACCCGGGCCGAGGGGTGGACGATGGCCGCCAGCAACCACTTCCCCGGCCAGGCCCGCATCGAGCTCACACCGTCCGAGACGGGAACACGCCTCGCCGACCCCGAGGACCGGGAGAAGGCCGCCGACCGGCTGCGCGCGTTCGTGGCCGCGGCCGTCGCCGAGGACCTGCCGGTCATCGCCGGGCGCGACGACGAGGGGCGCCGCGTCGTACGGCTGGGCGACCTGCACGCCGCCCCGTGCGGCGGCACGCACGTGCGCAGCCTCGCCGACCTGGAGCGGGTGACGATCCCCTCGGTGAGGCTGAAGAAGGGCCGCGTCCGCGTCTCCTACACCGCCTCCCACCGGCTGCCACGATGAGCGCCCCCGGCGAGGACCGCGAGGCCGCCGACCGGGAGCACCGGCCTGCCAGCAGCGCCGGCGACCGGGAGCGCCGGCCCGTGAGCAGTGCCGCCGACCGGGATCGGCGGCCCGCCAGCAGCGCCGCCGCCGCAGCCGGCGCCCAGGTGCAGCGTCGCCGGCTGCAGCGCGGGATGAGCCAGGCCGAGCTGGCCCGGCGGACCGGGCTGAGCAAGGCGACGCTGTCGCAGCTGGAGGCGGGCACGGGCAACCCCACCGTCGACACGCTCGACGCCATCGCCGTCGCCCTGGCCGTCCCCCTCACCGACCTGCTCGCCCGCCACGCCGGCCCCGGCACCGTGCACCTCCCTGCCACCCCGGCCGCCGGCGACGGTCCCACGAGGGAGCTGCTGCGGCGGATCAGCGGCGGCCACAGCCTGGAGATCTGGCGGCTGCGGCTCCCCGCGGGCACCACCGTCGACGGCGTCCCCCACGCGCCCGGCACGACCGAGCATCTGCTGGTCGCGTCGGGCGGCCTCGTCGCCGGTCCGGCCGACGACCCCCGCCGCCTGGACGCGGGCGACATGCTGGCCTTCGCCGGGGACGCGCCGCACCGCTACCGCACCGGTGACGTCCCCGCGGACGTCACCGTCGTCATCGCCTCCCCCGTCGCCGGGGACACCGGCTGAGCCCGCCGGACGACCCGCGCGCGCTCCGGCTCGTGGACGTGCCGTGACGGCCTGCGGAGGAAGGGGATCTGGCGTAACGTACGTTCCCCGCACGAATCGCTCCAGCACCGATGAGCCGGTGACCGGTGTAACGATTGCCGGTGAACCGGGCCCGCGACATGACGGCCTTACGCCAGTCATGGAACGCTACATCCCCGTCGTCTACCAAGGATCGGATGGGAATCAGGTGTCATCGGGTTTCCCTGCGTCGTCAGGGCGGGGACGTTCCAGGTGGAAGGCGGCCTCGGCCGCGGCGGTCGTCGCGGCGGCGCTCGCCCTCGCGGGCTGCTCTCCGGAGAACACCACGGGCAACGGCACGGGCGACAAGGCGCCCACCTCGGAGGCGCCGGGAGCCTCCGCGCCGCCCGCGGCCGGTGAGATCCGCAAGCCGCCGCCGGTGGACGCCGCCTGGCCGCGCTGGGGCTTCACCCACACGGGCGTCAGCGCGAACAACGTCAGCCCGCAGTTCGAGCAGGACGTGGCGGGCGCGCTGGCCCGGACGCCGATGCTGCAGAACCAGCACATCATGGGCTTCGGCGCGCTCAACCCGGAGCCGCGCCCCGGCGAGTTCTTCTGGGAGGACCTCGACAGCAGGGTGAACCTCATGCGCGAGTCGGGCGCCACCCCGGTCATGACGCTGTGCTGCGCCCCCGACTGGATGAAGGGCGGCCCCCAGGGCCCGACCGAGGAGTCGGCGTGGAAGGAGCACCTGGAGGACGCCCCGTACCCGGAGCACTTCGACGACTTCGCCAAGCTCGCCGCCGCCGTCGCCACCCGCTACACCGACGTGAAGTACTTCATGGTCTGGAACGAGCTGAAGGGCTTCTGGCGGGACCACGCCAAGCCGGCGGACATCAAGGGCTATACGGAGCTGTACAACAAGGTGTACGCGGCGGTCAAGGCGGCCCGCCCGGACGCCCAGGTCGGCGGCCCGTACATCGGCTTCGACAGCGACAACGAAGGCTCGTCGAAGCTGCGCGGCCCGTGGGGCGTGGTCAACCAGAACGCGCTGGACGCCTTCGAGTACTGGTTCAAGAACAAGAAGGGCGCCGACTTCGTCGTGGTGGACGGCGCCTCCCCCACCGAGACGCATGAGCTGCGGCCGGACGATTTCGGGGCGGTGGCCAAGTTCGGCGCGATCACCGCGTGGCTGCGCGAGCGGACCGGTGACCTGCCGGTCTGGTGGTCGGAGTGGTACGTCGTGCCGGAGGACGGCACCACGTGGCCCGAGCCGAAGCGCCTGGCCGTGCAGGCCGTGTCGATGATGGAGTTCGCCCGCAGCGGCGCCGCCACGGCCCTGTACTGGAACCCGCAGGCCAAGGAGGGGGAATGCCGGGGCTGCATGTGGGCGCCCGGCACCGGCGCGATGCTGCCGACCGGGCAGCTGGTGAGCGAGTTCGCCCGCTGGTTCCCCGCGGGGGCCGAGCTGGAGGATGTCACCTCCTCCGACCCGCGGGTCCGCGTGCTGGCGCAGGAGCAGCAGCTGCTGGCGGTCAACACGGCGGACCAGGCCGTCACGGCGACCGTGGACGGCAAGCAGGTCGCGCTCCAGCCGTACGAGATCAAGTGGAGCGGCCGCTAGAACGTCGCGGCCGCCCGGCACCGGGAGTCAGGGTGCCGTGGTCGCGACGGGGAGGATCACCGCCGACGGGTGCTCCGGGTCGTGGTGGACGGCCTGGTCGGCGGCCCGGAGCGTGGTGGCGGTGGCGTGCGGCTCGCCGGTGCCCGGGTTGCGGGCGTACCGCGGGAAGGCGCCGCTGGAGACCTGCACCCTGATGCGGTGGCCGCGCCTGAACCGGTGCGCGGCCGGCCACAGCCGGACGTCGGCGCGGGTGATCTCACCGGCTCCCGACAGGCTGGTCAGGCCGTCGCAGACGTTGACGGAGCGGCCGTCCGGGCCCACGTCGCAGAGCCGGACGAAGACGTCGGCGTGGGAGAGGCTGGAGCGGAACCAGATCTCGGCGGCGACCTCGCCGACCACCTCGACGTCCGCGCCGAGCACGCCGGTGGTGTAGGTGAGCACGTCCGCGCGGGCCTCCAGGGCCGTGTTGTCGACGCGGCCCCCGTCGGACATGCGCACGCCGCCGGCCGCGGGCGTCGGGTCCGCCGGGTCGTAGCGGTACCGGTCGGGCTCCGACTCGCGGGGCGGCTCGCCGTCCAGCGCGCCGCCCGGCTGGAGGTGGAACCGCCGCGGGATGTAGCCCTCGGGCGGCCACGACGCGAAGTCCCGCCAGGACTCCTCGCCCGTCACGTACAGGCGCACCGGCGCGCGGTGCGGCGGCTCCTCGCCGCGCGCGTGGGCCAGCCCGAACTCGACGGCCTCGATCACCGCCGTGTTCGTGAACGTCGCGTGCGTCCACGGGCCGACCGTCAGCCGGGCCGGCCGCCCCGCCTCCTGCAACGCGCGGAAGTCGCGGAGCTGGCCGGGCAGGAAGACGTCGTACCAGCCGCCGATGGAGCTGACCGGCACGGTCACCTCGGCCACCCGATGGCGGTGATCGAGGCCGGCCCAGCGTGGGTGGGCGGCGTCGTGGGAGAGGACGTCCTGGATGTAGTCCGAGCGGCGGCCGATGGCGGCGACGTCGGCCCGGCCGAGCGGGAGCGTGGCCAGCGCGCGGCGCGTCCTCCTCGTCTGGAACGGCTGGCGGAGCATCGCCCAGCGGCGTTCCTGGACGGCCACCAGGACGCCCCACCCGAACGGCGTCTCCAGCGACAGGCCGTCGCCGCGCAGGAACTCCAGGGTCAGCGCCGACTCGGTCACCTGCGGGATCATCGCCTTGACCTGCGGCGGCAGCCGGTCGGCGACCGCCCACTGCACGTACCCCATGTAGCTCATGCCGGCCAGCACGATCGAGTCGCCGAACCACGGCTGCCGGACCACCCAGTCCAGCGTCGCCAGGCCGTCCTCGCGCTCCTGCCGCAACGGGTCGAAGGCCCCGCCGGAGCCGAAGCCGCCGCGGGTGCTCTGGATCAGCACCTGGTAGCCGCGTTCGGCCAGCGGCCTGGCCATGACCAGGGCCAGCGGCCCCCGCCTGCCGTACGGGCAGCGGATCAGCGCGGTCGGCAGCCCCTCTCCCCCGGCCCGCGGCGCCCACCGGTCGGCCAGCAGCTCGACGCCGTCGGGCATCGGGACCCGCAGGTCCCGCTGGACGACCAGGTCCCTTGTCAGGGGCGGGGGCAGCTCCAGGCGGCGCTCGATGAGACGGCTGATGACGTTCACCGGGTCTCCTCCCTGTCCTGCGGGGTGGTGGTGGCGTGCGGGAGCGTGGCGGGCGGGCTCATTCCGGCGGCCAGGGCGGACATCGTCCGCATCAGCCGGTCGGTGAACTCGTCGGGGTCGAGCGGGTCCTCGCCGTCCACCACCCAGGTGTTGACGCAGGCGGCCCCGCCGCCGGTCAGGAACGTGGCGAGGTCCTCGGCCGTGCGCGGGTCGAGCCGTTCGCCGTACAGGCGCTGGACGGCCTGCCGGTTGATCGGGATGAGCAGGCCGGTGAGCGCCCTGTTCAGGGCGAACGCGTACGAGCCGGTCAGCAGCGCCCGGTAGAACGCGCGGTGCCGCGCGAAGTGCCGCGCCGCGGCCAGCGCCCGGCTACGTCCGGCCGGTTCCCCGGGGTGCCCGGCCGGCGCGTTCGGTCCTTCCGTGACGCCCGGCAGCAGCTCGCGCCGGACGAGGTCGAGCGCGGCCTCCAGCAGCAGCGTGTCGCGGTCGCCGAACTGCTGGTACACCACCTGCCGGCTCACGTCGGCGGCCTCGGCGATGTCGGAGATCGCGACGGCCGCCGTTCCGCGTTCGGACACCAGGGCGACCGCGGCGCGCATGAGCGCGGACCGCGTCCGGCGCACCCGGCGGTCCTGAACGACCTGCTCGAACGTCATAACCCCAGATAATGGACAGACGTCAATAAATTTTCAAGTGTTATCACGAACAGGCCCGTACCGTCGTCTCCCCGGGAGAACGAGAGACGGCGGTCAGGACGGCGCAGGCAGTGGACAGGGGATTGCTCCTCGTCAGATGATCTCCGTCACGGGCTCGCCCGGCCGGCGCTCGGTCAGTCAGACCTCGACCCCCGCCGGACGGACGAATGTGACAGACCTGCATGGCGACGGCGGAGGGATTCTCTTGCGCAGGACGGTTACGTGGCTGTCTCTGGTGTTACTGCTGTCCTCCTGCAGCCCGCTCTCTCGCGTATCGCCGGGCGAGTTCGAAGATCGCGCCCAGGAGGTGGCGGCGCGCTGGAACGGCTCGGCCGACGACCGCGCCTGGCGTGAGGGGCTGGTCGCCCTGGAGGAGCTCCCGAGTGGGCGGGAATGGGACCGCGTTCCGGCCTGGGCGAGCCTGAGCGCGCACAACGGCGTCTGGGAGCCGGCCACGGACCTCCCCGCCGACTCCCCTGCCCGCACCCGCCTGCGCTGGCCGGACGGCTCGGCCCTGGACGTGCCGCTCGTTTCGGCGGCGAGCGCGTACGCGTCCTTCAGCCGACCGGCTGCCTTCATCGAGGAGGAGTGCCCCGCCAAGGGATGCCGCCCGCTCCGGGTGACCGGCGCCGAGCTGGGTGAGGCGCCGCTGAACACCAGCCGTGGCACGATCCGGGTGCCCGCCTGGATGTTCACCGTCAAGGGCGTCAAGCAGAAGTACGTCCACGTGGCGCTCGCCCCCTCAGCCGTCACGGCCCCGCCGAAGGGGGTGGAGGGGGACACCGAAGAGGTGACAGCGTACGACCTCGTCGCCGGCAGGCCGAAGGACGTGCTCCTCAAGTACGGCCACGGTTCCTGCGACCGCATCCATGGCACGCGCGCCTACGAGACCGACCGGCTCGTGGTGGTGGACGTGGACGAGGAGATGTCGGGCGGGTGGTGCAACCTCATGCTCAAGATCGGCACGATCCCCGTCACGCTCACGCGACCGCTCGGCGACCGCCTCGTCCTGGATTCCGGAACGGGATTGCCGGTGGCGCGGGGGCTGACGAGGCGATGACGGTGCCCGTCCGTGAATCCGTCGGACGGCTGGGTGGCCCGGCCAGGCCTACGGCTGTCCCAGATCACCGGTGAGGTGGTGCCGCACGAGGGGGGCCAGGATGGCGACGAGCGCTTCGCGGTCGAGCGAGGCGAGCGGCTCGACCTTCAGCACGTACCGGGCCGTCGCCACGCCCAGCAGGTGCGCGCCCGTGAGGTTCGCGCGCAGCTCGGCCCGGTCGGTCCCGATGGCGCGGGCGAGGGGCAGCATCACCTCGTCGGTCATGAACGCGGCCACCATCGCCGACGCGCTGGGCGAGGCCGACGCGCCGCGCACCACCGCGAGCAGCCGGGCCCCGGTGTCCGGGGCCTCCCAGAGCTCCAGGTAACGCCGCGCCAGCCGCTCCCCCAGGTGGTCGACGTCGACGTCGCGCACCAGCTCCGTCAGGGGCCGGGTGGGTGGATCGGCCCGCAGGGCGGCGTCGAAGAGCCCGTCCTTGCTGCCGAAGAACTGCAGGACCAGCGCGGGATCGACCCCGGCGGCCGAGGCGACGCCGCGGATGGTGGTCGCCAGGTAGCCCTGCTCGGCGAAGCTCCGCTGGGCGGCCGCCAGGATCGCCTCGCGCGTTCCCGACACTCCCGGCCGTCGCCCGCCGGCTCTCTTCTGACGTGTCTCGGTCACCCCGGCAGAGTAGCTCACCCTTGTTGAGTTTCCGTACCGGCGTCGTTTGCGTCGAACTCGGCCCTGTCCGCCGTCACAAGGCCGGAACGGACGCCGGACGCGGAGCCCAGTGGTCCCGGGCCGGTCAGCGGGCGGGCGACACCAGGCCGGCGTCGTAGGCGGCGATGACGAGCTGGACCCGGTCGCGGGCGCCGAGCTTGGCGAGCAGGCTGGCCACATGCGCCTTGGCGGTGCCCGGACTGATGTGCAGGTGGGCCGCGATCTCGGCGTTGGACAGGCCGCGCCCCACCAGGGTCAGCACCTCGCGTTCGCGCCCGGTCACACCGCCGAGGTCCCGCGACCCGGGAGTGGAGGGGGGCCGGGCGGCGAACTCCTCGATGAGGCGGCGGGTGACGCCGGGCGCGATCAGGGCGTCTCCGGCCGCGACCACGCGGACGGCCGCCAGGATGTCCTCCAGCGCCATGTCCTTGACCAGGAAGCCGCTGGCCCCGGCCCGCAGGGCGGCGTAGACGTTGTCGTCGTCGTCGAAGGTGGTCAGGATGACGACCCGGGGGGCCGGCCCGCCGGTTGTGATCAGCTGGGTGGCCTCGATGCCGTCCATGCCCGGCATGCGGATGTCCATCAGCACCACGTCGGGGCGCAGCTCCCTGGCCAGCCGCACCGCCTGGGCGCCGGTCCCGGCCTCCCCGACGACGTCCGTGTCCGGCGTCCCGGCGATGACCGTGCGCAGTCCGGCGCGGATGAGCGGCTGGTCGTCGGCCAGCACGACCCGGATCGTCATCGCACTCCCTCGGCACTCGTCATCGCGCCCGGCTCGTGGTCGTCATCGGGCCCGCCGGGGATGGGCAGCCGGGCGGCGACCCGGAACCCGCCGGCGGGCCGTGGCCCGGCGCTGAGGTCGCCGTCCAGCAGCGCGACGCGCTCCCGCATGCCGGCGATGCCGTACCCGCCGCCGCCGGCCGGGGCCGCCGGGGCGGGGCCGGCCCCGCCGTTCACGATCTCGACGCGCAGCTCCTCGTCGCGGAAGTCGATCGACACCGCGCAGCGGGCGACGCCCGCGTGCCGGACCACGTTCGTCACCGCCTCCTGCACGATGCGGAACGCGGACCGGTCGACGGCGGCCGGCAGCGGGCGGCGTTCGCCGCTCCAGCGCACGTCCACGCGGACACCGGCGGCGGCGGTCGTGGCCACGAACGCGTCGAGGTCCGCCAGCCCCGCGGACGGCGCGGGCTCCGCGGGCCGCGGCTCCGGCCGGCGCAGCACGCCGAGCAGGCTCCGCAGCCCTCTCAGGGTCTCGCGGCTGGTGGCCTCGATCGCGTTCAGCGCCTCGCGGGCCTTGGCCGGCTCGGCGTCCATCACCCTGCCGCCCGCGCCGGCCTGGATGGCGATGACGCCGATGCTGTGGGCGACCATGTCGTGCAGCTCACGGGCGATGCGCAGCCGCTCCGCCGTGACCGCCTCGGCGGCGGCGTGCGCGCGCAGCGCCCGGCCGTACTCGCGCCGCTGGCGGATCGAGGTGCCGGCCAGCCAGGCGACCAGGACGCCCAGGGCGAGCACGAGCGTCAGCCCGAGGAAACCCGGCGCGAGGGCGCGGTGGCCGCCGCGCCACAGGTCGAACTGCCACGCCACCTGCTGGACCGCCAGCGCGGCGACCGCGGCGGCGACGCCGGTCCGGCGTGACCGTCCGGCCGTGACCAGGCCGGTCAGGAGGTCGGCGGCCAGGAACACCGGCCAGATCCGTTCGGCCGTCACCCCCACGGCCATCTCGACGGGGATCTCGGCCAGCAGCACCGCGAGCACCGCCGACGGCCGGCGCCGCGCCCCGGCCAGGGGCAGCGCCATGACGACGGCCGCGGCCGCCGCGGCGGGGGCCTCCGGATGGACGTCCTGGTCCTGGGTCAGCAGCGTGACGAACAGCACGAGGGCGAAGACCGCCACCGCACTCCAGGTGAGCGCCGTCCGCGCGCCCGGCGGCAACCGCTGCGTCAGAGGAGGGCGGGGCGGGTCATGGTGCACGCGCTCGATCGTAGCCACCGCCTCCCGGCCGGGCATCGGCCCAGGGGCGTACGCCCGCGGGCCACCTCCGTCGCGCCGGAACGGGCCCGTGGCCCGATGCCGCGGAAAGGCCGCCCACGGCAACGTTGACGACGTGATCGAAGTCAACGGACTGACCAAGCGCTACGGAGGCGTGACGGCCGTGAACGACCTGACGTTCACGGTGCGGCCCGGGCACGTCACCGGGTTCCTCGGCCCGAACGGCGCCGGCAAGAGCACCACGATGCGCATGATCCTCGGCCTGGACCGGCCCACCGCCGGAACCGCCACCATCGGCGGCCGCCCCTTCAGGCGGCAGGGCGCCGGGCTGCGCCACGCCGGGGCGCTGCTGGACGCGGGCGACGTGCACCCGGGGCGCAGCGCCGCCGCGCACCTGTCGGCGCTGGCCCGCGGCAATGGCCTGCCCCGCCGCCGGGTGGCCGAGGTGCTGCGGGAGGTGGGGCTGGAGGACGTGGCGCGCCGCCGCGTCGGCGGGTTCTCCCTCGGCATGCGGCAGCGGCTCGGCATCGCCGCCGCCCTGCTGGGCGACCCGCCCGTGCTGCTGTTCGACGAGCCGGTCAACGGCCTGGACCCCGAAGGCGTGCGCTGGGTACGCAACCTGTTCCGGCGGCTGGCCGCCGAGGGCCGCACGGTCCTCGTCTCCAGCCACCTGATGAGCGAGATGGAGAACACCGCCGACCGCCTCGTCGTCATCGGCCGGGGCGAGCTGATCGCCGAGGAGAGCCTGGCCGGGTTCGCGGCGCGCGGCGCCCGCGACCGCGTCACCGTGCGCACCCCGGACCCCGCCCGGCTCGCCGCCGTACTGACCCGTGCGGGCGCCACCGTCCTGTCGAGCGCGGACGCGCTCACGGTGACGGGGATGGGCGCCGCGCGTGTCGGCGAGCTCGCCCACCGGGACGGGATCGTGCTCCACGAGCTGGCCCCGCGCGCCGCGTCGCTGGAGGAGGCGTTCATGGAGCTGACCGCCGGCCACGCCGAGTACCTCGCCGGTGACCGCCGATGACCTCCGCAACCACCGGCGCGCCGCGTGCCCGCCTCCGTGACCTGCTCGCCTCGGAGTGGATCAAGCTCTGGTCGCTGCGGTCCACCCGCTGGGTCCTCGCGCTCGGCACGCTGGCCGTCATCGGGCTGGCCGCGCAGTCGAGCCTCGAGACGTACGACGCGTGGCCTGCCTTCACCCCGATGGAGAAGGCCATGTTCGACCCGATGACCGAGGCCTTCAGCGGCCTGGCCGGGGTCATGGTGATGATCGGCGCCGGCAGCGTGGGCGCCCTGACGATCGCCGGGGAGTACGCGTCCGGCCTGGTCCGCGGCACGTTCACCGCGGTCCCGGCCCGCCACCGCGTGGTCGTGGCCAAGGTGGCCGTCACGGCGGGCGTCATGCTCGCCACCGGCGCGGTCGCCGTGACGGCCGCGTTCGTCGTCAGCCAGGCCATCCTGTCCGGCCGGGGCGTCGCCGCCGCGCTCGGCGATCCCGGCGTCGCCCGCGTCCTCACCGCGAACGCGCTGCTCGCGCCCGTGTCGGCGCTCGTCGGCATGGGCATCGGCGCGCTGCTGCGGCACACCGCGGCGACCGTCGTCACGGTCTGCGCCGTGCTGGTCGTCCTGCCGATGTTCTTCAAGCCGACCGTGCACCAGTGGGCCAACGACCTGTACGCCCTGTTCCCGTTCTACGTCTGGCGTACCTGCCTGTCCCTGGTGGCGCCCCGCGACAGCCCCGCCCTGCCCACGGTCACGGGCTCGTGGCTCGTCTTCGCGCTGTGGCCACTGGTGGCGGCGGCCGTGACCCTGCTCGTCGTCCACCACCGGGACGTCTGAACGCCCTCCGCCCCTCAACCGATCGTCCTTCCCACGAGATCCTCCGACGAGAGAGAGACCATGCGACAGCACCACGCCGAGGAATTCGCCCGTCGTGCCGGCCGGCCGCGCCTGACGGCGGCCGTCCCCCTGGCGGTGGCGGCCTGCGTCATGACAGCCTGCGTCGTGACCGCCGCCTCACCGGCGGCACCTGCCCTCGCCGCCCCCGTTCCCGTCGCCGCCCCAGCGGCCGGGCCCGTCTCGGCCGTGCGCCTCGAACTGCCCCGGCCGACCGGCCCGTACGCGGTCGGCCGCGACACGCTGCACCTCGTGGACGAGGCCCGCAAGGACCCCTGGGTGCCGCAGGACGGCCCGCGGCAGCTCATGGTGTCGATGTACTACCCCGCCCGGTCCGACGCCGGCCCCTCCGCCCCGTACATGACCGTGGCGGAGGCCGAGTCGCTGCTGCGGCGCAAGGCCCCCGGCGCCACCATCCCGCCCGAGACGGTCAGCGCCACCCGCACCTACGCCCACACCGGCGCGGCCCCCCGGCACGGCAGGTTCCCGCTGGTGGTGCTGTCCCCCGGTCTGGGGCTGCCGCGCGCCAGCCTCACCTTCCTGGCCGAGGAGCTGGCCGGCCGCGGGTACGTCGTCGCGCTGGTCGACCACGCCTACGAGTCCTCCGGCACGACGTTCCCCGACGGGCGTACCCTCACCTGCGCCCCGCTCTGCGACCAGCCCAAGCCGCCCGAGGGCGGGCAGGCGACCATCACGAAGAGCCGCACCCTGGACGTCTCCTTCGTCATCGACGAGCTGACCGGCCGGCGCCCGGCGTGGAAGAAGGCCGCGATGATCGCTCCCAAGCGGATCGGCATGGCCGGGCACTCGCTCGGCGGCGACGCGAGCGCGGCGACCATGGCGGCCGACAAGCGCGTACTGGCCGGGGTGAACCTGGACGGCACCTTCCACCCCGCGATCCCCGCCGGCGCTCTCGGCGGCCGGCCCTTCCTGCTGCTGGGCAGCCAGAACGACCACGTTCCCGGCAAGGACGACACCTGGGACGCGAGCTGGCCCCACATGGACGGCTGGAAGCGCTGGCTCACGGTCGCCCGCACCGACCACACCGCCTTCACCGACCTGGCCCTGCTGCAGCAGGCAGCGGGCATGTCCACGCCCGGCGCCCTGCCCCCGCAGCGCTCCCTGCAGCTCACCCGGGCCTACGTCGGCGCCTTCTTCGACCTGCACCTGAAGGGGAGGAAGCAGCCGCTGCTCGACGGGCCCGCCGGCGCCGATCCGGAGGTCGCCTTCCACACCCCCTGACGGCGCAGGACCTGCGAGAGCCGGCCCGAGCCCGGTCAGCCGGCGTGCTCGGCCGCCCAGGCGCTGAGGCCCTCCTCCGTGAGGACGTGGTCGAGCGCGGTCGCCGCCGCCCCGTGCAGCGCGCCGTCCCCGCCGAGGGCGGCGGCCACCACGGGCGGCGGCTCCGCGCGGCGGAACCGCATCAGCCCGTCGGCCAGAGCCGCCGCGAACTCCTCCTCGGCGGCGGCCCGCAGCGGCTCGGCGAACCCGCCGAGCGTGACGATGCCCGGGTCGAACGCGTTGATCAGCCCGGCGAGGCCCCGCCCGAACCCGCCCGCCGCGCGTCCCACCGCCGACCGCACCTCCGCGTCGTCCTCCGCCCTGACCAGGGCCGCCTGGGCGTAGCTGCGGGGGTCGCGGGGCGGCGGCTCTCCCAGGTAGCGGGCGATGGCCCGGCCGTCGACCGCGAGGTCCCAGCAGCCCAGCGCTCCGCAGGGGCAGCGCAGCGCGGGGTCGCCGAGCGGCAGGTGGCCGAACTCGCCCCCGGCGCCGGTCGCTCCCCGGACCGGCAGGCCGTCCACGACCAGGGTCCCGCCCACGCCGACCTCGATCGTGACGTGCAGCGCCGTGCCCGCCCCGGCGGCGGCGCCGTAACGCGCCTCGGCGGCGCCCGCGAGCGTCGCATCGTTGCCGACCAGCAGCGGCAGGCGCGGTACGGGCGCCAGCGCGGTGAGGTCCACCGCGTCCCAGCCCAGCGTCGCGGACTGCACGACCCCCCCGTCGCGCACGGTCGCGGCGACCGCCACGGCGACGGCACGGACGCGGTCACCGAGCCGGGCGTGGACCCGGCCCACCGCCTCGGCGATCGTGCCGATCACGCGGTCCGGGTCGCGGCTCCCGTGCCTGCCCTCCTCGGCGACGTGCGGCGTGCCGTCGAGCTCCGCGACCGCGCACCGCCAGTCCTCCTGGCGGAGGTCGACGGCGACGACGACCGGGCCGGCCGGGTGCGGGTGGAGCACGGTCGTCGGACGGCCCCGCCCGGAGGCGGCGGCCGGGCTCTCGGAGAGCAGCGCCAGGTCGCGCAGCCGGGCCGTGATCTCGGTGGCGGATCCGGTGGACAGGCCGAGCCGCCGGGCGACGACCGCCCGGGTGACGCCCGGCCCGCGGCGCATCTCGTCCAGCACGGCGAGCGCGCCACGCCACCGGGCGTCCCGCGCTCGTACGGAGGGGGCGCGGACGGGCCGGGCGCGACCTGCGGGGCTTGCCATGGACGGTGGTGCCTCCTTTATCCTCGTTGCACGAGTTTAACGTGAGGAGACCCTGTGCGGCGACGACGACCGAGCCCCGGCCCACTCCGAACAGCATGCCCTGATCGCACCCCACCGGGCCCTGGCACCGCTCCGGCGGACCGATGACCGGCTTCCGGGACGACACAGACCTCCCGGACGAGCAGCGGCTCACCCCCGGGCAACCGCCCACGGGCCGGCCGGACGTGGCCCAGCCGGGCACGGGCCGAGGCGACACGGGCCGAGCGGACACCCGGCGGATCGTGCGGCAGGTCGCGCTGGCGCAGGTGGCGCTCGGATTCACCATCAACAGTCTCGGCGCGTGCCTGGTGCTGCTCGCGCGCGACCTGGACACGCCTGCCGGGGAGCTGGCGTGGCTGTCCTCGTCGTTCGGGGCGGGTCTGCTCGTCGTGGGGGCCGCCGGGCGGTGGGCGCTCAGGTGGGGGCCGCAGCGGGCGCTGCTCGGCGCCGCCCTCGTCGCCGCCGCCGGAGCCGCGCTGCTCGCGACGGCGCCCACCGCCCCGTCGGCGGCGGCCGGGGCGCTGCTGCTCGGGCTGGGGGCGGCGGGCCTGGTGCTGGTCACCCCCGCGCTGCTGAGCGGTCCGGACGCGGCGGCCCGGCTGACCCGCGCCAACGCCGCCGCCAGCGTCAGCGCCCTGCTCGGCCCGCTCGCCATCGGCGCCCTCGACGCCCTCGACGCCCTCGACGCCCTCAGCGGCTCGGGCCTCCCCGGCGGGTCCGGCGGGTTCGCCGTGAACGGCCGGCTCGCGCTGCTGCTGGCCGTACCGCCGCTGCTGTTCCTCGCGGTGGACGCCTGGAGACGTGGACGGCCGCCTCGTGACGCCCCCGGCCCACGACGCGACACCACGGCCGGCGGGCCAGCCGATGAGCCAGCCGGCGGGTCGGCCGGTGCGGAGCATGTCGCGCCGGGGCGGGTGGTGAAGGCGTGGGCGGTGATCGTGGTGGCCGTGTCCATGGAGTTCTGCTTCACGATCTGGGGCACGGCCCGGCTGCAGGTCACCGGACTGGCCCCGGGGACCGCCGCCGCGGCGGCCACCGCCTTCCTGGTGGGGATGGCCGCCGGTCGGCTGGTGGCGCCGCGGCTGCTCGCCCGCGACCTGCCCGTCGTCCCCCTGGGGTGCGGCCTCACGGCCGCCGGGACCCTCGCGGTCTCCCTCACCGACGCGCCCCTGCCGGTCGCGGCGGGGCTCCTGGTGGCCGGCCTGGGCATCGCGCCGTTCTACCCGGTGACGCTGGCGCGGCTGGTCCAGGTGCCGGGGCTCACGGTGGCGCGGTCGTCGGCGTACGGGGCGCTGGCCTCCGGCACGGCGATCCTGGCCGCCCCCGCGGTGCTCGCCGCGCTGGGGACCGCGCTCGACCTGCGGGCGGCGTATCTGGTGACCGTGCTGCCCCTGGCGGCCGTGCTGGCCGCGGCCACCCTTCCCGCCGCGCGCGCCCGCCGGTGAGGGCGAACAGGAAGACGGCACGGTCCCGGTGATGGCCCGCCTCCGTCGCTCCCACGCTCTGGCTCGCGAGAGCACAACATGCCGGCGTGGCCGCCACCGGCACCCTGCCCCGCTTCGCCGCGCCGGGGCGGATGTACGGGCGCGCGCGTTGACATCCGGCTGTCCCTGTCTGAATGTGGGAAGCCCCCCGTGCGTCGCCGAGCCGACGGAGGTCTGACCATGCCCGCGTCCGGAGCCTTCACCTGGGAGCCGAGCGAGCGCTGGGTGCGCGGCGTCCGCGACGACGTCCTGGTCGTCGACAGCCGCGCTCCCGTGCTCGTCTGGGAGCCGGGCCGGCCGACGCCCCGCTACGCCTTCCCGGCCGGTGACGTGCGCACCGACCTGCTGCGCGCCGCCGGCGAACCGCCGGACGGCGCGCGCACCTTCTACGACCTCGCAATCGGGGACGCCCTCGTGCGCAACGCCGCCTGGCGTTATCCGGAGCTGCCCGGCCACATCGCCTTCGCGTGGTTCGGGCATCCGGAGGTGGTGCTCGACCACTGGTACGAGGAGGACGAGGAGATCTTCGTGCACCCGCGGGACCCGTACAGGCGGGTGGACCCGATTCCCAGCTCCCGGCACGTCGTGGTCGAGATCGGCGGGCGGGTGGTCGCGGAGACGCGCAGCCCGGTGCTGCTGTTCGAGACCGGACTGGTGACCCGGTACTACATCCCGCCCGGCGACGTGCGGTTCGATCTGCTGGAGGCGTCGGCGACGCGGACGCGGTGCCCGTACAAGGGGCTGGCCTCCTACTGGTCGCTCAAGGGCGGGGGCGCGCCGCCCGACATCGCCTGGGCCTACCCCGACCCCGTACCCGCGGCCTCGCCGATCCGGGGGTACGTGGCCTTCTACAACGAGGCCGTGGACATCGTCGTCGACGGCGTCAGGCAGGACCGCCCGGTCACCCCGTTCAGCGAGGGACTGAAGCGCTGACCACGACCGCGCCCGCCCGGCTGGCGGCCGACGGGCCGGGCGAACGTGGTCAGGTCGGGACGGTCGCAGGTAGCGTCGAGCACGCCTGCGGATGGGCCGGCCCCAGCAGCGCCCAACCATTCTGTCCGGTCGGTAGTCGAAGGACGATGAGGTCTGCACAGACGGGACAGGGGGCAGGAAGTGTTGCGCATCCACTTCACCAGCGAGGACTTGCGGCGTATTACCTTGGCCGAGGACACGGACCCGTTGTGGGACGTGTTACTGAGCCTCCATGTGCTGCAGGAAGGCAGGGAGCTGACTTATGGCGAGTGGTGGCGGCGGACGCGGCAGGTGAAAGTCGCCGATATGCGCCTGCTGCTGTCGTTGACGCCGCCTCAAGGATATTCACCGGACCTCCTGACCCCGGGGCGCGGGGACGGCCCGCTGGAGGAGCAACTGGATTGGCTGCTGTCCACCCCCACACCACGGTTCCGCGAAGAGCTGAGCTATTTCAATGACAAGCAACCGAACTCCGCGTCGATCAGGGCGCTGCTGGACGGAGGAGCTCCGATGCTCCACCGGTTGGGCAAGGCCATCACCGAGTACCACCATGCCGGAATAGCCCCGTACAAACGCATGCTGCGCCCGCACCTGCAGGCCGACCACGCCCGGCGGCTGCAGGCGCTCGCCGACGGCGGCGTCGATCGCCTGCTGAGCGAGCTTCATCCGGACGTGGTGTGGGAGCCACCGGTCCTCTGCGTGCTCGACTATGTGGAGCACGACGTGCACCTGGAGGGGCGCGGGATCGTTCTCCTGCCGTCGGCGTTCTGCCGCCGCCACCCGATCACGTTGCGGGACACCGATCTGCCGCCTCTGCTGTGCTTTCCCGTACAGCCGCCCGTCGGCTGGCTCCCGCGCGTGCGAGCGGACGACGCGCCGGACCACGAACCGGTCGTGGCTCTGCTCGGGCGGACCCGCGCGTACGTCCTGGAGCAGGTCGCCCGGCCCATGACCACGACGGAGCTGGCCCAGCGCCTGGACATCTCGCTGGCCATGGCGAGCCGGCACGCGGCAGTGTTGCGCAATGCCGGCCTCGTCGACTCCAGGCGTGACGGCAACACCGTCTTCCACCACATCACCGCTCTCGGCAGGGCGTTGCTCAACGGCCGGTCGTTCTCCTGAGAGGACGGTCCCGCCCGCGCGGGCGGGACCGTCCTCTATCGTGCCGGGGCGTAACCGGCCGGCCTGGTGGTGAACGTGCCGCGGCCCTGTGTACGGCTACGCAGCCGGGTCGCGTACCCGAACACCTCGGCCAGCGGGACCACGGCGGTGATCACCACCGTGCCGGCCCGCGCCGACGATCCCGAGATCCGGCCGCGCCGGGCCGCCAGGTCGCCCAGCACGCCGCCTGCCGTATCGTCGGGCACGGTGACCGTGACCTCCACCACCGGCTCGAGCAGCTCCACCGCGCAGGCCCGTAGCGCCTCGCGCAGCGCGAGCCGCCCGGCTGTGCGGAACGCCAGGTCCGACGAGTCCTTCGGATGAGTGGCCCCGTCGGTCAGCGTGACCCGCAGGCCGGTCACCGGGTGGCCGCCGAGCGGTCCGTCAGCCAGGGCGTCCCGGCAACCGGCCTCCACCGCCCGCACGTACTCGCGCGGCACCCGGCCGCCGACCACGGTCGAGCGGAACTCGAAGCCCTCACTGCCCGGCTCGCCGTCCAGCGGCTCCACGTCCAGCACGACGTGGGCGAACTGCCCCGCGCCGCCGTCCTGCTTGACGTGCCGGTACAGCAGCCCGGCCACGCCGAGCGTCACCGTCTCCCGCAGCGCCACCTGCGGGCGTCCCACGGCGACGTCCAGCCCGTGGTCGCGCCGGAGCTTCTCCGCCGCGACCTCCAGGTGCAGCTCGCCCATCCCGGACAGCAGCGTCTGCCCGGTCTCGGCGTCCGTACGGACCGCCAGCGACGGATCCTCCTCGGCCAGCCGCGCCAGCGCCGAGGCCAGCCGGTCGGCGTCCACGCTCCGGCGGGCCTCGATCGCCACGGACACCACCGGGTCCGCCGTGCTCGGAGGTTCGAGCACCAGCGGAGCCTCGGGCGCGCACAGGGTGCTCCCGGTGCGGGCCGACTTCAGCCCGACCACCGCGACAATGTCCCCGGCCACCGCCCGGTCCACCTCGGTGTGCCGGTCGGCCTGCACCCGCAGGATGCGGCTGACGCGTTCGGTGCGGCCTGTGCCGGCGTCCAGCACCACGTCCCCCTTCCGCATCGTTCCCGAGTAGACCCGCAGGTACGTCAGCCGCCCGGTGGCGGTCGAGCTGACCTTGAACGCCAGCGCGGCCAGCGGCGCCTCCGGGTCGGCGGCCCGTTCCGCGCCGTCCACGCCGCGCACCGCGGGCACGTCCAGCGGCGACGGCAGGTACGCCACCACGGCGTCGAGCAGCGGCTCGATCCCGCGGTTGCGGTACGCCGACCCGCACAGCACCACCAGGCCCGCACCGCTCGCGGTCAGGTCGCGCAGCGCGGCGGCCAGCGTCCGGTCGGAGATCGACGGCAGCGCGCAGAACTCCTCCAGCGCGTCCGCGTGCAGCTCCGCCACCGACTCCTCGAGCAGCCTGCGCCGCCGCCGAGCCTCGTCCAGCAGGTCCTCCGGCACCGGTCCTTCCTGGCACGCGTCGCACTCCCAGACGAGCGCGCGCATCCTGACCAGGTCGACGACACCGGCGAAGCGGTCCTCCTGCCCGATCGGCAGCTGCACCACCAGCGGGGCCCGGTGCAGCCGGCGGCGGATCGACTCGACCGCGGCGTCCAGGTCGGCGCCGGCCCGGTCCAGCTTGTTGACGAACGCGACGCGCGGCACGCCGTACCGGTCGGCCCGGCGCCACACCGACTCACTCTGCGGCTCGACGCCCGCGACGGCGTCGAACACCGCGATCGCGCCGTCGAGCACCCGCAGCGAGCGCTCCACCTCGTCGGAGAAGTCGACGTGGCCGGGGGTGTCGATCAGGTTGACGCGGTGCCCGTCCCAGACACAGCTCACCGCGGCGGCGAAGATCGTGATGCCGCGGTCACGTTCCTGGGAGTCGAAGTCGGTGACGGTCGTGCCGTCGTGCACCTCGCCGCGCTTGTACGTGGCGCCGGCCAGGTACAGCATCCGCTCGGTGACGGTGGTCTTGCCGGCGTCGACGTGGGCGAGGATGCCGAGATTGCGTACGACGGCCGGCAGGTCGGCCTGTTCTTGTTTCGAGAGGTGAGCACGCACAGCCCATGACCTTTCGGTCCGGAAAAGAAGGGGACAGCGCGATTTCCCGGACGAGCCAGCCTCGGGTGGCGGGTCAGGTACTCGTCAGGGCGTCGTCCAGTGGCGGCCGCGCAGCCGGCACCGGGGCGACGGAGACACCAGGATCACCTCGTGGCGCGACGGGGGGACGACGGCAGCGGTGCTGTGGCGCACGGCCGTTCTCCTTCCCCTCGTCGATGATCAGTGGCGAGTGTAGCGAAGGGCAAGAGAGCGAAGAAAGCGATTTGTTTCGGCCGTGCGCGAGGTTCACCACGCGGCCGCCTCACTGCCCCGGTGAGAGACACAGCCGTCATTTCGGCATGTCGGCACAGGCGCGAGACGCTTTCATGGAAGGACGCGCCCATGACGATCATCGTGGACACCGGGCGGTACACGGTCGGCATGGCCACCAGCGCCGCCGACGTGCAGGCCGCCCAGCGGCTCCGCCACGAGGTCTTCGCCGGGGAGATGGGGGCGCGGCTCGACAGCCCGGTCTCCGGCCTCGACGTGGACCGGTTCGACACCTCCAGCGACCACCTCCTCGTACGCGATGGACGCGGGCGCCCCGGTACGCCCGGCCGTGCTCCGCTACCGCGAAGGGACGGCGACCTCCACCCGCGCCTGCTACGTCGGGGACGACTCGCTGCTCGCCTCCATCGTCCGGGTGGCCGCGACCCGGGACCTGACCGTGGAGGTCACACTCTTCGCCCCCGTACGGCCAGCCGCACCCACCAGCAGACGGCTGGAAGCCCGCAGGGCCCTGGCGCGACTGGCCGAAAACCGGGTACGCGCCAATGTGCGGGAACTGCACGATCACAAGTAGCAGGCGGAACGGGCCTCCGCCCGCGATCCGCGCACAGAGGCAAGACCTCACCAGTAATCACTGCCGATGGCCTGTCGTCGGTCCCGCCGTGAGCCCGTCCGGCAGGCACCATGCTCTGCGCTCTGCCCGGCCGAGGCGGTCCAGCAAGGACCGCCTCGGCCGGGCAGAGCTATGGCGCTATTCAGAGCGGCCTCTCTTTAGTCGGCCAACCTCTTCCGTGCGATCACGATTGCCCAGGTGGCGAATGAGACGGAGACATCTCCTTTGTGAGGATTTACGCTGATCATCGCGTCGTCCCAAGATCCATCGTCCGGAACCGAGATGGCGAGGATCGCCTCGTTTCGGCGCCATGCCGTGTCTCGGAATTCGATGACATGCTCCCCGGCCACGACGTCCTGGAAATCAATGACTTCGATGTCCCTCCCGGCGAAGTGTTCTTTCAAGTCCTCTACCCCATATCGTCGAGGAATCCCGAGAAATTGCTGTTCATCGAGAACCTAGCGCCTATTCCCTCTGTTGGGACACGGACATCAATCGTGTCTTGCCAGACCCCTCCGATTCTCCCCCAACCCTGCTCGATGACAGACTCGGGATGAGTCAGGATGTCGTCCAGCATATTCGCCCCTAGTGTGTTCCAGGCCTGAGGGTTCTGCGTGCCACTGGGTTTCGGCCATTGGCCATTATTCGTGATCCTGTACGCATGTTTTTGGAGCGCGCGCCCGGCCATCTGCAGCTTCGCTTTTTTGTCCGAGGGGTCGATATTCCTCCCCGTTGCGGAAGCCCGCTCCAGATCCAGTTCCGGACAGTTGTGCACCAAGACCGGCGCGGCACCGACCTTTGCGTAGAACGTGTGAGTGTCGGCGACGGTGAGGTCGTAGACCGTGGGGTGGTTGCGCTGCTTCGTGGAGCTGACAACCTGGACGGTGGTGCCGTTTGGGGTACGGAGGTGGTCGGTGCTTGTCAGGTGGTCGGCGCGGACCCACTGGTGGTCCTTGGCGTCCCAGAACAGGTGGTGTTCGGTGGCGAGGATGACGCCGGTCTCGTCGCCCTTCTTGCCGTCGGTGTCGACGGTGATCTGGATGAGGTTGAGGTAGCCGACGCCCGAGAAGGCGGCGACGACGAGCTTCGGCCCCGTCTTACCCGTGAGGGGGTCCGTCGCGAGGACCTTCTCTCCTGGCTTGATCTTCTCGATGGCCTTGTACGTGCCGTCGGCGAGCTGGACCTTGGTCCCCGCGACGAAGCTGTTGCAGCCTGGCCGTGGTCCGGATCCGGCACGGGGTCTGCCGGCCGCTTTGGCCGCGGTTCCTTCGGCCCCGGCTGCGTCTTCGGCGGCGCCGCCCATCTTGCCCAGCGCGGATCTCGCCTTGCCGGCCGCCTTGGCTATCGCACCCGTGACGGCCTTGCCTGCTGCCGTGCTCGCGACCTTGCCCAGTGCCGCCGATGCCGCCTTGCCGAGGAAGCCTCCGGCTGCGCCGGTTACGGCTCCTACCGCCGCAGCCTGGAAGGCGCCGCCCAGGCTCCACTGGTCACGTGGGGTGGAGACCAGGTAGCCCGCGAGGTTGCCGGCGGCTCCGCCGGCTGCCGCACAGCCGATGCTTCCCGCCCCGGCCGTCGCCGCCTCGCAGCCGATCGTGACGACGATCGTGACGGTGACGTTGACGATGGTGGCCTTGTGCTGGTTCCAGAAGTGCCCGGCCTTGCAGCCGAAGTCCCAGGTGCCGCAGTGCCGTGAGCCGCCGCCACCGCCCGATCCGGAAGACCCGGAGCGGCCGGGGTGGTTGGGATGAGGCCAGCTGCCGTCGCTGCCGGCGCCAGGGTCCATCGAGCCCTTGTGGTGACGGCCGTCGGTACCGGTCCAGGGGCCGTCCGGTTGCAGGCCCGAGGGGTCGGACTTGGTGACCGGGTTGTTGTCGGCGTAGGCGTAGCCGTTCCAGCTCTGCGGGTCGGTAGTGTCGAAGACCGGGTCGACGGAGATGAAGCGGCCGGTTTCGGCGTCGTACTCGCGGGCCCCGAGGTGGGTCAGGGACGTCGCCTCGTCGATGGTGCCGCCGACGAAGCCCTTCTGGCCGGGCCAGGACGACGGCGGTGAGCCGCGGAGCTGGCCGAACGGGGTGAAGTACCGGCGTAACGGGGTCTGGGTGTCGTCGTCGCTGACCGAGGCGTCGGTGGTGCCGTGGTTGTCGGAGGCGAGCCAGGTGACGCCCTTGCTGGTGCGGGCGGCGACGATCTGACCGCCGTGGGAGTAGTAGCGGGTCGCCGTCTTGGCGCCGGTCTTGGTGTCGAGCCGGACCTCCATCCCGGCGACGTACAGGGTGGTGGACGTCGGGTCCCGGCGGATCAGCCGCTCGCCGTTGGCGTCGTAGAGGAAGGTGCTGACGCCGGACGGGTCGGTGGACTTGGCGAGGTGCCCCTCGACGTCCCACTCCAGCGCTCGGCCGGAGCCGCGCTCGGTGGTGTTGCCGGCGGCGTCGTAGCCATAGCTGTCGATCTGCCCGTCGCGGGTGCCGCCCTTGTACTCGACCGAGGTCAGCGTGTGCGGCTGCGGCTTGCCGGGCCCCGCGTAGGCGAAGGTCTTGGTGACGTCACCCGACGCCTGGTGGTCGATCTCCTTCGTGCGGTTGCCGACGATGTCGTACGAGAAGGACTGCCAATACGGTGCCGGTCCGCCGACGACGCTCTGTGAGGGGTCCGAGGCGCAGTCGTCGGTGGCCGTCCATGCTTCGGTCAGGCGCTGCAGATGGTCCTGGCGGAAGCACTGCACGTCAGGCGTCTGGCCGGCCGGCTTGTCCGCGATCTTGGTGATGTTCCCGGACTGGTCGTAGGTGTAGTTGGCGTCCGCGACCGAGATCGGCGACGTCTCGCGCTCGTACAGGGAGCGGGTGAGCCGGCCGGTGCCCTCCTCGTAGAAGTTGGTCTCCTTCACCCGCTTGCCGCCGGTCGACATCATCATGTCGAGCGTCTGGCCGAGCTTGGAGTACGTGGTGGAGGTGACGTAGCTGGTCAGTCCCCGGGTGGTGGTGGGGTTGCCGAGCTCGTCGTAGTCGTGGAGGAGCGTCTCCTTCGGCAGACCGCCGGCCGCGGGGAGCACGGCGCGGTGGACGGTGCCGTCGAGGTTGTAGTCGGTGCTGGTCTCGTAGGTGCCGGTCAGCCCTCCCTCGGCGGCCGGGATGGTGGTCTTGGCGCCGAGGGTCCGGTAGGCGTCGTCGAAGCCGGTGACCGCCGTGGTGTAGGCGTCCATCGCCCCGGTGGTGGCGTTCTTGACGTACCGGGTCGAGGCAGTCGGCTGGCCGTTCACGACGGTGCCGTCGGACAGCTTGTCGTAGGTCCACTCGGCGAGCTTGGTGCCGGCGGCCGAGGTGCCCTCGTACTCGGCGCTCTTGCGGCCGAGCGCGTCGTAGGTGAAGAAGATGCTCTTGCCGCGCGCGTCGGTGGTCGTCAGCAGGCGGTCGGTCTTGTCGTCGTAGGTGAGCTTCGCGGTGCCCTTGTCGGGGTCGTCGAGCTGGGAGAGCCGGCCGCGCAGGTCGTAGTGGTACGTCCAGGTGGTGCCCGCCGCGTCCTTGATCGTCGCAGGCTGCCCGGTCGGTGTGTAGGTGTAGGTGACGGCGTCGTAGTCGCCGGTCGGGCCGTCGCCCTTGTACTGCCGGAGCTCGACCAGCCGGCCGTCGGCATCGATGATCTTCGTGATGGGCGTGGATCCGGCGGGCGGGTCGACGCTGACGCGGTCGCCGCCGTAGGTCGTGGTGGTGCGCCACTGCTCGCTGCCGCGCTTGCGGAAGATCTGCGCGGTGGGCCACTCCATGCCGTTGTAGACCGTGACGTTCTGGCCCGGGACGTCGTCGTCGCTGGCCGGGGTCCAGAGCGTGCTGCCCGGGTCGCCTTCGGCGTAGTAGTCGTCGTTGGTCTTGTAGACCAGGCCACGCGTGTCGTAGAGGGTGTCGTCCACGACCCGGCCGCCGCCCGGCGCGGGCTGCTGGGTCTGGCGGGGGCGCAGCATGCCGTCGTAGAGGGCGTAGCCGGTGGTGTAGTGGACGCCGTCGTTGCGAAGCGTCGCGGTGGACACCGTGGTCGAGCCGCCGGTGCGGATCTGGTAGCCGAACTTCATGTTCGGGGCGGACGGGTACGTCGACTTGGCGTGTCCCGGCAGCCAGACTCCGGTGAGCCTGCCGAGAGGGTCGTAGGTCAGGTCGGTGCGCTTCTGGTTGACGTCGATGGTGGCCGTCGGGACGCCCCACGCCGGCTCCACCTCGGTCCTGGTGACGTGGCCCGCCGCGTTGGTGACCTCGGTGCCGGTGACGGGGCCGGTCGCCGGGGTGTACTTGGTGGTGGTCCTGCCGCCCGAGGCGTCGGTGACGACCTGCGGCCTGCCGTACACGTCGAAGGTGGTGCTGCCGACGGTGACGTACCGCGGGCCACCGCTCCACGATCCGAGCTTCTCGGTCTTGCTGACGTCGCCCCTGGTGGGCGCGGCGCCGTAGGCCTGGTTGTCGTAGTACTTGCGCACGTCGGAGGCCACGTCGTCCGGCCGGTCAGGCGTGACGGCGCAGGCCTTGGTGACCGTCTCGACGCGCGAGACGTACGAGATCATCCACTTGGCGGCGTTGCGGGCGTACTCGGTGCGGGTGCACTGGTCGTCGCTCGCGGTCGACTCGTCGCCGAGGTCGTCGACCTGGGTGGGCAGGCCGTCGGCGTTGTAGTCGGTGTCGGTGGTGGTGTACCGCCAGCCGCCGGACGCCAACGCCGTGCGGGTGCGCACCTTGTCGACCTCGACCAGGTGCGCGGTGGTCGTGGCCCACGAGCGCGCGCGCTTGGCGGTCTGCCTGGTCCAGTAGCCGGTGATGGTGCCGCTCATGGCGGGTCCGCCGGGCCCGTCGTAGTGGACCTCCTCGCGGACGCGTCCCTGCAGGGGCTCGGCGTCGGGCACCGCCGCACCCTCGGAGTCGGTGACCTGGACATCCTTCGTACCGCCGCCGGACTTCTCGTCCCCGTCCATGCCGCGGAAGTAGGTGTACTCCGCCTGCGAGCGCTGCTCGGGGGCCTCGCCGTGGACGACCCGCACCTTGCCGTAGCCGCGCCACTGCGACCAGGTCTTGTACTTCTCCTTGGTCAGTCCGTCGTCGTCATCGTGGTGCCAGGCGCCGCCGCCGAGGTACTCGTAGCCGGTCACCTCGTCGGGCGCGCCGCCCGTGCGGTCGATGGCGCGCACCTGGGTGACGACGTATTTGTGGAACCAGTCCAGCTTCGGGCTGGTCGCCCCCTCCGGTGACCAGTACTGGGGGTAGCAGCGGCGGGTGTTGGAGTCGGGTTCGGGCGTGTCGCCGGCCTTGCAGTCCGGGTCGGAGTAGGCGATGGACAGGGAGCCGCCGGTCTCGTTGTCGATGGCGGAGATGCGCCACTTGGTGAGCGGCGGCCGCCCCTCCAGGGAGTCCACGCGGTTGGGCTTCTGGACGCCCGCGAAGTGCACCGACGGCAGCGACGCCGTACCGTTCACGTTGCCCTTGTGCTGGATGCCTTCGAGCCAGACCGTCGCGGCCGTCCCGTCGCCCGGGTCACGCATCTTCTGCTGAAGCGTCCAGGTGTCGACGTCCTTGTATGCGCTGCCCGACGCCAGGACCTGGGTGGTCACGGAGGCGAGCCGCTTGCGGGTCCAGAACGTCGGCGAGTACTTGTCGATGCACTTCTCGCCGGAGTCGCAGTTCTGGTCGTAGGGGACGTCGGGCCAGTACTTGGCGTTGTCCTTGGTGAACTTGGTCTCCGCGCAGTCGAAGGTCGAGGTCGGGTCGCAGCGTTCGGTGGTTGCGAACACGATCCGCGCGGGTGCGGAGGAGGAGAAGATCGCCTCGGAGCGCTGGCCGTAGTCGATGCGCTTGAGGTAGCCGCCACGGTCGTACACCGTGGGGGTGCCGTTCGGGACGCCGTCGGTGAGGGTGGTGACGTCGCGGCGGTAGTAGTTGGTCTCCTTGCCGTACCAGAACGTGCTGACCGTGCCGTGCGGGTCCACGACGTAGTCCAGGTTCCACCGCCACGCCTGCTGACACCAGGAGTCGGAGAAGGTGTCCTTGTGGCAGGGCTCGCCGGAGTCGTTGCCGAAGACCGGGACGGTCCACGTGGAGTCGGTCTCCGCCTTGCCGCTCGCCCAGCCGGGCAGGTGGTTCTGGCCGAAGAAGTACTGGGTGCCGTCGGGAGTGGTGACCCTCCAGTACTCGCCGTCGTTGTCGCCGTTGTCAGCGCCGGACAGCTTCTCGACCCTGGTGCCGTCGTCGTCCTTGGGCTGCCAGGTACCGGTGGCGTCGTCCAGGACCAGCTCGGTGGCCTGCCCGTTGAGGGACATGGTGGCGTTGCTGTAGCGCCAGCACTGGTCGTTGCGCTTGGGTGTGACGCCGTCGTCGGCGCACTGCTTGTAGCGGCGCTCGATGAAGCCGGGCCAGTAGTCGAAGCCCTCGCCGATCCAGGAGGCCTGGTTGTTGGTGGCGACCGTACGGCCGTCGATGCCGCCGGACGAGTAGACGAAGGCGACGTTGGGGGTGGGGCCGCCCGGGGTCGGTGGCAGGCGCAGCGGATACGACCAGGAGAAGGCGCCGCTCTGGTTGCTCACGTTCCAGGTGGCCGAGGGCGACAGGGAGGTCGCCTCGTAGCTGCCCGCCGAGCCCGACGGCCCCGCCTCGGCCGCCAGGGTGGTCGCGCCGGCGGCCAGGTCGACGTCGGCAACCAGGCGCCCGGTCTTCACGTCGTTGCTGGTGGGCAACCACGTCCGGGCCTGGCACTGCGGCAGGTCGGGCGTGGTGGCCGCGCACGCGGGGAGCCGGACCAGGCGCAGACGGGACGCCCAGTCGCCGCCGTAGGCGTACCGGAAGCCCGAATAGTCCACCTCGACCGCCGCGCGGTGTGACGCGCCACCCGGCGTGCCCTGGGGCGTCAGCTGGATGCCGAGCCCCGTGATCCGTGACCGGTCGGCCGTCCGGGCGTCCAGCACCCGGACCTGGACGTTCGGTACCACCGGCGCACTGGCCGAAGGTGTCACCGGCGCCTGCGACGGCTTCACCGTCCCGTTCCCGGAGGTGGCCGCCTTGCCCGAGGCGGACGACGGCGGGCCGACCCAGACGGGCAGGTCTCCCGCCTGTACCTTCGGCGCCCGTCCCGCCACGGACTTGTCGCCGGTGGAGCCGGCCTGCGCCGGCCGCGCCACCGCCGTACCCGGATGTGGCCAGGTCACGGCGGGGGCGCCCTTGAGGTCGAACGCCGCCCCCGGATCCGGCGGGGCGGGACGGGCCTTGCGCTGATGACCGGGTACAGGATGCTGGTCCTGTGCCTGGTGCCACGCCGGGTCGCCGGAGGCCTGGGCCTCCGGCAACGGGACGGCCAGCGTGGCGGGCACCACGACCGCCAGCAGTCCGGCGATCCGAACCCAGCCTCGCCAGGAAGCGAGCACGACTTACCTCCGGATGAACGTCGGTGCAAGGGGGGCGGAAACTCGGCTTGCTCAGCCGTCCAGCGGCTGACCCATGGCGAGGCTGACGATCTGCCGGTCAGTGAGAGTCCCGGCGTAGGTCTGGACGTCGTCCACATCGCCGGTGAAGTAGTCGACGACGTCGCCCTTGTACTTCGGGCGGCCGATCTCGAGCGGGCCGCCGGCGTTCCAGGCCGTCGCGAAGGGCCGCACGTCGGCGAGCTGGCCGTTGACGTACAGCCGGAGCTCCTTGGCGACCTCGTCGTACACGCCGGCCAGGTGTGTCCAGGTGTTCAGCGACATGCAGTCGACCACGTCGACCGACTTGGTCTGCGTCATCACCTCGGTGCCGGCGTCCTCGCTCGTCGTGGCGAACGACCAGTGGTAGACCTTCTGCCCGTTGTCGAGGAACCAGCGGTAGCCGAGGTAGAAGCCGCTGAACTTGTCGCCGTCCTGGCTGACCATGGTCATGTTCTGGCCCGGCACGGCGCAGCTGTCGTCGCCCGTCAGGCGTACCCGGGCCGTCACGGTGTAGCTGTGGTCGGTCCGCAGCGGAGCGGACGCGGTGGTCGCGTACGCCGTGGTGCCGTTGAGGCTCAGCACGTTCGAGCCGTCGAAGCCGTCGCCCGACCAGCCCGCGTTCCCCTTGAGCGTCGCGGTCCTGGCGTAGCCGGACGAGTCGGCCGCGGTGGTGCCCGTCCCCTCGTCGAACATCCAGCGGCCGAGCTGGGCGGGCGGCTGCTTGGCCATGGCGGCGATCTCGTTGCCGAGTGCCGAGTCGTTCACGGTGCGGGGGTCGTCGGACAGGATCCGGTCCCAGACCTTCACCTCGTCGATGTCGCCGGCGAAGTTCTCCTGGAAGGTCCCGTTGGCCTTGACCCGTCCGACCTGCAGCGGGCCGGTGGCGTCCCAGGGCGTGTAGGTGTAGGCGGCGGGGGTGGACTGGCGGATGCCGTTCACGTAGAGGCGGAGCTGCCTGGCCGGGGCGTCGTAGACGCCGACCAGGTGGGTCCACACGCCGACCTGCGGTTCTGCGTCGCTGAAGGCCCGGGCGATCGCGGGGTTGTCCTTGTCCGCGTCGTACTTGTTGAAGATCCAGCGCTTGTAGCCCCAGGAGTAGTACAGCTGGAAGCCGGCGCCCCTGTTGCCGACCTGGCTCACCACCGTGGAGTTCTTGGAGTTGTCGTTCAGGCGTACCCACGCGGAGACCGACATGCCCCTGTCGGTGTGCACCACGGGGCCGCTGGTGGCGCCGTAGCCGGTGGAGCCGTCGAGGTGCAGTGCGCCCTTCACCCGCCCGCCCGTCCAGCCGGTGGTACCGGCCAGCGTCACCGGGTGCGGGCTCTCGGCCGAGTCGGCGGCGGTGGCGCCGGACGTCTCGTCCAGGTGCCACTGGCCGATCGCGTCCTTACCGGCTTTGACGTAGAAGCTGTAGACGGCGGGGGTCTTGCCCACGTTGCCCGCCGTGTCGACGGGGTAGACGTACAGCGTGTTCAGCCAGTCATGACGCGGCGCGACCCGCACGGTCACCGAGGTCTGCCCGGCGGGGACGCTGACCTGGGTCGCGGCCGTGGCGAGGCTGGGGTCGTCGAGCGCGTACCTGAAGCGCGTCACATCGCTCTCGCCGTCACCAGGGGCGAGGGTGAACCCGCCGGCCGCGCCGACGCCGCCCTTCCAGTCGTCTGGCGTGCCCGCCGGATAGTCAGGGGAGGTGACCTTGGGGAGCTTCGCCGGGTCGACCGTGTCGACCGTGAACTCGCACCACGCGCTCCACGCGCTGGCGTCGGTGCCGTCGAAGGCCCGCACTCTGTACGAGTAGGTCTCGCCCGTGACCAGAGCGGACAGCGTGATCTCGTGGTCGGTGGCCGTGGTCGTGTACTTGTAGGCCGTCTTGCCGCCCGCGGGCAGTGAGGAGGTGACGCTCTCCCACGCGCCGGTGGAGGCGTTGTAGCGGTTCATCATGAACTCGGCGCGCACGCCGTCGTTCGCCTTGTCCGGGTCGTAGATCTTCGCCTTGAGCTTGATCGGGTTCTGGGCGTCCCCGGCGTTCACTGACGGCCGGCCGGCGCCCGTGACGCACGGCGTGCCCGGGTAGGTGCCGACTCCGGACGGCGCGGCGGGCGGGGTGTTGTAGTCGACCACGAGCTTCGGCGAGCCGCTGAAGCCCTTCCAGCCCCACACGCTCCCCGCGTCGTCGTTGTAGTCCCGCAGCCCGAAGGTCGTGTTCGACCAGCCGTTCTTGGCGGCTTTGACGATCGCGCCGGTGACGTCGAACTCGATGCCCTTGTCGGGGCAGGAGGAGTTGTAGCCGGCGTCGGAGGCGACGCTGTCCAGGTGGTCGGCCCAGGACGGCTGGTGGCTCCAGGTCGTGGACGTGGATATCCCGCCGGTCAGCCAGAGCTGCGCCGCCTGCGGGTTGTCGGTGCACCCCCATGACTTGTTCTGGGTCATCCGGAACGTGGCCTTCAGGATGTGCTTGCCGTTGACGTTGTCGGAGTCCATGCGGAAGAACGACCGCTTCACCCCGCCGCCGTAGTACCCGATCTCGGGGGTGTGGGTGGAATCCCAGTACGACTCGGACGGATAGGACTTGTCGACGTAGGTCCAGTGCAGCTTCGATCCCGACCACTGGGGATCGATGTAGACCGGGTAGGTGGTGTCGGGAGCGCTCAGCAGGTTCCGGTCCGGCGTGAGCGCGATCTGGTTCTGGGCCACCTCGACGCCCATGACGGCCTGCCGCGCCTCGCGTTCCGGACCTGTGGCCAGGGACGAGCGGGCGGCGGATCCGGAGGAGTCCCACATGCGCGGCGCCGGCGAGTGGAACATCTCGATTCCCTGGTCGTTGACCGCGCTCAGACCGCCGGTCGCCGTCCTGCGCACCGCCAGACCGTTCGCCCGCATGCCGAAGACGAGCTTGGCCAGCGCGGGGTTGGCCGCCGCCTCCTTGTTCTTGACCACCAGCACCTCGGAGAAGCCGAGCACCGACGCGGTCACCCTCAGATCGACACCCGAAAGCACCTCGCCGTACGTCGCGGTGCTCCCCTTGAGCGCCGGTTTCGGCAGGTTTCCCGGCCAGCTCATCTCGACCGAGCGTCCGGCCTCCCCCAGCCGGGCCAGCGGGGCCGTCCCGCCGCCGGAGAACGTCAGCTCCAGCGGGGTGGCCACGGTCTTCACCGTTCCGTCCGGCGCGAAGGTCAAGGTGGTGTCGACGTCGGTCCAGCCGCCTTCCCTGCGCACCCGCTCGGGCAGGGCCGAGGTCTCCGAGGTGAACGAGCCGTCGGGGTTGGCGAACACCTGGCGGTTCTCTGTACGCAGGGACAGCGCCTCCACCCGCTGCTTACCGCGGTGGGCCCGCTCCAGCGCCTCCTGCTCCGTCTGCGCCGGTGGATCACCTGTGACCGCCGCAGCTGCGGTGTCCCCGCTGGTGAGGACACCACCGGCCACGAGTGAACCGGCCAGTAACGACATGACCGCGGCGAGGGACAACCCGCGGGGGGAACGGCGCATCAAGCCTCCAGGGCGTCTGCGTGATCGCGTGTTCACGGAGCACCCGTCGGTTCCCGCCGCGTTTGCGAGGGCGCCTGCCGCCCTCATGCACGCAGGTCAAGTCCCCGAGAGTGCCGGTGATCTCAATACGCGATCATTTTCGGCGTGAGCCAATGAGGGGGCAATTGTTTGCATCTGGATGCAAATGCCCTGGTAGCGGCACCCCGTCCGCCGCGCGATCAGCGGCGCCTGGCTCTTGTACGCCTTCGCGGCGGCGGTTCAGCCGGGCACGGTACGGGTGCCGGCAACTGTTCCTGGCTGTTTGCATTCAGATGCAAAGGCTTTTGCACACCCGCGGTTTCCGGCAGGGTGCCTTTTGTCGGTCCACGATCCTGAACGAATACATCCAGGCGCAGAAGCAAGTCTGCACGTCCGAGGAGGAGGCTGGTCATGACCAGGAGATCGCGTCTGTCGCGAGGGCTTTTCACGGTGGCTGTGGCGGCGGCCGCCGCCACGTCCGTTCTTTCGCCGGCGCCCGCCATGGCGGCGAAGTCGGGCTGCTCGGTCGTACCGTTCACACCCCGCGTGGAGAGCCACTACAGCGTCGTGGCCACCAACTCGGCGAGCTGCAAGGGCCGGGTGCGTAACGTTCGCGTCGGCGTGAAGCTGTATCAGTTCAAATCAGGGTGGCACGTGGCGGACAAGAAGTCCGTCTCCTGGGGAACCGTAGGCGTCTCGCGGTACGGTTACGTTCAGAAGTGGATACATCCCGTACCGGAGAGGCTCTGCTACAAGTACATGACGTATGCCTGGGCGACCTGGACCTATTCGGACGGGAATCCTGGCGCGGCGGGTCTCTATTCCGCCACCAAGAAATTGTCGCCGAGCCGTTCCTGCTAGGCAGGCGACCCCCGCCCCGGGTGAGCGCGTGACGCGCCCCGCGCGCAGTGAACCGGGACGCGAGCCGATCCGTGTACGGCCCGGGTGCCCGCCACGGCCGCCGCCGAGGTCACCAGGGTGGACGTGACCATGGACGACTTCTCCTTCACCCTGCCCCGGCACGACCTGACGTCCGGCTCCTACACGTTCCGGCTGAGCAACGAGGGCGAGTCGGCGCACGCCATGGCGATCGCCGGCCCCGGCATCAGCGGCGTGCGGCGGTCGGAGACGATCACACCCGGGGAGGGGACGCTGCTCAGCGTCGCCCTCCTGCCGGGCCGATACGAGGTGTGGTGCCCGGTGGACGACCACCGGGCCCTGGGCATGGACACCGCTTTCGACGTCCGCTGACCGTCACCCCGATCGAGACGTCACACCGGCGGGGCCAGCCAGGCGGTCGTGTCGGGCGGCAGCGCTCCCCCCTCCACGGAGCCGCTGGCCAGCACGACCTCGCCCGGCGGGAGCGGCACCGGGGCCGGGCCCAGGTTCGACACGCACACCAGGCCCGAGTCGCGCCGGAAGGCCAGCACGTCCCCGCCCGGCGGCAGCCAGGTCAGCGTGCCGTCGCCGAGCAGGTCACGGCGCAGCCGCAGCGCCGAGCGGTAGAGGGTGAGCATCGAGTCCAGGTCGGCGAGCTGCGCCTGCGCCGTGAGCTTGCGCCAGCTCTCCGGCTGCGGCAGCCACGGCGGGGCGGACGGGCCGGGACCGCCGAAGCCGAACGGCGGCTCCTCCCCCGACCAGGGCAGCGGCACGCGGCAGCCGTCCCGGCCCGGGTTGGCGCCGCCCGACCTGGCGAACATGGGGTCCTGCCGCGCCTCGTCGGGCAGGTCCTCCACCTCCGGGAGCCCGAGCTCCTCGCCCTGGTAGACGTAGACGCCTCCGGGCAGCGCCATCGCCAGCAGCGCCGCCGCCCTGGCCCGGCGCCGTCCCAGCTCCAGGTCCGTGGGGCTGCCGTGCAGCCGGCCGCCGTGCTGGAAGCCCGTGTCGGCCCGGCCGTACCGGGTCACGGGGCGGGTGACGTCGTGGTTGGACAGGACCCACGTCGGCGGGGCGCCGATCGGCACGTGCGTGGCCAGCGTCAGGTCGATCACCCGGCGCAGCTCCGCCGGGTCCCACGGGCAGGACAGGAAGTCGAAGTTGAAGGCCGTGTGCAGCTCGTCGGGCCGCAGGTAGCGGGCGAGGCGCTCCTGGTCGGGCAGCCACACCTCGCCGATCAGCACCCGCTCGCCGTACTCGTCGGCGATCCGGCGCCAGCGCCGGTACACCTCGTGCACGCCGTCCAGGTCCTCGTACGCGTCGTCCGACTTGTACAGCAGCGCGGCCGAGTCGACGCGGACGCCGTCCACGCCCCGGTCGAACCAGAAGCGCAGCACGTCCTCGAACTCCTGGTGCACCTCCGGGTTGTCCCAGTTGAAGTCGGGCTGCTCCGGGGCGAACAGGTGCAGGTACCACTGCCCGTCGGGCACCCGCGTCCACGCCGGCCCGCCGAAGATCGACGACCAGCCGTTCGGCTCGTCCCGGAACCAGAACCGGTCCCTGGTCCGGGGGTCGGCCAGCGCCTCCTGGAACCAGGCGCTGGCGGTGGAGCCGTGGTTCGGCACGACGTCGATGATGACCCTGATCCCGTGCTCGTGCGCCTCGGCGATGAACGCCTCCGCCTCGGCCAGGGTGCCGAAGGCCGGCTCGATGTCCCGGTAGTCGGCCACGTCGTAGCCGCCGTCGGCCATCGGCGACGGGTACCACGGATTCAGCCAGAGGGCGTCGACGCCGAGGTCCTTGAGGTACCCGAGGCGGGAGCGCAGCCCGGCCAGGTCCCCGCAGCCGTCACCGTTGCCGTCGGCGAAGCTGCGCAGGTACACCTGGTAGATCGCGGCCCCCCGCCACCACGTTCGCGACATGCTCATCCTTTGATGCTTCCGGCGGTCAGGCCCGCCATGATGTGCCGTTGGAAGAAGAAGAACACGATGATCGTCGGGACACTCGCGATGACGAGCCCGGCCATGATCGCGTTCTGTGACACCGCTCCGGCCGTCTGCGACAGGCCGACGCTGACGGTCATCCTGTCGCTCTCCGTCATGACCAGCAGCGGCCAGACGAAATCCTTGAACGAGGCGACGATCGTGAAGATGGAGACCACGCCGAGAATCGGCCGCGACACCGGCAGCACCACGGACCACAGCACCCGCAGCGGCCCGGCGCCGTCGATGCGCGCCGCCTCGATCAGCTCCCTCGGTATGGAGTCGAAGAAGCGCTTGAGCAGGAAGATGTTGAACCCGTTGGCCGCCGCGGGCAGCCACAGGCCCCACGGGTCGTTGAGCAGCCCGAGGTCGGCGACCGTGACGTACAGCGGGATCAGCACCACCATGGGCGGCACCATGAGCGTCGCCAGCATGGCGCCCAGCACCACGTTGCCGAACGCCGGGCGCAGCTTCGACAGCGCGTAGGCCGCGCTGACGTCGACCGCCATCGAGACCAGCCAGCCGCCCAGCGCGTAGAACGCGGTGTTGCGCAGCAGCAGCCCGATGTCGAACAGCTCCCACGCCTCGGCGAAGGCGTCCAGCGTGGGCGCCTCGGGCACCACGGTGGGCGGCATCCGGGCCAGCTCCTCGCCGGTCTTCATCGCGCCGGTGACCATCCAGTACAGCGGGAGGACGAAGGCGAGGGTGGAGCCGGCCAGCACCGTGAGCAGGACGGCCCAGTAGACGCGCCGCCCCCACCGGCTGTTGAGCTGCTGCGGCGAGACGATGGTCCGGAAGCGCACCTCGATCGGCCTGGGCCGCCTCCGCCCGCGCGCCCGGCCCGCGGCGGCGCGGGCCCCGATGGAGATCATGCGCTCTCCCCCCGGTCGTCGCGGGTGAGCCGGAGCTGGAACGCCGCGAAGATGAGCAGCGCCAGCATGAGCATCATGCCCAGCGCCCCGGCCTGGCCGTACCCGTCGCCGTAGGTGAACGCGAACTGGTACATCAGGTAGGCGACGGTGACCGTGGAGTTCTCCGGGCCGCCGCCGGTCAGCATGTACGGCTCGATGAAGACCTGCATGGTGGCCACGATCTGCAGCATCAGCATGAGCAGCAGGATGAGCCGGGTCTGCGGGATCGTGACGTGCCTGATGCGGGCGAGGATGCCGGCCCCGTCCAGCTCGGCCGCCTCGTACAGCTCGGGCGGGATGTTCTGCAGGGCCGCCAGGTAGATGAGCGTGGCGCTGCCCATGTTCATCCACGTCGAGACGAGGACGAGGGAGATCAGGGCGGTGGAGGAGGAGTCCAGCCAGGCCAGCGGGGGCAGGTGGACGAGGTCGAGGAGCTGGTTGAACAGCCCGGGGCCGGGGTCGTAGAACCATCTGAACAGCAGCACCGCCACGATCGGCGGCAGCATGACCGGCAGGTAGACGACGAACCGCAGGTAGCCCCGGGCGTGACGGAGCTCGTTGAGCACCAGCGCGGTGACGAACGGCACGGCGTAGCCGCAGACCAGCGCGAGCACCGTGAACTGCAGGGTGTTCAGCCAGGCCGTGCCGAACGCCGGGTCCTGGAAGACCGCCCGGAAGTTGTCCAGGCCCACCCAGGCAGGCGGATCGACCAGGTTGGTCCGCTGGAAGCTCAGCACGAACTCCCTGACCATGGGGTACCAGGCGAACACCGCGAAGCAGGCCAGCGCCGCGCACAGGAACCCATAGGCCGTGAGGTTGCGTCTCAGGACTCCCACGCGGGTCAGCCCTTGGCGGGCAGCAGCGCGTCGGCCTTGGCCTCCGCGTCGGCGAGCAGCTTGCCGGGGTCGGCCTCGCGGCGGCTGAGCACTCCGGACATGACCACGTCGAGGATCGCGTACAGCTCCTGGGCGTGGGCGGGCTCGGCCTTGGGCGGCACGGAGGAGGCGGCGGCCACGTACGGCGCGTAGTTGGCGACCGGCAGGGTGGCGTTCTTCTCCCGGTCGGCCTGGATGGCCCTGCCGGTGGGCGAGTCGCCGTAGACGTCGTTGTCGGGCACGCCGACGGGGTTGCCGAGGGCCTTGCCGCGGGCGAAGTCGAAGCGTCCCTTGCCGACGGTGTTGTAGCGGAAGTCGAGCCACTGCACGGCGGCCCTGGCCTGCTCGGGGGTGGCCCTGGGGTTGATCATGAACGCCTCGCCGCCGCTGAGCGACGCCTTGGCCTCGGGGAAGCCGGTGATGCCGTAGTCGGCGACGTTGCCCCTGAACTTGTTGACGACGTCGGTGACCACGTCGGGGGCGCCGAGCATCATGCCGACCTTGCCGCTGCCCATCGCCATCATCAGCGACTCCCAGCCGACCAGCAGCCGGCTGCCCATGCTGTCGTCGGTCCAGCGCATGTCGTGCAGGGTCTGCAGGACGGCGCGGCCCTCGGGCGAGTTGAACGCGGCCTTCTTGCCGTCGTCGGTGAGGACGGCGCCGCCGCGGCCGTAGAGGGCCTGGGTGAAGTGCCAGCCGCCGGTGTTGCCTCCGGAGTACTCGCCGTAGCCGACGTAGCCGGGGCCCAGGCCGGCGATCTTCCTGGCGGCCTCGCGGATCTCGGCCCAGGTGGCGGGCGGCGTGTCCGGGTCGAGCCCGGCCTGGGCGAACAGCTTGCGGTTGTAGACGAGGCCGACGCTGTAGTGGACGTTGGGGACGCCGTACACCTTGCCGTCCTTGGTCACCAGCTCGCGGACGTCGGCGCGCAGGTCGTTCCAGTTCTTGATCAGGCTCGTGTGCGGGGAGACGTCCAGCGCCTGGCCCTTGCCGATGACGTCGGCGTAGTTGGTCACCGGCACCACGAAGGCGGTCTCCATCTGGCCGCCCGCCAGCTTCGGCCCGAACGTCTTGGGGTCGAAGCACGGCTGCTGGTCGGTGCTCCTGACCGTCACGCCCGGGTGCGCCTTCATGAACGCGGCGACGTCGTCGTCCCAGGCGGCGCGCTCCTTGGGCGCGGACTTCGCGGGCCGGCACGCGACCGTGATCGTCACCGGCGCGGCGCCGCCCGGGCTGGGCTCGGCGGGATCGCCGCCGCCGCACGCCGTGGCGGAGAGGGTGAGCACGGTGGCCAGTAAGAGCCTTGCCGCTTTCTGCCCGGTGAATGTCTGCATGGGTTCGACCCTTCTGGTGCGAGGTGCCCACACCATAGGATCGTCGACCGTGCACTGCAATATCCCGACTGACTATTGCAAGATAACGACTCCATCACGCACGTACGCGGGCCGCGGACGCCCGTACCACCAGCTCCGGCTCGTACAGCAGCTCGTCGGCGGGCACCACGGCCTTGTCGATCTGCGCGACCAGCAGGTCCACGGCGGCCCGCCCCATGGCGTCGATCGGCTGGCGCACGGTGGTGAGCGGCGGGTCGGTGCAGTTCATCAGCGCCGAGTCGTCGAAGCCGATGACCGAGACGTCGGCGGGCACGGACATCCCGGCGCGCCGCACCGCCCGGACCGCGCCCAGCGCCAGCAGGTCGCTGGCGCAGATCACGCCGGTCACGCCGCGCGCCACCAGCCGGGCGGCCGCCGCGTGGCCGCCCTCCAGCGAGAACATCGTGTGCTCCACCAGCGCCGGGTCGCCGCCGCCCGCCTGGAAGGTCTCCAGCTTGCGCCGTGACGGGATGTGGTCCTTCGGGCCCAGCAGCAGGCCGACGCGCTCGTGGCCGAGCGCCCGCAGGTGGGCCAGGGCGATCTCGGCGGCCACCACGTCGTCGCAGGACACCTGCGGGAAGTCCAGCCGCTCCACGGCCGCGTTCACCAGGACCGTGGGCAGCTTGCGCTCGTGCAGCAGCTCGTAGTGCCCGTGCGAGGCGTCGGCCTGGGCGTACAGGCCGCCGGCGAAGACCACGCCGCTGACCTGCTGCTGGAGCAGCAGGTCGACGTAGTCGGCCTCGGAGACGCCGCCGACCGTCCTGGTGCACAGCACGGAGGTGAACCCCTGCTGGGCCAGCGCCCCGCCCACGACCTCGGCGAAGGCCGGGAAGATCGGATTCTGCAGCTCCGGCAGCACCAGCCCCACCAGGCGGGCCCGGTCGCCGCGCAACTGGGTGGGCCGCTCGTAGCCGAGCACGTCGAGCGCCGTCAGCACGGCCTCCCGGGTGGCGCCGGACACGCCGGGCTTGCCGTTGAGCACGCGGCTCACGGTCGCCTCGCTCACCCCGACCTTCTTGGCCACGTCTGCCAGTCGTCGCGTCATACGCAAACTATACGGCGGATCACGCAAATTCTTGCAACCACTTACGTAGTGCGTGGCCGAGGCCCGATTCGTCTCGCTGCCGCTCGACGGCGACCCCGCCGACGTAACCGCCCGGATCGACGCCCACGGCACACTCTCCGCGCGGGAATGATCACTCAGATATCTTGGGCTATATGCGCGGTCCTCGATCTTGATCGACCTGCTGGGAGCCCACCCGATGTCCTCAACGCATGCCGTGTCCGCCGCCTACCTGGTCGGTGTCGGCGTCATCCTCACCAACCCGGACGGCCAGCTCCTGCTCGGTCACCGCATCGAGCCCGGGGTGCCCGCCTGCTGGTGCCTGCCGGGGGGCGCCCTGGAACCGGGCGAAGACTTCGTGGCCGCCGCCGTACGCGAGCTCGCCGAGGAGACGGGCATCACCGACGCCCATAGCCCACACGTTCGGGCTGTGCTCCTCGACCACCCCACCGACACCATGATCCGTGTCACGGCGGCCGTCACCATGCAGGCCGGGCAGGGAGTGCCCACCGTCACCGAACCGCATCGATTCACCGGCTGGCGCTGGTTCCACCCCGATCGGCTGCCCGCCCCGCTCTTTCCGGCCAGCGCGCATCTCCTGGCCGCGCCCGTCGCAAGCGATGGCCCGGTCCGCCTGACCTCCCGTCCGCGCCGCGAAACGAGAAGCTCGTGAGCGCGCCGGCGCCTGGTCTTCCACGTGTTCGCCCGAGTGCGGTGCGCAGTGTGCCGGCCGTCAGTCGGGAGTCTCGGCCGACTCGGCGTCGTTGGCCGACGCGTACTCGTCGATGTCACCGTTGGTCGCGGCCCAACTGGCCAGCAGGTTCAGGGCGTCCTGCGAACGCGACGCGGGCTCGGCCGTGTAGGTGAGGAGGAACTGGCTGGGGTGGGTGCCCAGGGGGAAGGTCTCGAACGGCAGGTCGAGGTCGCCGACGACCGGGTGATGGAGGAGCTTCACGCCGGTGGTGTGGATCCGGACGTTGTGGGCCGCCCAGCGGCGACGGAAGCCCTCGCTGCGGGTGGACAGTTCCCCGATCAGGTCCGTCAGCCGCCGGTCGTGGAGATCGCGGCCGGCCTCGGCGCGCAGCATGGCGACCGTGTCGTTGGCGACCTTGTCCCAGTCGCGGAAGAACTCGGTCGCGCACGGGTCGAGAAAGACGAACCTGGCGTTGTTGGGCGGCCGCGCCGGGTCGGCGTAGACCGGGGAGAACAGAGCGCGCCCAAGGGGGTTGGCGGCCAGGATGTCCCCGCGCCCGTTGAGGACGAACGCGGGCGTGCCGGTCATGGAGTCCAGGACGCGCTGCACCGCGGGCCGGACGCGCTGCTGAGCCGGCCGGCGGCGCGGCGGACGGGTCGTGCCGGCGCCGCGCAGGAGGTCGAGCAGGTGGGTCCGCTCGGCCTCGTCGAGCTGCAGCGCTCGCACGATGCCCTCGAAGACGCTCTCGGAGACGCCGGTGGCGTCGCCGCGCTCCAGCCGGGTGTAGTACTCGCTGGAGATGCCCGCGAGCAGGGCCACCTCCTCGCGGCGCAGCCCGGCGACCCGCCGACGCTCTCCGCCGTAGGCGGGCAGTCCGGCCTGCTCGGGGGTGACCTTGGCCCGTCGTGTGCCCAGGAATTCACGGATCTCCGCCCGAAAATCACCACGAACGTCGCGATTGGTGTCGTCAGGGCCGTTTCCGCCTGCCATGTGCTCCACTCTACGGGCGCTTCCCTCTGCCTGGGGGTCCCTCTCAGTGACCCCCTCATCAGGGACTCCCACACTGCCGCGGCAACCGGTTCTGTTGATGGTGCACCGCACACACCGGGTGCCGGGCCACGGCACCCGAGGAGGGAACCCATGAGCAAGGTCATTCTCGTCACCGGCGCCGGACGGGGTCTCGGCACGGACATCGCCCGCGAGGCCCTCGCCGCCGGCCACCAGGTCGTCGCCACCGGCCGCCGCCCCGAGGAGGTCGAGAAGACCCTGGGCGGACCGCAGGACGACCTCCTGGTCACCAAGCTCGACGTCACCAGCCTCGAGGACGCCCAGGCCGCCACCCGGGCCGCCGTCGACCGCTTCGGCCACGTCGACGTCCTGATCAACAACGCCGGGAGCCTCTTCACCGGCTACTTCGAGGAGATCTCGCCCGCGCAGATGCGCCAGCAGTTCGAGACCAACCTCTTCGGCCCGATGAACGTCACCCGCGCCGTCCTGCCCCTCATGCGCCGGCAGCGCGCCGGCCACGTCATCACCATCACCTCGACCGCCGGCCTGGTCGGCATGGAATTCACCGCCGCCTACGCCGCCTCCAAGTTCGCAGAAGAGGGCTGGATGGAGTCCCTTCGCCACGACGTCGAGCCGTACGACATCCACACCACGGTCGTGGAACCCGGCTACTTCCGCACCGAACTCCTCGTGGACGGCTCCACCACCTGGCCCGAGCTGTCCATCGACGACTACGCCCCGCGCACCGCCCCGAGGATCGAGGGCCTGAAGAACATGAACGGCCGGCAGCCCGGCGACCCCGCCAAACTCGCCCGCGCCCTGCTCACCATCATCGACCAGGACAAGCCCCCGCAGCGCTTCGTCGCCGGCGCGGACGCCATCGAGGCCGTCGAGGCCAAGGCTCGGGAACTCCTCGCCCAGGCCGGGGCCTCACGCGCGCTGGGCGGCGATCTGGCCTACGACGACACCCACGCCTGAGCGACCCGCAAGGCCGCGTGGTGGGCTTGAGCCGTCGAGGCGTTCCCGGACCATGCCGGACGCCAGAAGACCACCGACCGGGTCTGACGACCGCAACGACAAGGAGTACCTGATGAAGCACGTATCACTGGGCGGGCTTGATGTCTCCCGCATCGGCCTGGGAGCCATGACCATGGCCGGCACCTACACCACGGGCGGGGGGCTCGATGACGCCGAGTCGATCCGCACCATCCACCGGGCGCTGGACCTCGGCGTCACCCACATCGACACCGCCGAGATCTACGGCCCCTTCCACAGCGAGGAAATCGTCGGCAAGGCCATCAAGGGCCGGCGCGACGACGTCGTCGTGGCGACGAAGTTCGGCCTGGTCTCCCACTCCGGCGGCGGCCCCGGCGTGATCGACAGCAGCGCCGGCAACGTGAAGGCCGCGGTCGAAGGCTCGCTCAAACGGCTCGGCACCGACCACATCGACCTCTACTACCAGCATCGCGTCGACCCGAACACGCCCATGGAGGAGACCGTCGGCGCGCTGGCCGAGCTGGTCGCCGAAGGCAAGGTGCTCCACATCGGGATCTCGGAGGCCGGCCCCGAGACGATCCGCCGTGCGCACACCGTGCATCCGGTGGCCGCGCTCCAGACGGAATACTCTCTCTGGACCCGCGACGTCGAGGCCGAGATCCTCCCGCTGCTGCGCGAGCTCGGCATCGGGTTCGTGCCCTACTCCCCGCTCGGCCACGGCCTGCTGACCGGCCGGATCCGCACTGTCGAGGACTTCGCCGACGATGACTGGCGCAAGTCCAACCCGCGGTTCACCGGAGAGAACTTCCAGCGCAACCTGCGCATCGTCGACGAAGTAGCGGCCATCGGCGCCGAGATCGGCGCCACCCCGGCACAGACCGCGCTGGCGTGGCTGCTGACCCGCGGCGACGACATCGCCCCGATCCCCGGAACGCGGCGGGTCTCGCGCGTCGAAGAGAACACCGCCGCCGACGGCATCGAACTCAGCGCCGCTCAGCTCGACCGCTTGGACAACCTCACTCCGGCCGCGGGCGAGCGCCATGACGAGGCGAACATGGCCAGCATCGACCGGTGACCGCAGGCGGCGCACCTGCTCGGCACGGGTGGCGGCAGCGCTCTCAGGAGCTGTTCGGGCTCGCCGAACTGGAGATCATCGGCCGACGCCACGCGCACACGCTGCCGGACCGGATCGGGTGCTCCCGGATCAGGATGACGGGGCTGGGCCCGTGGAGTCGCGGACGCTGAGGGTCGTCGCCAGCTGGAGGTGCCGGGAGGCAGGTTGCACGCCGTCCGCCATGCCGAGGATCGTCTCGACGGCCATCCGGCCCATGCCGACGAGGGGCTGCCGGACGGACGTGAGCCGGGGCGTGGTCCACTGGGTCTGCGGCGTGTCGTCGAACCCGGTGACCGACAACTCGCCGGGGACGGAGATGCCGAGTTCCTTGGCCGCGGCGAGGACCCCGACGGCGATCTCGTCGTTGCCCGCGACGATCGCGGTCGGCCGCTCGTCGAGCGCGAGGATGTCATGGCCGTGCCGCTGCCCGGCCTCGACGGAGAACGCCTCGTGGTGGATCAGCGTGCGGTCCGGCGTGATGCCGGCCGAGTCGAGCGCGGCCTGGTACCCGTGGAAGCGTTCCAGCGAGGGGGCCGAGCCCAGCGGTCCGCCGATCCAGGCGATCCTCCGGTGACCGAGCTTGATGACGTGCTCCGTCGCCGAGCGGCCACCCGCCCAGTTCGTGGAGCCGATGCTGACGAGACGTGATTCGGTCGTGTCGATCGGGTCGATCGTCACCACGGGCATCTCGAGATCCTCGGCGGCGAGGAGCACCGGGTCGGGCACGGCGACGGCGAGCGCGATGATGCCGACGACGCCGGACGCCCTCTGCTGCTCCATCCAGGTCCGGGCCGCCGTGCGGCTCGTGCTGATCGGCTCGTCGGGCGGCAGGCGGAGGAGGAGCTCGGCCTGCGCGGACGTCGCGGCCATGAGGATTCCCTGGAGCACCGTTCCGGCATAACGGGACTCCACGATGTCGAGCACGGTGACGAGGGTGCGGCCCTGTGGCGGTTCGTGTCGCACCGCCGTCGGCTTGTAGCCGGTCTCGGCCATGGCTCTGAGCACCAGGTCGCGCGTCTTCGCCCCCACATCGCTGCGGCCGTTGAGGACCTTCGAGGCGGTCGCGGGCGAGACGCCGGCCAGCCGGGCGACGTCCGCCAAGGTGGCTCGCTCCGAACGACCTCGCCGTCGCATCAGGTCTCCCTTCGAGGCTACGAAATTATTTCGAAACCTACCACGAACCCTTCTCGCCAGAGTTTCTCGATGGTTCGTTTGTTGACACGGGACAAACCCCCCACCTAATGTCCTCGCAACAACGAACAAGTTGCGAAATATTTTCGTAACCAGCTCAGGACGAGAGGAGAGGCCCATGCGGCTCTCCCAGAGGGTCAGGCTTCTTGCCGGGGTACTCGTGCCGATGCTCGCGCTGTCCGCATGCAGCGGCAGCGCGGCCGGCGGCGGCGGTGGCGGTGGTGGTGACGAGCAGGTGAAGATCAAGGTCTGGAGCTGGGACGGCACCGTCGAACGGGCCGTTCCCGGGTTCCAGGCCGCGAACCCGAACATCAAGGTCGAGGTCGTCAACGGGGGCTCGTCCCAGGACGAGTACAAGGCGCTCGACAACGCCATCCAGGCCGGTTCCGGCGTACCCGACCTCGTGATGTTCGAGTACTTCGCGGTGCCCTACTTCGCCGTTCCCGGCAAGCTCGCCGACCTCGGGGAGTTCGGCGTGGACAAGCTCAAGCAGGACTACGTCCCGGCCGCGTGGAGCGACGTGACGGTCAACGGCAAGGTCTACGCGCTGCCCTCCGACTACGGTCCGTCAGCGATGTTCTACAACGCGGCCACGCTCAAGAAGGCCGGCATCAAGGAGCCCCCGGCCACCTGGGACGCGTACTACGAGGCCGCCAAGAAGATCCACGCCCTCGGCGACGACTACTACATCGCGCAGGACACGGGCGACATCTTCTTCCTGCTCTCGCTCATCTGGCAGGCCGGCGGCCGCCCGTTCAAGGTCGACGGCAACAAGGTGCACATCGACTTCAAGGACGCCGGCACGACCAAGGCCGTGGCCTTCTGGCAGAAGATGCTCAACGAGGGCCTGATCAACACCAAGATCACGGGATGGTCCGACGACTGGAACCGGGCGCTCAACGACGGAACCCTCGCCACCCAGACCATGGGCGGCTGGCTGACCTCGACGCTGCCCGAGCGCGCGCCGAAGGCCGCCGGTGACTTCAGGGTCGCCCTGATGCCGGAGTGGCAGCAGGGCGACAAGGTCGGAGCGGCGAACGGCGGAAGCTCCTTCGGCATCCCGGCCGCGGCCGAGCACAAGGAAGCGGCCTTCAAGTTCCTCGAGTACTTCACGCACGGCGGCGGTCTCTCGTCCCGCGTCGACGCGGGCGCCTTCGTGCCCAACATGTCGGTGCTGAACGACAAGGCGTTCCAGAGCAAGCCCAACACGTACTTCGGCGAGCAGAAGGTCGGCGCCGTGCTGGCCGAGGCCTCGGAGATCGTCGGGAGCGGCTGGCAGTACCCGCCGTTCTTCGAATGGGCACGCTCGATCTACGGCGACCTGGCTTCGCCGTTCTACACCACGGGCAAGGGCTCGCTCGCCGAGATCCTCGAGCAGTGGCGGCAGCGTTGCATCCAGTACGGCAACGAGCAGGGCTTCCAGGTGGACTAGTGGCTCCGCATCGGGGGGGCCGTCCCGCGCTCGGTGGCGGCCCCACCCGAACCAGCCGGGCATCACAAGGGGATCGGAAGGAACACGACATGGACCAGGCAACCGCTTCGGCCATGGCATTGCCGGACGCGAGACGGCATCCGGCGCCGGCCCGCAAGCGCCGCAAGTCACAGATCGGGCTGGCCTTCATCGCGCCCTTCGGGGCACTGTTCGCGCTCGTGTTCGTCGTGCCCATCCTGTACGCCGCCTACCTCAGCTTCTTCCAGGACAAGCTCGTCGGGGGCAACACGTTCGTCGGGTTCGCCAACTACGGCAAGCTGTTCCAGGATCCGCAGTTCTGGGACGGCGTGGTGCGCGTCTTCGGGTTCACGCTCGTCCAGGTGCCGGTCATGCTGGTCTTCGCCATGGCGCTGGCGCTCGCGCTGGACTCCCTGCGCCTGCACGGCACCAGGTTCCTGCGGGTGACGGTCTTCCTGCCCTACGCGGTGCCGGCGATCGTGGCGACGCTCATGTGGGGCTTCCTGCTGGGCATCAAGTACGGCCTGTTCGGCAGCCTCAACAAGGCCCTGGGCACGGACTTCGACCCCTTCGCTCCCGACACCACGCTCATCTCCATCGGGGTGATGGTGACGTGGGCGTTCACCGGCTTCAACATGCTCATCTTCTACGCCGCGCTCAAGGCCGTCCCGCGCGAGCTGTACGAGGCGGCGGCGATCGACGGAGCGAACGAGCTCCAGATCGTCCGCGGGATCAAGCTGCCGGCGCTGCGCGGCTCGCTGGTCGTCACGGTCATCTTCTCGATCATCGGCACGTTCCAGATGTTCAACGAGCCGCAGATCCTGCCCTCGATGGTGGCCAACAGCGGCGTCACCACCTTCTACACGCCCAACCTTTACGCCTACAACCTGGCGTTCACCGGGTCCCAGCAGGGCTACGCGGCAGCACTCGCACTCGTCATGGCAGCGATCACGATCGCCGTCGCCTACGCCGTCCAGATCAGGGGGTTGCGCAATGCGTCGGACCACTAGCCGGCCGGGCGGGGCCCGGCAGACCTCCGGTCGCGGGGACCGGCTCCACACGGTGGGCAATCCCCGGAAGAGCACGACTCTCACCGTGATGACGGGCCTGTTCACCCTGTACTGCCTGTTGCCGCTGGTGTGGCTGGTGATCAACGCGACCAAGTCGCAAGCCGACTTCGTGTCGTCGTTCGGGCTCGCTCCCGGCCGGGAGTTCGCCCTCTGGGACAACGTCGTGGAGGTGTTCAGCTACCAGGACGGGATCTTCTCCCGGTGGCTGCTCAACACCGTTCTCTACGTCGTCGTGGGTGCGACCGTGTCGACCTTCCTGGCCGCCCTCGGCGGGTACGCCCTGGCGAAGCTCGACTTCACCGGCAAGCGGGTGTTCCTCCTGGTCGTGCTGGGGTCGATCTCGGTGCCCGGCATCGCCCTGGCGATCCCGCAGTTCCTGTTGTTCGCGCAGCTCGGCATGACCGACACCCCGTGGGCGATTCTCATTCCGTCCTTCATCAACCCGTTCGGGTTGTACCTGATCTGGGTGTTCACGGCCGAAGCCGTGCCGACCGGCCTGCTCGAGGCCGCGAAGATCGACGGCGCCGGGGAGTTCAGGACCTTCCTCCAGATCGCGCTCCCGCTGCTCGCGCCGGCGAGCGTGACGGTCCTGCTCTTCTCGTTCGTCTCGATCTGGAACAACTACTTCCTTCCGTTGATCATGCTCAAGGATCCCGACTGGTATCCGCTGACCGTCGGCATCAACCAGTGGAACAAGCTGGGCTCGACGGCCGGGAACGGCGCCCTCGTCCAGAACCTCGTGATCACCTCCGCGCTGCTGACGATCGTCCCGTTGATCATCGCGTTCCTCGGCCTGCAGCGGTACTGGCAGTCGGGCCTGTCACTGGGCGCCGTCAAGGGCTAGAACTGTCGTCCCTTTCCTTCCTTGAACGATTTCGTGAAGAACGGTGAGGCCATGAAGAGCGAGTCCCGATACCTGATCGACGGTGAGCCGCGCGAGGAGCGTGTGCTCCCGCATGTCTGGAGCAGATGCATCGGCGCCGGGCGGGCGAACGAGGCATTGCGCGCGGACTGGCAGCAGCAGTTCGCCGAGGCCGTCTCCGCACTCGGCGTCCGATATGTCCGCTTTCACGGCGTCTTTCATGACGACATGTTCGTGTACCGGGAGAGTTACGGCGGCGGTTTCGGCCCGGACACGCCCCTTGCCTCGCCCGTGTACACGTTCAGCTATGTGGACAAGGTGTTCGACTTCCTTGTGGACTGCGGGGTCCGTCCCTTCGTCGAGCTGGGCTTCATGCCGCGGGAGTTGGCGACACAGACCGGGACCGTGTTCTGGTGGGGCGCTCACTGCAGCCCGCCCAAGGACATGGCGCGCTGGGTCGAGCTGGTCACGAGATCGGTCGAGCACTGGATCGACCGGTACGGGCTCGACGAGGTGCGGGAATGGCGCTTCGAGGTGTGGAATGAACCGAACCTGGTTCCCCACTTCTGGACCGGCACGAAGACCGAGTACTTCGAGCTCTACGAGCAGACCGTCCGGGCGATCAAGAAGATCGATCCGGCCTTGAAAGTGGGCGGGCCCGCAACCAGCGTCTTCGTGCCCGACGACCGCTACAAGGGCGAGACCGAGGACCGCTCCGCGACGCTCGCGACGGCTGCCGCGACCGACGTGGACGCGCTCGACTGGCGCCCGGTCTGGATCGAGGACTTCATCGCCTGGTGCGGGGAACGCGAGCTCCCGATCGACTTCATCTCGACACACCTGTACCCCACCGACTTCGCGTACGGCGCCAACGGCGAGGCCGTGCACATCACCCGGTACGCCGATGCCACGTTCGACGACCTGACCGTCCTGCGCGAGCTCGTGAAGAACAGCGCGTATCCCGAGGCGGAGATCCACATCACCGAGTGGTCGACGTCGCCGTCGGCCCGCGACTTCATCCACGACACGCCGTTCGCGGCGACCTCCATCACGAGGTCGTACCTGAAATGCGCCACCCTCGCCGACTCCATCTCCTATTGGACCTTCACAGACGTGTTCGAGGAGGGAGGCGCCGGTATCGGACCGTTCCACGGCGGGTTCGGCCTGGTGAACGAGGGCGGCATCCACAAACCCACGTTCCACGCGTTCACGATGCTGGGGCGGCTCGGCGACCGGCTGCTCCTCGCGACGCCCGACGGCGTCGTGACCCGTGACAGCCGGACGTCGGCCGTGTCGGCGGTGTTCCACAACTATCCCGAGGACATGGCCATGAAGGGCGTCGGCTCGGCGAGCTCGTACCCGGCGGCACGCGCGCTGGCCGAGCTGGGGCCGAGCCGCAGGATCCAGCACGAGATCGGCGGGCTGGAGCCCGGCACGACGTTCCTCGTCGAGATCGTGGACTGGGAGCACGGGAACGCCGCCGAAGCCTGGCACCGACTCGGGTCCCCCCTCAATCTGTCGAAGGAACAGAGCGAGTACCTGAGCAGAGTCGCCGACTCGCTGCTCAGATTCACGCTGACCGTGCCCGACGACGGCGTGCTCGACCTCGACGTCGAGCTCGCGCCCTGGGCGGTGATGTCGCTGCGGCAATCGGCCTGACCGCACCACCGCTGGGAATCGGCTCCGGACGGGCCCGCGCACCAGTGGGGTCGACCCTGCGTTTAGAACACATTTCTAGAAATGTGGAGGTACCATGGGGCCGTCCCCGCACGCGAAGGAGCCACCATGGCGCGCAGGTCCACGGGCAAGGGCGGGTCGTGGGAGTGGAGCCGCACCGCCCAGACCCGCAGGGGCATGCTCCAGGCGGCCCGCGAGGTCTTCTCCGAGCACGGCTTCGCCGACGCCAACGTCTCCCACGTGGTCTCCCGTGCCGGCTCCAGCGTGGGCAGCCTCTACCACCACTTCGGCGGCAAGACCGAGCTCTTCCTCGCGCTGTTCGAGGAGCACCAGGCCGCCCACGAGGAGGCCGCCGCCTCCAGCGTGGCCGCGGCGCGGAAGGCGGGCGTCCGCGACCCCGTCGAGCTGTTCATCATCGGAGCCCGCGCGTTCCTCGAAGGGTCGTGGGCGCGGCGCGACCTCGCCATGCTCTTCATGGACGGCGACGGACCGCCCGGCTTCGAGCTGATCCGCCGCACCCGCGGCCGGGAATGGGTGCGGCAGAACGCCGTCCTGCTGGGCGCGGGCGACACGCCGATGGGCCGCCTCACGGTCGCGGTGCTGACCAGCGTGATCGGCGAGGCCGCCCGCGAGGTGGCCACCTGCGACAGCGAGGACGAGGCCAGGGACGTGGTCGAGGCCGCCGTCGCGCTGATCCGCCGCTTCGACCCGCTCACCGCCCCCGCCCCCGACCCCGCGCCGGAGGCCTGAGGCGGGGTCAGCCCGGCCGTGCTCAGGAGGGCAGGCAGCGGCCCGAGACCACCGAGAACAGCCGCTCCTTGCCCGGCACGATCCGCAGGTTGACGCGGTCGCCCTTGGCCGGTGGCGCGTTCGGGTCGACCCGGGCGATGACCGTCTGACCGGCCAGCGCCGGGTCGCGGGCGTCGGCGTACTCGCCGTAGAGGAAGGCGTCCGAGCCGAGCTCCTCGACCACGGTGACGGTGATCGGGAACGTCGACGGGTCCGCCCCGCCGTCGCCGGTCACCTCGACCGCCTCGGGCCGGAAGCCCAGGATGACGCGGTCGCCGCCCTCCTTGCGCAGCTCCTGGAGCGTCTCGCGGCTCAGCCGGATCCGCTGCGCGCCCAGCACCGCCTCCTCGCCCTCGACGTGGAACTCGGCCAGGTTCATCGACGGCGAGCCGATGAAGCCGGCGACGAAGACGTTGGCCGGGTGCTGGTAGAGCCGCAGCGGCGTGTCCACCTGCTGCAGGATGCCGTCCTTGAGCACGGCCACCCGGTCGCCCATCGTCATGGCCTCGACCTGGTCGTGGGTCACGTACACCGTCGTCACCCCGAGCCGGCGCTGCAGGGCGGCGATCTGGGTGCGGGTCTGCACACGCAGCTTGGCGTCCAGGTTCGACAGCGGCTCGTCCATGAGGAACACCTTCGGCTCACGGACGATCGCCCGGCCCATGGCCACGCGCTGCCGCTGACCGCCGGACAGCGCCTTGGGCTTGCGGTCGAGGAACTCCTCCAGGTCCAGCAGCCGGGCCGCCTCGTGGACCCGCCGGTCGCGCTCCTCCTTGGGGGTCTTCATCACCCTCAGGGCGAAGCCCATGTTGTCGGCCACCGACATGTGCGGATAGAGCGCGTAGTTCTGGAACACCATCGCGATGTCCCGGTCGCGCGGCGGCAGGTGCGTGACGTCCCGCTCGCCGATGCTGATGTGGCCGCCGTCGACCCGTTCGAGCCCGGCGAGCATACGCAGCGACGTGGACTTCCCGCAGCCGGACGGGCCGACGAGGACCAGGAACTCGCCGTCCTTGATGTCGAGGTCGAGGGCGTCCACCGCGGGCCGCTCGGTGCCCGGGTACACGCGGGTCGCCTCGTCGTAGAGAACTTTGGCCATCGGTCTCTCCTTAGTGACTCACGGGTAGAGGTTCGGTCAGGGTGACGGGCCGGCGGAGCTCGACGTCGACGACGAGGACGTGGCCGGTCAGCTCGCGCAGGATCCGCTCCTCCTCGCGCGGCACGCCGCTGTCGGTGATCACCGTGTCGTACGCGCTCGCGTCGCGGTGGCTGAAGGGGGCGTGCCGCCCGAACTTGGAGGAGTCGACGAGCAGCACGTGCCGCTGGGCCGTGTCGAGCATGGCCTCCTTGACGGCGGCGTACTTCTGGACCGGGTGGTAGAGGCGGCCGTGCGTGATCGCCACCGCCGACATGAGGGCGACGTCGGCGTGGATGCGCTGGAGGGCGCGGGACACCTCGGGCCCGGTCGTCGAGTCGAAGGCGCCGTCGTAGTCGCCGCCGAGCAGGATCGCCTGGCTGTGCTGGGTGGCCGCGACGATGCGGGCGACGCTGACGGAGTTGGTCACCACCGTGTAGCCGCCGCGCTCGTCGAGGCGCCGGGCCAGCGGGAACAGGGTGGTCGAGTCGTCCATGAGGATCACGCCCCGGGGCGGCAGCTCCCACAGGGCGGTCTCGGCCAGCGCCTCCTTCTCCGCCGGCCGCGTCCGCCGGCGCAGCTCCGGCGCGACCTCCATCGTGACGGCCGCGACGGCCGCCGCGCGGCCGCGGGACTTGCGCAGCAGCGCGCCGCCGGCCAGGGCGTCCAGGTCACGGTGCATGGTCATCACGCTGACCCCGAACTCGCCGGCCAGCTCGGCGATGCCCATCTCGCCCCTTTCCGCGACGCGGGCGAGCACCGCCCGCCTCCGCTCCTCGAGACCGGCGGTCGTGGCCCGAGCCCTGGCCATGTCCTCACTCCTGCGGCCGTACCACTGCCTTGACCAGCTCGGGGTCGCGCGTGCCGGCCGTGAGCGCCTCCTCGACCCGGTCCAGGCCGTAGTGGCCGGTGACCAGGGCGTCCAGCTCGACACGGCCCGCGGCGGCCAGCGCGACGGCCCGCGGCCAGGTGTTGGCGTACCGGAAGGTGCCGGTCACCTCCAGCTCGCGCGTCTGCACGTACGTCAGCGGCAGCGGGATCTCGTCGCCGCCCATGCCGATGAGGACCACGCGCCCGGCCCGCGCCATCGTGCGGACGGCCTGCGCGGTCGCGGCCGGGTGGCCGGAGCATTCGAGCAGCGCGTCCGGCTCGAAGAAGGCGTCGGTCAGGCTCTCGGTGCGCACGTCGAGGGTCGCGGTGGCGCCCAGGTCGCGGGCGCGCCCGAGCCGGGCGGGGTTGACGTCGGTGACCATGATCTGTGTGGCGCCGAAGGCCCGCGCGGCCTGGAGGCAGAGCAGCCCGATGGGGCCGGCGCCGGTGACGAGCACGCGGGTGCCCGGCCCGACCCGCGCCTTGAGGCAGGCCCACACCCCCACCGACAGCGGCTCGATCAGCGCGGCCGCGTCGTCGGAGACGGTGTCGGGGATGGGGTGGGCGAACTCCTCGTGCGTGACGACGTACTCGCAGAAGGCGCCGTCGATCGGCGGGGTGCCGAAGAAGCGCATCCGCGGGCAGAGGTTGTAGCGGCCCGCCCGGCACTGGGCGCAGGTGAAGTCGGGCATCCCCGGCTCCAGAGAGACGCGCTGCCCCGGGTGGTGGCGGGCCGCCCTCGGCCCGGTCTCCACGACGATCCCGGCCGGCTCGTGGCCGAGCACCAGCGGGGACTGCACGACGAAGTCACCGATCCGCCCGTGCTCGTAGTAGTGCACGTCGGAGCCGCAGGTGCCGACCGAGGTGACCTGGACGAGCACCTGGCGGGGCCCCGGCTCGGGGCGGGGCCGCTCCTCCATGACGATCTTGCCGACCCCGTGCAGCACGGCTGCGCGCATGACCCCTCCTACTCTCCCGTGACGGCGCCGAGGGTCAGCCCGGTGACCAGCCAGCGCCGGACGGCGAGGCCGGCCAGCATCATGGGCACGACCACGATCGTGCCGATCGCGGTGAGCTGCCCCCAGTCGACGCCCGTCTGCGTGACGAGCTGCGAGGCGGCGATCGGCAGGGTCTGCGAGCTCGGCCCGGAGAAGACCACGGCGAAGGCGTAGTCGTTCCAGGCGAAGACCAGGCACAGGATGAAGGTGGTGACGAGCCCGGCCTTCGTCAGCGGGAGGATGACCGTCCAGAAGGCCTGCCAGCGGGTGCAGCCCGCGACCAGCGCCGACTCCTCCAGCGACGGCGGCACCTCGGCGAAGAACGCGCTCATCAGCCAGATGGCGAACGGCAGGTTGAACGTCAGGTACGCCAGCACGAGCCCCGGGATCGTGTCGATCAGGCCGAGCCCGCGGAAGATGAGGAACAGGGGCACCACGACCGCCGCGATGGGCGCCATGCGGGTCGAGATGATCCAGAACGCCAGGTGCTTCTTCCCGCGCATCTGGGTCCTGGCCAGGCCGTATCCGGCCAGCGCCCCCAGGCAGACGGCGAGCACCGCGGAGATCCCGGCCGCGAGCACGCTGTGCCAGATGTAGGGCACGAGGTTGTTCGGCCCGGAGAACAGGCCCCGGTAGTTGTCCAGGGTCGGCTGGAACAGCACCTGCGGCGTGCCCGAGGTGACGTCCGTGCGGTTCTTGAACGAGGACATCAGCATCCACGCCAGCGGCACCAGCGTCCAGAGCATGGCCACGACGACGACCAGCCCGACCACCCAGCGGGTGCGCCTGCCGGTCTCCTCCAGCGGCGACTGCGGCGTCCCGCGCGGGGCGGCCGTCACGGGCGCGGTGCGCCGCTCGACCTGTGTGGCGCTCATCGGGTCAACCCCCTGACGTCCAGCAGCCGGACGAAGGTACGGGCGATGAAGATCGAGAAGGCCAGCATCGCCAGCCCGATGGCGGCGGCGTAGCCGAGGTCGAAGAAGCGGAACGCGGTCTCGTACAGCCGGACAGGGACGATCTTGGTGGCGTCGGCGGGGCCGCCGTTGGTGGTGACCCAGATGATGTCGAAGTACCGGATCGCGTCCATGGAGCGGATGAGCAGCGCGACGAGCAGCACGTTCGCGATCGCCGGGAAGACGATGTACCGCAGCGTCATCCAGCCCGGCGCGCCGTCCACGGCGGCGGCCTCGCGCACCGACTGCGGCACGCTGGACAGGCCGGCCAGGGTGATCAGGGCGATCAGCGGCGTCCACTCCCACACGTCCATCAGCACGACGGCGGCGAAGGCGCTGACGGGACTGCCGAGGATGTCGCCGGTGTAGCCGAGCGAGCGCAGCACCCACGCGTAGAGGCCGAAGGTCGAGTCGGTGAGGTAGCGGCCCAGCAGTCCGACGATCGACGGGGCGACGAACATCGGCAGCAGCAGCAGCCCGAGCAGGACGTTGCGGCCGCGCAGCACCCGGAACAGGCACAGCGCGACGGCCACGCCGAGCACCATCTCCAGCCCGACGGTCAGGACGAAGTAGACGATCGTCCGCAGCCACGACATCCACATGTCGGCGTCGGTGAAGAAGCGCGCCCAGTTGCGCAGGCCGATCAGGTCGAGCCGCACCCCGCCGAGCAGCCGGACGTGGGCGAAGCTCATGGCGATCAGCGCGATGAACGGCACGATGGACAGGGCGGCCAGCAGGAGCAGGCCGGGCGACATCATCCTGCCCTCGAAGCCGATCCGCGGCTCCCGGGGCGCGGCGGTGTCCGGCCGGGACCGCTCCAGCACCGGCGAGTGATCCGCTGCGTGCGTCATCTACGCCACCCACCCTCGGGCCACGATCTGGTCCACCCGCCCCTTGATGGAGCGCATCGCCTCCTCCGGCGACGACCCGCCGGTGAGCATCCGGGACAGCTGGGTGAAGATCGCGGTGTTGCACTCGTTCCACATCGGGATCTTGGGACGCAGGCCGATCTTGTCGGGCTCCCAGGCCTGCCGGACCGCGGCGGCCGTGAGCATGTTCGGCATCGGCGAGGGCCGGTGCTCGGCCTCGCGCACCTCCGGCAGCTCGTACACCGAGGTCCGGGTGGGGGTGCCGCCGCCCGCCTTGCTCTTGAGGTTGGCGAGCTGCGTCTGGGGCGAGGTGGCCCAGGCGATGAACAGCCAGGCGGCCCCGCGCTCGTTGGGCAGCGTGTTGCCGCTGATGGCCACCCCCGTGCCCCCGTACATGTTGGCGGTGCCGGCCGGGCCCTTGGGCAGCGGCGCGTAGCCGACCTTGCCGGGCAGCACCTGCTCGTTGCTGGCCGCGAACTCGTGCCAGTTGGGGCACATGGCCAGCCGCCCGGCGCGGAACGCGGCGCCGACGCCGTCCCAGTCCCAGGTGGTGGAGGCGGGGTCGGCGATGGCGAGCAGCCGCTGGTAGAACTCCGCGCCGGCGATGGCGGCCTCGGAGTCGAGCCGGCAGGGGCCGGGGTCGCGCGAGCCGATCCGCCCCACCTGCTTGCCGTTGTCGAAGTAGGCGCCGCCGTAGGACCACAGGACGTTGCTGAAGTCGTTCATCAGGGAGTCGTGCTGGCGGGCCTGGTGGCCGGTGCCGTACTTGACGTCCGCGGTGGCGTTCTTGTTGAACCACCGCGCCATCCTGTAGTACTCCTCCCAGGTCCGGTCGCCGCCCGGCGTCGGGTCGAACCCGAGGTCGTTGGCCATGCGGTCGTGGTACTTGTCGAACAGGTCGCGGCGGTACTGCCAGATCATCGTCGGCGCGTCGTAGGGCAGCGTGTAGATCGCCTGCGGGTCGACGAACCGGCCGGCCGCGTCGAGCTGGGCGGGGATGAAGTCGGCCACGCCGCCGGGCAGGTCGGGCAGGTTCGGGTCCGCCTGCATGGTGCGCAGGTCCACCAGCCCGCGCTGGTACGGCGCCAGCACCTGGTACGGGTCGGCGTAGATGACCTGGTACTGGGCGTGCCCGGAGGCCAGGTCCAGGGCGACCCGCTGGACGAGCGCGGTCAGCTCCAGCGTGACGATGTTGATGTTGATGCCGGTCAGGTCGGTGAAGGGCCGCGTGTCGGCCGCGATGGCGGCGGTGGGAGCGGTGTTCTCCGAGATGAAGTTCAGGGTGGCGCCCTTGAACTGGCGCCACTGGTCCCCGGCGGCGACGGCGACGTGCGGCGCGTCGGGGTGGGATCCGCAGGAGCTGAGGCTCCCGCCCAGCGTGACCGCGGCGCCCGCGGCCAGCGCGCCCCGCAGGATGTCACGCCTGCTCGGTTCGAGCGGGTTCCGGTCCACTGTCCCCTCCCCCACGGTCGTGCGACAGGTAAGGGCAATGAGGCCGGTTTATCCGCCATAAATGCTGATGTAAACGCATATGTGAGATTTTCTCGCATTTCATATGAGATCTTTGCTTTTCTGGTGGGTTCTGGCTGGTCACCGGCTCGTAGGCTCAGCGAGTGGGGCTGCCATGACACTCGTCGCGGGCGTCGACTCGTCGACCCAGAACTGCAAGGTCGCACTCCGGGACGCCGGCTCCGGAGAGCTGGTCCGCTCCGGCAGGGCCGGTCATCCGCCCGGCACGGAGGTGGACCCCGCGCGCTGGTGGGAGGCGATGCGGGCGGCGTTCTCCCGCGCGGGCGGGCTCGACGAGGTCGCGGCCGTCTCGGTCGCGGGCCAGCAGCACGGCCTCATCCCGCTCGACTCCGCCGGCCGCGTCATCCGGCCGGCGCTGCTCTGGAACGACACGCGCTCGGCCGCCGCGGCCCGCGACCTCGTCGAGGAGGTGGGCGCGGGCCCCTACGCCAGGAGGACGGGAAGCGTGCCCGTGGCCTCCTTCACCGCCGCCAAGCTGCGCTGGCTGCGCGAGCACGAGCCGGGCAACGCCGCCGAGGTCGCCGCCGTCGCGCTGCCCCACGACTGGCTGACCTGGCGGTTGCGCGGGTTCGGCCCGGCCGCGTCCAGCTCGCTCGGGCCGGAGCTCGGCGAGCTGGTCACCGACCGCTCCGAGGCGAGCGGTACGGCGTACTGGAACCCGTTCACCGGCGAGTACGACCAGGAGCTCCTCGAACGGGCGCTGGGCCGGGCGGTGATCGTGCCCCGGGTCCTCGGGCCCGGCGAGCGCGCGGGGACGGCCGCGGGGACGCCCATCGTCGTCGGCCCCGGCGCCGGCGACAACGCCGCGGCGGCGCTCGGCCTCGACGCGGCCCGCGGCGACGTCGTCGTGTCGATCGGGACGAGCGGCACCGTCTTCGCGGTGACGGACCATCCGGCGTGCGACGAGACGGGGACCGTCGCCGGGTTCGCGGACGCCACCGGCCAGTTCCTGCCGCTGATCGCGACCCTGAACGCGGCCCGCGTGCTGGACGCCGTGGCGCGCCTCCTCGACGTCGGCCACGAGGAGCTGGGGCTGCTGGCCCTCGACGCCCCTCCCGGCGCCGACGGCCTGGTGCTCCAGCCGTACTTCGAAGGGGAGCGCACGCCGAACCTGCCCGACGCCACGGCCACGCTCTTCGGGCTGACGCTCGCGTCGGCGACCCGGCCGGGCCTGGCCCGCGCGGCCTTCGAGGGCATGCTGTGCGGCCTGGCCGACGGCCTCGACGCCATCCGCGGGCAGGGCGTGAAGGCGGACCGGGTGCTGCTGATCGGCGGGGCCGCCCAGAACACCGCCGTGCAGCGGATCGCCGCCCAGACGTTCGAGCCGCCCGTGGTCGTGCCGCGGCCGGGCGAGTACGTCGCGGACGGGGCCGCGGCCCAGGCCGCCTGGGCGCTCACGGGCGAGCGCCCGCACTGGCCGCGCTCCGTCGCGGCCGAGCCGCCGCCCGACCACCGCCCGCTCATCCGCGAGCAGTACGCCCGGCACGCGCCGCCGCCGACCGCTCAGCCGTTGTGATCACGCCGCGGGCGGCGCGTCACCGGCGCTCGTCGTGGCGGGCGAGCTCCTCCACCGTCACGTGGGCCCCCCGGGTGTGCAGCGATTCGAGGGCGCGCAGGTACGGCTCCGCGAACCGCTTGTCGTCGGCCAGGTCACCGAAGAGCGCGCGGTTCTCGATGAAGGCCGAGGGCCGTTCGCGCTGCGTCCTGGCGATGGCCGTCAGGCGGTCGCTCAGCCGGTCGACGACGGTGATCGGCTCGCCGCGCTCGTCCACGCCCTCGGCGTAGCGCGCCCAGCTCGCCACCACGGCGGCCGAGCGGGTCACCTCGCCGCCCCGCGCGAGCTGCTCGCGCACGACGGGCAGCAGCCACTTGGGGATCCGGTCCGACGACTCGGCGCACAGGCGGGCGATCGTGTCGCGCACCTCGGGGTTGGAGAAGCGCTCGATGAGGGTGCTCTTGTAGGCGTCCAGGTCGACGCCCGGCACGGGGCGCAGCGTCGGCGTGGCCTCGGCGTCCATGTAGCCGCGGACGAACGCGGCGATCGCGGGGTCGCGGGCGGCCTCGTGGACGTAGCGGTGCCCGCTGAGGTGGCCGAAGTAGCACAGCGCCTGGTGCCCGGCGTTGAGCAGGCGCAGCTTCATCAGCTCGTACGGCTCCACGTCGGCGACGACCTGCACCCCCGCCTCCTCCAGGGGCGGCCGGCCCGCGGTGAAGCGGTCCTCCAGCACCCACTGGGTGAACGGCTCGCAGACCACCGGCCAGGCGTCGCGGACGCCGGACAGCCGCGCCACGGACTCGCGCTCCTCGTCCGTGGTGACGGGGGTGATGCGGTCCACCATGGAGTTGGGGAAGGCGACCTCGGTCTCGATCCAGGCCGCGAGACCGGGGTCGGCGAGGCGGGCGAACGCCGTGAACGTGCGGTGCGCCACGTCCCCGTTGCCCTGGATGTTGTCGCACGACATGATCGTGAACGGCGGGATCCCCCGCTCGCGCCTGAGCCGCAGCGCCTCGGTGACGAGCCCGAACACGGTGGCCGGGACCGCGCCGGGCGCCGCGTCCGCCCGGATCGCGGGCGTCTCCGGGTCGAACTCCCCGGTGACGGGGTCGATGTTGTAACCGCCCTCGGTGACGGTGAGCGACACGATGCGCACGGCCGGATCGGCCATCCTCTCGACGACCGCCCGCGGGTCGTCGGGGGCGAAGAGGTAGTCGACGATCGAGCCGATGACGCGGGCCTCGCGCGTCCCGTCCGGGTGCTTCAGCACGAGGGTGTAGAGGCCGTCCTGGGCGGCGAGCGCGTCGCGCATCCGCGCGTCGCCGGGCAGGACCCCGACGCCGCAGATGGCCCAGTCGCGCGCCTTGCCGTCGTTCATCAGCCGGTCGAGATACATCGCCTGGTGCGCGCGGTGGAACCCGCCCACCCCGAAGTGCACGATGCCGGCGGTGAGCCCCGAACGGTCGTAGGAGGGGACCGCGACCTCCCCGGGCAGGCTCGCCAGCGTGTCCTGCGTCAGTGCCGTCAGCGCCATGATCTCCCCCTGGGCGGCCCCCGCGCCGCCTCTACGCTCAGCATGGCCGGGCTCCACCCGCTTCAAACGTACGCCACTATGTAGCGGAAAGTAATCACTTGTTCGCTTTCTGCCACTTTCTGGGTTTTCGCCAACATACGCCCGCTTCTGCCGGGAATCGCCCCGGAGGACGGACAGCCGTCCACGCTCATGTACGGGGGTAGTGATGTCGCTACGTGTCACGTTCGCCGGGGTCGCCACGGTCGCCGCGGTGGTGGTGCTGGGCGGGTCGCCGGTGCCGGCGGCCACCGCACGGGGGACCGCGGTCTCCCAGCAGGACACGGCGTTTCTGCGGGCGGCCCACCGGGGCAACCTCGCCGAGATCGCCGCCGGGAAGGTCGCCCAGGCCAAGGGGGTGTCCGACGCGGTCCGCTCGATCGGGGCCACACTCGTCGCCGACCACATCAAGCTCGACGCGGCGGTGCGGGAGGCCGCGCGGCGGCTGGACGTGGCGCTGCCCACCCGCGCCGCCCAGCGGGACAGGGCCATGCTGGAGCGCGTGTCCGCGCTGTCCGGCCCGGCCTTCGACCGCGCCTGGGTCACCGCGATGATCGAAGGCCACCGCGCGGCCCTGCGGCTGGGCCGGAAGGAGCTCCGGGAGGGCTCGTCGACGACGGCCAAGGAGGTCGCGAAGTCCGGGGCGCCCGTCATCCGCCGGCACCTGGACGAGCTGCTGAGCGCCCAGAAGTGACGGCCGCCCCGGGCCCAACCCCCCTCGGGGTGGCCGATCCGGGTGGCCCGGGCGCTCGGCAACGTGTGAGCTGAAACCGACACATCGTAATGATCTGGCAAAAGCCACGATGATCTCCTTCAGCCGGGGTACGGGATCGGACGGACCGGCCTGAGGAGGCGCGGTGATGGCCGAGAGCAGACTGTCAGCGGAAGAGCAGCGATCCCAGATCAGGAAGGCCGCCACGGCCAGTGTCGTCGGCACCGCCATCGAGTGGTACGACTTCTTCCTGTACGGCACGGCGGCCGCCACGGTCTTCGCCGGGGTCTTCTTCCCCAAGTCGACCCCCTACGCGGGCACCCTGTCGGCGTTCGCCACGTACGCGGTCGGCTTCGCGGCCCGCCCGGTCGGCGCCGCCATCTTCGGGCACTGGGGCGACCGGATCGGCCGCAAGGCCACGCTGATCGTGACACTCGTGATGATGGGCGTGTCGAGCGCGCTCATCGGCTTGCTGCCGGGCACCGCCAGCATCGGCGTGGCCGCGCCCATCCTGCTCGTCGTCCTGCGCATCCTGCAGGGCATCGCGGTGGGCGGCGAGTGGAGCGGCTCGGTGCTGCTGTCGATGGAGTGGGGCGACCAGCGCAGGCGCGGCCTGATGGCGAGCTGGCCGCAGATCGGCGTGCCGATCGGCCTCATCCTCGGCACCGGCGCGATGTCCCTGCTGGCCGCCACCGCGGGCGACGCGTTCCAGACCTGGGGCTGGCGCGTGCCGTTCCTGGCGAGCCTGGTGCTGGTGGCCGTCGGCCTGTGGGTGCGGCTGCGCGTGATGGAGACCCCGCTGTTCAGCCGGCTCCTGCAGACGCGGCAGGTGGCCAAGCTGCCCGTCGTCGAGGTGCTCAGGCGGCACCCGAAGGAGGTCGTGCTCAGCGCGCTGCTGCGCGTCTCGGAGCAGATGCCGTTCTACCTCTTCACGACGTTCGTCATCACCTACATCACCGCGCCCCACATCGGGATGTCCAAGACGTTCGCGTTCGCCGCCGTCACCTGCGCGGCGGCCATCGAGCTGATCGCGATCCCGTACTTCGGCCATCTCAGCGACCGGGTCGGGCGCCGGCGGCTCTACGCGCTCGGGGCGATCCTGCTCGCGGTCATCGCGTTCCCGTACTACGCGCTGCTGAACACCGCCATCCCGATCGTCATCCTGCTCACGATCATCGTCGCGCAGTTGCAGCACTCGATGGAGTACGGCCCGCAGGCGTCGCTCATCGCCGAGAACTTCCCGACCGGCCTCAGGTACGGCGGCGCCGGGCTCGGCTACCAGCTGGCCTCGGTCGTGGCGGGCGGCCCCGCCCCGCTGATCGCCACGTGGCTGCTGCACGACCACGGCTGGCAGGCGATCTCCATCTTCATGGTGGTCGGGGCGGTGGTCGGGCTCGCGGCCACCCTGGCACTGCCGGACCGCTCGAAGATCGACATCTCCGACGACACCGCCTACGGCGCCACTCCCGCGTGACACGCCGGCCTCCGCCGCCGGGGCTTCGCCCGCCTGCCCGGGAGTCTCGGGACATTCTGGCGCGCGATCCAGCGGGCACGCGAGGGGCAAGCATCGCATCCCCGCTCAAGATCGGGCAATGTCGTACGGTGCGCGCGGGCTCAGCGCTCGGGCAGGGTGGGGTGCGGCGCGATGTGGGCCAGGCCGGCCATGGCGGTGGTGATGGCCCAGCGCTCGTGGTCGCGCCAGGCGCCGTCGATGAACAGCAGCTCGGGCGAGCAGCCCTCGCTGCGGAAGCCGGCGCGCTCGACCAGCTTCAGGGAGGCGTGGTTGTCGGGCTGGATCTGGGCCTCCAGCCGGTGCAGGCGCAGCTCCTCGAAGGCGTGGCGCACCACCAGGGCGAGCCCTTCGGACATGTACCCGCGGCCCGCGGTGGGCGCGAAGGCCGCGTAGGCGAGGGAGGCGGACTGGAAGCGCCCGCGGATGATGCTGTTGATGGCGACGACGCCGGCGATGGCGCCGGTGCTCCGCAGGCAGACCAGCAGCGCCTCCTCCCCGGGCTGCTCGTAGCGCGCGAGGTAGGCACCGAACGCCTCCGGAGTGGCGGGCAGCGACATGTACGGCCCGTGCAGGGCGGTGCTGGCGTTCACCAGCTCGAGGAACTCGTCCTGGTCGCCGCCGGTGAGCGGGCGCAGGGTCACCCGGGGAGAGCCGTCCGCCTGGGGAGCTTCGTCGTGATGTGCCATGGAGGGACAATAGCGGCCATCCTGGCTGGGTCCGGGGCCTGATATGATCTCCTTCATCACCTGAGCCTGCTCGGCGCGCATTCGCGACCCGAGGAGGCTTTTTTCATGACTTCACACATCAACCCCGCAGCCGCCGCGGGCACCTGGAGGCTGGGCGACCTGACGGTCAATCGCCTCGGGTTCGGCGCCATGCGTCTCACGGGCAGTGCCGCGTTCGACCTGGGCACGCCGAGCGACCGCGACCGCTCGATCAAGGTGCTCCGGCGCGCGGTCGAGCTGGGCGTCAACCACATCGACACCGCCTCGTTCTACTTCTCCTCGCTGCGCTCCGCCAACGAGCTGATCAACCGGGCGCTGGCGCCGTACCCGGACGACCTGGTCATCGCCACCAAGGTCTGGCCGGGCCGGGACCCGTCGGGCGCGTGGTGGTGGGCCACGCCGGAGCAGCTGCGCGGCCAGGTCGAGGAGAACCTGCGCCAGCTGGGCCGCGACCACCTGGACGTGGTGAACCTGCGCATCCCCCCGAGCCGGAGGACCGGCTCGATCGCCGAGCACTTCGGGGCGCTGGCCGAGCTGCGCGACGCCGGGCTCGTACGCCATCTCGGGATATCCAACGCCACGCCCGAGCAACTGGCCGAGGCCCAGGCCGTCGCGCCGGTGGTCTGCGTGCAGAACCCCTACGGGGTCGGCGCGCCGGCCGAGGCGCAGAAGTTCCTGCGGGCCTGTGGTGAGCAGGCCGTCGCCTTCGTGCCGTTCTTCGCGATCGCCGGTGCCGGGCGCGAGGCGGGCGCGAGCGCGACCGACAACGAGACGGTGCTCGCCGTCGCACGCGCACACGGTGTGACGCCCGCGCAGGTCCGGCTGGCGTGGATCCTCCACCAGGGGCCCCATGTGCTGGCCATCCCGGGCACCGGCGACCCGGATCACCTGGCCGACAACGTGGCCGCGGGCGGGCTGCGGCTCTCGGAGGACGAGATGGAGCGCCTTTCGTCCCTTCGGCAGGACAGCGAGTAGGGCAGGGCGCCGGCCGGTGACCGTTCTACCCGCTCGGGTCTACCGCTCGGGGTCACCGGCCGGTCTGGCGGCCCAGCCGCCGTACTCGTAATCCGTGTACCGGCCGCCCTGACAGCGCTCGGTGTACGGTCCGAGGTCGTCCGCGAAGTCCTCCGCGTCATCCATCGGCGCGTACCCGAGAGCCCTCGCCCCGGGGCTCTGCGTCCACCACGACCGCGCGTTGCGCGAGACGCCGTAGACGACCACGTGTCCCAGCCCGGCCGGCGCCGTCAGGCAGGCCCGGTAGAGCCGTGCCGCGTCGCCGTGGCTCAGCCAGGTGTGCCGATGACGCGGTTCGGTGGGACGCTCCTCGAAGGACCCGACCCGCACGGAGATCACGTCGAGGCCGAAGCGGTCGGCGTACAGGCTGCCCAGCGCCTCCCCGAAGGCCTTGGCCGCGCCGTAGAGCCCGTCGGGCCGGGGGGCTCCCGCCCGTCGAGCAGCGTCCCCATCGGATAGAAGCCGGTGATCCGGTTGGAGCTGGTGTTGACGACGCGCCGGACACCCTCCCTGCGGCACGCCTCGAAGACGTTGTGGACGCCCTCCAGGTTGGGCCCCTTGATGGTGTCGAAACCGGTCTCGTCGGCGACGCCTCCCAGGTGCACCACCGCGTCGACGCCGCGCACGGCGGCTCGCACCTGCTCCAGGTCGGTGAGGTCGGCCGGGACGAACTCCTCGTGCGCGGCGAGCCCGTCGATGGGACGGACGTCGGAGAGCCGCACCTGGGCGATCTCGGGCAGCAGGCCGCGCCTCAGCGCCTGCCCGATGGTGCCGGCCGCAGTCCATCTCAGGACTCAGCGGCGGGGCTCGCGGCTCCGTTCCTGACCGGTCGCGTGTGGATCTTGGACATGCACGCGGGCATGGCCGCGCCCTGGTCATGGCTCCGGGCCCGGTAGGCGCTCGGGCTCTCGCCGACCAGCTCGGTGAAGCGCGAGCTGAACGACCCCAGCGACGTACAGCCGACCGCGAAGCAGACCTCGGTCACCGAGAGGTCGCCGCGCCGCAGCAGCGCTTTGGCCCGCTCGATGCGGCGGGTCATCAGGTAGCTGTAGGGCGTCTCGCCGAAAGCGGCGCGGAAGCTGCGGGAGAAATGGCCCGGCGACATCAGCGCGTCACGCGCCAGCGCCGGGACGTCGAGCGGCGCGGCGTAGTCGCGGTCCATCCGGTCGCGGGCCCGCCGCAGCCGCACGAGGTCGCCGAGGTCCTGCCGTTTCACCTGACCAGCTTCCCACACCACCCGCGGCCGGAGGCGGGGCGGGACAGGTCGCGGACCGGTCAGGAATCGAGAAGCGCCGGTCGGCGAGCCGCCCCTAACGTGAGCGTCATGGCGGTCACGCGCGGGAGCGGGATGGCCGCTGGAAATCAGACATACTGCTCACAGCTCGTCAGGTCAGGGCAGGCGGGCCCGTCCAACAGCTGGACCGACAGACAGACAGACAGATGGAGACACGATGAGCATGGCCACGAGGACGGACACGCCGTCGACCGCGCCGCACGCCGCCGACAGCCACGGTCTGATCCGCGTGTACGGCGCGCGGGAGAACAACCTCAAGGACGTCACCGTCGAGCTCCCGAAGCGCCGGCTGACGGTGTTCACCGGTGTCTCCGGCTCGGGCAAGAGCTCGCTGGTGTTCGGCACGATCGCCGCGGAGTCGCAGCGGATGATCAACGAGACCTACAGCACCTTCGTTCAGGGCTTCATGCCGACGCTGGCGCGGCCCGAGGTCGACGTCCTCGACGGACTGACGACCGCGATCATCGTCGACCAGCAGCGGCTGGGCGCCGATCCCCGCTCCACCGTCGGCACCGCCACCGACGCGAACGCGATGCTGCGCATCCTGTTCAGCCGGCTCGGCCGGCCGCACATCGGCTCTCCCAAGGCGTTCTCCTTCAACGTCGCCTCGATCAGCGGGGCGGGCGCGGTCACGCTGGAGCGCGGCGGCAAGTCCGTGAAGGAGCGACGCAGCTTCAGCATCACCGGCGGCATGTGCCTCCGTTGCGAGGGCACGGGCTCGGTCACCGACTTCGACCTGTCCGCGCTGTACGACGACGCCCTGTCGCTCAACGAGGGCGCGCTGACGATCCCCGGCTACAGCATGGACGGCTGGTACGGCCGCATCTTCCGCGGCTGCGGCCTCTTCGACCCGGACAAGCCGATCCGCGCCTACACCAAGGCCGAGCTGCACGACCTGCTCCACAAGGAGCCGACCAAGATCAAGGTCGACGGCGTCAACCTGACCTACGAGGGGCTGATCCCGAAGATCCAGAAGTCGCTCCTGTCCAAGGACCGGGCGTCGATGCAGCCGCACATCCGGGCGTTCGTGGACCGGGCGGTCACCTTCACCACCTGCCCCGACTGCGACGGCAGCAGGCTGAACGAGGGGGCCCGGTCCTCGCGCATCGGCGGGATCAACATCGCCGAGGCGTGCGCGATGCAGATCAGCGACCTGGCCGAGTGGGTCCGCGGCCTCAACGAGCCGTCGGTGGCGCCGCTGCTGGCGACGCTGCGGCAGACGCTCGACTCGTTCGTCGAGATCGGGCTCGGCTACCTCAGCCTCGACCGGTCGTCGGGCACGCTGTCGGGCGGCGAGGCGCAGCGCGTCAAGATGATCCGCCACCTCGGCTCCTCGCTCACCGACGTCACCTACGTCTTCGACGAGCCGACCACCGGCCTGCACCCCCATGACATCCAGCGGATGAACGACCTGCTGCTGCGGCTGCGCGACAAGGGCAACACGGTGCTCGTCGTGGAGCACGAGCCGGAGACGATCGCGATCGCCGATCACGTCGTCGACCTCGGCCCCGGCGCCGGCACGGCCGGCGGCACCCTCTGCTACGAGGGCACCGTCGAGGGGCTGCGGGCCAGCGGCACCGTCACGGGCCGCCACCTCGACGACCGGGCCGCCCTGAAGGAGACGGTGCGGACGCCCACCGACATGCTGAAGATCCGCGGCGCGACGGCGCACAACCTGCGCGACGTGGACGTCGACATCCCGCTCGGGGTGCTGGTGGTCGTCACCGGCGTCGCCGGCTCCGGCAAGAGCTCGCTCGTGAACGGGTCCATCCCCGCCGGCGCGGATGTGGTGTCGGTCGACCAGACCCCGATCCGCGGCTCGCGGCGGAGCAACCCGGCGACGTACACCGGACTGCTCGACCCGATCCGCAAGGCGTTCGCGAAGGCCAACGGCGTGAAGCCGGCGCTGTTCAGCGCCAACTCCGAGGGCGCCTGCCCCAACTGCAACGGCGCCGGCGTCATCTACACCGACCTGGCGATCATGGCCGGCGTCGCCACCACCTGCGAGGAGTGCGACGGGAAGCGGTTCCAGGCGTCGGTGCTGGACCACCACCTCGGCGGACGCGACATCAGCGAGGTGCTCGCGATGTCGGTGACCGAGGCCGAGGAGTTCTTCGGCGCCGGCGAGGCGCGCACGCCGGCGGCGCACGCCATCCTGGGCCGGCTCGCCGACGTCGGGCTCGGCTACCTCAGTCTCGGCCAGCCGCTCACCACGCTGTCCGGCGGCGAGCGGCAGCGGCTCAAGCTGGCCACCCACATGGCCGAGAAGGGCGGTGTCCTCGTCCTCGACGAGCCGACCACCGGCCTCCACCTCGCGGACGTCGAGCAGCTGCTCGGCCTGCTCGACCGGCTCGTCGACTCCGGCAAGTCGGTCATCGTCATCGAGCACCACCAGGCGGTCATGGCGCACGCCGACTGGATCATCGACCTCGGCCCCGGGGCCGGCCACGACGGCGGCCGGATCGTCTTCGAGGGCACACCCGCCGACCTCGTCGCCGCCCGCTCCACCCTCACCGGCCGGCATCTCGCGGCCTACGTCGGCGCCTGACCGAGGGGCCCTCGCCGAGGAGAACCCGCGGCGAGAAGGACCGGAGAGCCGAGCAGGCGGCCGCGGGCGACGGGGTTCCGCCGCCCGCGGCCGCCTCCCTCACCGTGACTTCACCGGGACCTCACCGGGATGAGGTGATCATGCCGTGCGGGTCGAGCACGTACTTGCGCGCCGCGCCCTCGTCGAACTCGTGGTAGCCCCGCGGGGCGTCGTCCAGCGAGATCGGCGTGGCGTTGACCGCCTTGGCGATCTGCACCCGGTCGTGCAGGATCGCCGTCATGAGCTGGCGGTTGTACCGCATGACGGGGCACTGGCCGGTGACGAAACTGTGCGACTTCGCCCAGCCGAGGCCGATGCGGATCGACAGTGAGCCGTGCTTGGCGGCCTCGTCCGCCGCGCCCGGGTCGCCGGTCACGTACAGCCCCGGGATGCCGAGCGCGCCACCCGCACGGGTGACGTCCATCAGCGTGTTGAGCACGGTCGCGGGCCGCTCCACCTCCGACTCGTGGCCGTGGCCGCGGGCCTCGAAGCCGACCGCGTCCACGGCGCAGTCCACCTCGGGCTCGCCGAGGATCTGCTCGATCTGGTCCTTCGGCTCCCCCATGGCCACGTTGACGGTCTCGCAGCCGAAGCTGTGCGCTTGGTCGAGACGTTCCTTGTTCAGGTCGCCGACGATGACGACGGCGGCGCCGAGCAGGTACGCCGAGCACGCGGCGGCGAGCCCGACCGGGCCCGCGCCGGCGACGTAGACGGTCGAGCCCGGCTTCACCCCGGCGCTCACGCAGCCGTGGAACCCCGTCGGGAAGATGTCCGCGAGCATGGCCAGGTCGAGGATCTTCTCCATCGCCCGTTCCTTGTCGGGGAACTTCAGCAGGTTCCAGTCCGCGTACGGCACCAGGACGTACTCGGCCTGACCGCCTACCCAGCCGCCCATGTCGACATAGCCGTAGGCGGACCCTGGACGGTCCGGGTTGACGTTCTCGCAGACGCCGGTCTTGCCCTCCTTGCAGTTGCGGCAGCGTCCGCAGGCGATGTTGAACGGTACGGACACGAGGTCGCCGGTCTTGATGTACTCGACGTCGGAACCGGTGTCGACCACCTCACCGGTGATCTCGTGGCCGAGGATGAGCCCGTGCGGGGCGGTGGTGCGTCCGCGGACCATGTGCTGGTCGCTTCCGCAGATGTTCGTGGCGACAGACTTGAGTATCGCCGCGTGGGGCAGCTTGCGTCCCACGTTGGCCGGGTTGACCCCCGGGCCGTCCTTGAGCTCGTAATCGGGATAATCGGTCTCGCGTACCTCGACCCTGCCTGGACCTTCGTAGGAAACGCCCCTGTTACCAGGCATGACGAGCCCCCTCCCTTAGCGCTTTGTGCGAATGGTCGTGTGATGTGCGAAGACGGGCATCACCTCCCGTGGCCGTGGCGCCAGCGGCGGCGAATTCCGTGCCCCACGCCCTCGTCGATGTGGTCGTGCTCCGGGCTGCGGGCCGCCGGGATGGCGACGGCCGGGTTGATGTGGGCGCCGGAGGTGCTGCCGAAGGCGTAGATGACGAGCGCGATGACCACGGCGAACGGCAGCGAGACGAAGCCGAGGGCGGCGTAGGTGAGCGTGCCGCGCCCCATCAGCAGCGCCGCCACCACGGCGCCGGCTCCGAAGAGCACCAGCAGCATCGTTCCGATGGCTTCCGCGACGAGACGCCACGGTAGGTCGCCAACCATCGCAACCCCCGATGACGATGGTTCAAATCCCCGAAAGGCGAGCCCTCAACTTCGAATATATACCCGGATCGGGCCCCTGAGCAGGTCAGACGAGACGCCGATGCGTGTCGTCCAGACGCTCGGTGAGCCCGGCCCTGTCGAGGTGTTCGAGCAGCGGGACGGCCACCCGGCGACTCGTGCCGAGGACGGTTCTGGCCTGGCTGACCGTGAACGGCTGCGGCAGGCGCCCCAGCAGCTCCGCCGCCCGCGCGTCGGCGCCCGGCAGCAGCACGATCCCGTCCCCCACGCGCAGCAGCGCCCCGGCCCGCTCGGCCGCGGCCAGCTCGCGCGCGCCCAGCCCCAGCTCGGCCAGCCGGCCCGCCTCCGGCGCCTGGAACGGCCGGTCCGCCAGCTCCCTCCTCAGCCGCTCGACCGCCCTGGCCACGGGCGCGGGCAGGCCCGCGGGCCCGGCGGCGATCCGGCCCGCGGCCACGCTGAGCGGCGGCCGTACCAGCGCGGCGACCAGCCGCCGGTCGGGCAGGCCGAGCGCGTGGCGAGCCGCCTCGACGGGCATGCCGGGCTCCAGGGGGTTCGCTGCCGCGTGCCGCCGCACCACGTCCTCCAGCCGCCGGCCCTCCTCGGCCCAGCGGCCGGGGTCGGCGTACCAGTCGTCGCACACGGGCCGCGGCGCTCCTTCCTCGACGGCGGCGGGATCGACGCCCATGGCGCGCAGGTCGGCGGCGCGCAGCAGCCCGTGAAGACGCAGGGCGAACGCCGCCCCAGGCACCACACCGTCCGGCGAGCCCGCCTCGGGCGCGGCCGCGTCGAGCCCGGCCGTCCGCGGCGCGGCTCCCTCGGGCGCGGCCGTGACGAGCCCCGCCGTCCGCGGGGCGGCTCCCCCGGGGGCGGCCGTCGGCCGGAGGCCTGTCTCCTGGAGGGCTGTGGCCAGCAGGGCGGCTCGTTGACGGGCCGCGCACCGGCGGCGCAGGGGCGGAGGGCGTACGTCGAGGACGGTCGCGCCGGCGAGCACCCGCACCTCGGAGCGGTCCCGCCCGGGGTCGCGGCCGGGGTCGCGCAGGAGCAGCACGTCTCCGAGGCGAAGCGGCAGCGGCCGGGCCAGCCGCAGCCGCGCGAACGGCCCGCCGAGGGGCCGCACCTCGCACGTCACCGCCGCCGACCCCACATGCACGGTCAACCGCCCCGGCAACGCCCACCCCGCCCGTCCGCCCACCTGTCCGCCCGGCCGTCCGCCCGGCCCGCCGTCGAGGTCGTCGCCCAGCTCACCGCCCACACCGCCGTCCGCGCCGAGGTCGTCACCCGCGGGGGGACGGTCCGTGCGGCGCGGGGCGCCGACCGGGGAGACCCGCACGTCCAGCTCCTGCGTGTACGTCCACCGGCCCGGCGTGACGAGTGCCTGCCCCCGTCCGGGGACGTCATGGCCGCGCAGGTTGACCGCCACCCGGGCGACCGCGGACACCGCGTCACGCGGCTCCTTCAGCGACTCCAGCGCCCTGACCCGCACGGGCTCCCCGCCGAGCAGCAGCTCGTCGCCCACCGTGATCGTGCCGGCGGGCAGCGTGCCGGTCACGACCGTCCCGCTGCCGGTCACGCTGAACGCCCGGTCCACCCACAGCCGGACCGGTGCCGCCGGATCGGGCGGCGGCAGCGCGGCCACGAGCCGGTCCAGCGCCGCCCGCAGCCCGTCCAGCCCTTCCCCGGTACGCCCACTGACCACCACCGCCTCGACCCCGCCCGAACCGCCGCTTCCAGAAGCAGCTCCCCACGCAGCAGCCCTCCGCGACGCGGCCCCACCAGAAGCCGCCCCACCCAGACCGGCGCCGCCCAGACCGGCGCCACCCAGACCGGCCGCGTTCAGGCGGGCGCGGGCCTGCTCGGCCGCCGGCCCCGGGTCGGCCAGGTCCGCCCGGGTCACCACCAGCACGCAGTGCCGCACCCCCAGGGCCTCCAGCGCCACCAGGTGCTCCTCCGACTGCGGCATCCACCCTTCGTCGGCCGCCACCACGAACATCACCGCCGGCACGGGCCCCACCCCCGCCAGCATCGTGGCCAGGAACCGCTCGTGGCCCGGCACGTCCACGAACGCGAGGCGCTCCCCCGAGGGCAGGACCGTCCAGGCGTACCCCAGCTCGATCGTGAGCCCGCGCCGCCGCTCCTCCTCCAGCCGGTCGGGCTCCATGCCGGTGAGCGCCCGTACGAGGGTGGACTTGCCGTGGTCGACGTGTCCGGCGGTGGCGACGACGTGCGTCATCCCGGCGCTCCCCCTCGGCGCCCTCCGGCTCCTCCTGACGGCCGTGCCGTCGCCGCGCACGCCAGCACGGCCCGTACGAGGTCGTCGTCGTGTTCGGGCGGGACGGCGCGCAGGTCCAGCAGCAGGCGGCCGTCCTCGACCCGGCCGACGACCGGCGGGTCGCCGGTCCGCAGCGGGGCGGCGAGCCGTTCGGGGAGGCTCACGGCGGCGCTCGGCAGCGTCACGCCGGGTGCGCCGCCCCCGCCCACGGCGGCGACGGTCGCCA
>NZ_JBFAHO010000038.1:0-78027 GCF_040654215.1 Nonomuraea sp. NPDC050733 | reverse complement strand
AGCACGACGTTGCGGCCCTTGGGGCCGAGGGTCACCTTGACGGCGTCGGCGAGCTGGTTCATACCGCGCTCGAGACCGCGCCGGGCGTCCTCGTCGAACGCGATCATCTTCGAAGCCATTCCTGCTCCTGCTCTTCGTAGGGCTGTCCGGTCATGGGACTGCCAGGTCGTAGGGCTGCCGGGACGGCGCCCGCGACGGACGGTCCGCCGGCGGGCGGCCGACCTGCCCACGGACCTCGTCGTCCCGGCGCACGCCAGAGGATTGGCACTCTCCAGGCGCAAGTGCCAGGCGTCTCGTCGCACTCTACCCACAACTTGCGTGCCACGCACAGAGTGCGTGCCACGCAACATCGGATAGAGTGGGTCCATGAACGACGCCAGGGATCTTCGGGCGCGCAACAAGCAGGCCACCCAGGAGGCGATCGGCCACGCCGCGCTGCGCCTGGCCATCGAGCAGGGCCCCCACGGACTGGCCCTGGTGCGCGTCCATGACATCGCCACGGCCGCGGGCGTCTCCCCCCGCACCTACAACAACTACTTCTCCAGCAAGGAGGAGGCGATCTGCTCCTTCCAGGCCGGCCAGTCCAAGCGCGTGGGGGAGGCGCTGCACGCCCGGCCCGCCGGCGAGCCGCTGGATCAGGCCATCATCGCGGCCGTGACCGAGCTCTACACCGATCCCGAGCCCGACAAGGCCGGCCTACGCATGATCATGTCGACGCCCGAGCTGGAGGGCGAGGCGCTGAAGGCGTTCACCATGGCGGAGGCCCCGCTCGCCGAGGCGATCGCGGCGCGCACCGGCACCGACCCCGGCCGCGACCTGTTCCCGGCCGTCACGGCCGCCGCGGTCGCCGGCGCCATCCGCGTGGCGGGGCGGCACTGGCTCGTACCCGGCAACACCGAATCCTTCGCCGCCATCCTGCGCCGCGCCCTGTCCTGCGTCGTTCCGGCCGCACCCCCCGAGGCCCCGCAGGACCGGTGACCGGCACGCGCAGGCTTCGTCGCCGGCTCCCTGACCGGCGTGGCGCCGTCGGGGTGGCGCTCATTCCTCGCTCCACCCCGAGCCCGCTGCCGAGGCCGTCTGCGAGGTCGTTCCCAGGCCGCCCCGGCCTCTCCGTGTTGTGGGCGACGGCGCGTAGTCGTCGACGGTCATGGAGTTGTGGAGGCGTGCGCTCTTGGTGGTGAGGCGGAGGAGGGCGCGGCTGGGGCCCGCGGGCAGGGCGGAGATCAGGCGGGCGCCCTGGGCCAGTCCCGACACGCCGAGGCGTGAGGTGGGGATCAGGGTCTTCGCCGCGCTGAGCGCGGCCGCGCGGCTGCCGCGCACGTGCTCGGCCATCGCGCGCTCGTAGGCGGGGAAGGCGCGCTGGTGGTCGCCGCCCGCCCGCGCCAGCTCCCCGGCGAGGACGTACGCGCCGACGACGGCCAGGCTGGTGCTGCCGCCGACGGCCGGGCCGGGGCAGTAGCCCGCGTCGCCGACGAGCGTCACCCTGCCCCGAGACCAGGTGTCCATGCGGAGCTGGGTGATCGAGTCGAAGTAGAACGCCGGGGTGCGGTCGAGCTCGTCCAGCCAGCGGTCCACGTCGGCGTGCATGCCGGCGAACGCACCGCGCAGCAGTTGCTTCTGCCGGGGCACGTCGTGGCGGCTGTAGTCGAGCTCGCGCTCGCTCCGGAACAGGAACAACGCCCGCGCTTCGCCGAGGTGCCGCGCGCCGTACATGCCGGCGGTGCGGCCGACGCCGACGTGCATGAGGAGCTCGCCGTCGAGGCCGGCGGCGTTGGGCAGGGTCAGCACCCCGAGGTAGGCCCCGATGAAGGCGCTGAAGCGGGACTCGTCGCCGAAGACGAGGCGGCGCACGTTGGAGTGCAGCCCGTCCGCGCCGACCACGAGGTCGAAACTGCGGGGCGCGGCGTTCTCGAACCGCACCTCGCCGTCGGGCGAGATCGCGGTGATCGAGTCGCCGAAGACGTACTCGACGTCGTCGCGCGCGGCGTCGTAGTAGATCTCGCTCAGGTCGTCGCGCATGACCTCGACGTGCCGGCCGGAGGCGGCGCCGAAGATCTTGGTGAGATCCACCCGGACGGGACGCCGCGCACCCTCCCGGTGGACGGTCATCCGGTTGGTGCCGGTGGCCCGCTCTTCGACGCGCGGGAGTAGGCCCATCTTCTCCGAGATGTTCATCGCGGGCCGGAACAGGTCGACCGCGTGACCGCCGGTCTTGCGCAGAGCCGGCGCGCGCTCGACGACGGTGACGGAGAAGCCGTACCTGGTGAGCCAGTACGCCAGCACGGGACCGGCGACGCTGGCGCCGGAGATGAGAATCCGCATGAGCATGCCTCCTTACTTAACGGTAGGTAAGCATAACACGGTTACTTACCTATCGTTAAGTCGGGATAGGCTGGCGGCATGGCTCGTCCCTCTGACACCAAGCAGCGGATCCAGGGCGTCGCCCGCGAGCTCTTCGCCCGGCAAGGTGTGCAGCGGACCAGCCTGCAGGAGATCGCCGACCGGCTGGGCATCACCAAGCCGGCGCTCTACTACCACTTCTCCTCACGCGAAGAACTGGTTCGCAGCATCGTGCAGCCGATCATCGACGAGGAAGAGGCGTTCCTGGCGGCTCAGGAGGCGCTGGACGAGGTCGAGCCGCGCGCCCTCCTGGAGGGCTACTTCGACTTCCACTACCGTCACCGCGCAGACATGGTGCTCATGCTCAGCGAGCTGACCACGCTCGCGGACCTGGGCCTGATCACCCTCGTGCTGGACTGGCGCCGGCGGCTGGCGAAGCTGCTGCACGGCCCCGAACCCACGCTGGAGCAGGCCGCCCGGGCCGTGATCGCCTTCGGCGGCATCCAGGACTGCACGATCCAGTTCGCCGACGTGCCGAAGGACGAGCTTCGCCGGGCAGCCGTGGACGGCGCCTGCGCGGCCCTCGGCATCCAGCCGTGACGCGAGGCCGGGCGAAGGGCGTGATCATGCCTCGTCCCCGGCGCCGCGACGCACTCGCCGCGATCAGCCGCGGATGTCCAGCCCTTCGCGATCGAGCGCTGCTCGAATCCGGCTCAGCCACTCTGTGCCCAGCCGGCGCCCGTTCGGGAACTGGTCGCCTCGATCCCAGCGCCACGTTGTGATCATCGCCAGTACGAGGATCCGGCACACGCTCAGCAACTCCTGATCGACACCCGGATAGTGCTCGCTGACTTCTTCGGGCGCATGGGCGAGGTCGAACTCGACAGGCCCGCGGCAACACGTCTCCAGGTCCACGAACAGCAGCCCGTTCGTCGTGGCGAGCACGTTGCCCGGGTGCGGCTCACCGTGCAGCAGCTGCTCGGCGCCACCGCGCTCGCCGATCACCCGTCTCAGGCTTCGCAACGTGTCGCCGAGCAGCTCCCGGTCCGCGTCGGCGAGCGCCGGCGTACGGTCGCGGCTCGCCACGAGCCGTTGAGCCTGCTCGACTCGATCGGTGAAGTGCGGCGCCGGGACATCGAGCCTGCGCATGCCGGCATGCAGCCGCTCGAGCGCATCGGCATAGCCGGCCGGTGAGACCTCTCGAGGTGTCACGGGTTCGTAGTAGGTCCACAGCGTGACCACGAAGCCATCACGCTCATGGACGCGTGGCTCCACTCGCGGCTCGAGAACAGCCACAGGACACCCGGACTCGGCGAGCCGCTGAGCAAGCTGGACCTCGAACCGTGCGACCTGATGCGCTTCCGGTGCCACCCGGGCCAGGACGTCACACGGCAGCAGCCGCAGGGTGAGCTTGTTCGAGTCATGAAGAACGATCGCGTCGTCGACTGTCAGGCCAAGTGACGCGGCGGTCGACATGGCCGCAGCCACCGCACGCGCGACCTCTGAAGCCTGCATCGTCGCCTCGCCTCTCTTCCCTGAACGGGCGCGAAGGTGTTCGGGCGTGTGGAGCGATCGATCAGCGATGGGCCGTTGCGATGAGGCGTCGCAGCGCCGCGTGGGCGGGTGGGCCCCACGTGGCCTTGCCGCCTCGGCGGCCGCGGACGCCGGCTTCGCCGATGAGGATGCCGCCGAGGGCGCGGAGCACGGCCCATCCGCGGGCGCGGCGCAGGGTCGCGGCGTCCGGGGCCGGCCGGTAGGCCTCATAGAGGCGGTCGGCGGTGCCGTCCGGCAGCAGCGTCCAGGCGGCGGCGAGGTCGACGGCCGGATCGCCGGCGAACAGGTCGCCGAAGTCGATCACGCCGCAGATGGTGCCGTCCGCGGTGAGGACGTTGGCCGCATGCAGGTCGCCGTGCAGCCAGAGGGCCGGGCCGGCCCAGTCGGGCGCGGCGGCGGCGTCGTCCCAGACCGCGCGGACGGCGTCCGGGTCGGGGATCAGCCCCCTCTCGGTGGCCTCGGCGAGCTGTCGGCCGACCCATTCGGAGGAGCCGGCCAGCGGTCCTCCGCGGCCCCGGCCAGTGGTGTCCATCTCTGCGGGCGCGGGTCGGTGAAGAGCGGTCAGGAAGGCGGCCAGGGCGTCGGCCGCCTCCGCGCCGCGCGTGACGGGGGCGCGGTCGGCGGGCTCGCCCGGCACCCAGGTGGTGACGATCCAGGGGCGCGGAAACCGCGCGGAGGGCTCGCCGAGGCGTTGCGGGACGGGAACCGGCAGCGGCAGGCGCGGGGCGAGAGCGGGCAGCCAGGTGTGCTCCTTGAGCAGCAACTCGTCCGCGTCCTTCGTCGCCCAGGGCAACCGGACGGCGAGATCGTCACCGAGCCGCCACAGCTGGTTGTCCCAGCCTCGCGCGCCAAGGCGCACAGGGCGATCGGCCAGGTCGGGGTGCTGGTCGCGGAGCAGATCCCGCACCAGCTCCGCGCTGACCTCGATCTCGGTGTGAGTCATGCGGAGCAACGGTAGCCGGATGGCGCGATGGTTGTCCGGGGTTGTCGAACGAAGAGCGCGGCGGTCCCCGCCAAGGGGCCCGTGTTCTAGGATCACGGGCCTATGAGCCGATTGCCCATGCTGTCTGCCACGGAAATCCCGTCGGAACGACTCCTGCTTCGCAAAGCGTTGCACGACACCGACCGTGAGGGACTCATCGAACTCTCGACCGATCCCGAGGTTCGGGCACACCTCGGTGGTCCCCGGCCTCGCAGTGAGGTCGAGCGGCACTTCGACGCGGTCCTGACCGACAACGCGACATCCAGGCCTGGCAGCTATGTCATCGCGGACAACACGACGAACCAGGTCATCGGGACATTGACGCTCGCCCGCCGGTCGGCCGATCGCCCCGCCCATGTCACCGAGGACGGCGAGGAACTGGAACTGGGCTATGTACTGCGGCGCAGCGCATGGGGCGCGGGGTTCGCGTTCGAGGCCGCGACGATCGCGCTGCGGGCTGCGGCTGACGAACTCCCCGACCAGCCGGTCCTGCTCGTGACCCAGACCGCGAACAAGCGATCCCTGAAACTCGCCGCCCGGCTCGGCTTCCGCCCCATCAGCACGTTCGAGGAGTTCGGCGCAGAGCAGACCCTCTGCACCGCTCCCTTGTCCAGGTTCCACCTCTGATACCGGTATCCGGGGGTGCGGCGGCAGGTTGCCCTCGAACAGCAGGTGCGCGCCGAAGGGGGAGTGGGCCTGACCATGTCGGCAGGGCCTGCCAGGATCCCGGTATGACGATCGATGCGCTGGCGCCGTTCCGCTGGCTGCGACCTCCGTACGGCGATCGGGGCGACCCACTCGGCGAGATCTACTGCGTGACCTTGCTGCGTGACGCCCAGAACGCCCCGCACTCGCCGGGCCTGGCTTTTCAAGGACGGTGGGCTCCGCGAGGCCGGGAGGCTCTCAATCCCCCCGATCAATCCTGGTCGTCGGCGTCGGGATCACGCAAGGTCCGCCGGGGGCACATCGTCATCATCCAGCACCGGGTAGCACTGACGAGAGCGGTCTTGCCGTCAAGCAGTCCCACGTCGATGCCCCCTTCGCTGGGGGAGCGGAGAGGAAACGGAGCGCCCCCGTCGGCCGGCCGCGAAAGTTCGACACCGGCGAAACTCTCGAGCGCGCCGTGCTCACCGTCTGGGAGTACGGCTACGCTCCGTGCCCGTGGGGTTTTTGTCTGATGACCAGGTCAGGGCGTATACGGCGTTCGAGGAGCTGCCGTCGCTGTCGGATCTGGAGAAGTTCTTCTCCCTGGACGCGGTCCAGCCCCGGCCGCCTGTCGCCACTCATTAGCTGACCGTGCTTCGAACAGGACGAACGTTGCCTGATGCGGCACTAGCGCGATCGCATCCAGATCCATCCGGTGCTGTTCTCCTCATGAGCGGGTTCCCCGCCCACCGCGATCATCCGATCGTCTCCAGGCAGGCGGGCGAAGTCGGACACAACGTGACCCCAAGTCCCGGTCCGCTCGGGGGGTGGCTCCCTGGTCCAGTGCCAGCCATCGTTGTGAAGAATTTGCCTGTCCCAGCTGTCGCGGTCTACGTCGCCGGCGGTCCAGAATCCGCCATGCCCATCGCCTTCGACCGCCGTGAGTTCGGCCGTTCCTTCCGGAAGTGCGAGCGAGGTGAATCGATGACCGTCCCACCGGAATGCCACCCCCGCCGAGGAATCTTTCGCCATCGTTCCCACCACCCAGACTTCCCCAGGTGACACCGCCGCCACGTCCAGCAGGCGGAGGTACGTGCCGTCGGCCGCCGACGGCCGGATCGCGTAGGGCGGGGGCAGCGGGATGGCGCTGAATCTGTTGCCGTCCCAGTGCAGGACCGTGGACCCGCCCACGGCCCACACGTCGTTCGGTGACACCGCGCTGAGCGCCTGGATGTCCACTTTGAACGGTAACGCCACCCTGCTCCACCTTTCCCGAGACCACCGGTTGATGTATGCGGCGTCGCCGAATTCCGCCAGCCATGCCTGTCCGGGACCCGCCACCACGGCCGCCGACGACTCGCGGATCCCTGTCGGCCCGCCTTGTCGGGACCAGGTACGACCGTTCCATCGCCAGACTCTCCCGTCGCTGCCGAATACCCAGACGTCACGGCTCGATGAGGCGGACACGGCCATGGGGAACTCCGGCCCTCCGGGTATGGTGACGTCGCGCCAGCCGATGCCATTCCACCGCTTGACGGTGGGGCCCATTTCGCCCTTACCAACCGCCCACGCGTCCCGCCTGCCGGTTACCACCACTTCATCCAGCGAAGTCCCGTGCCCGCCCTCGGCGACTTCCACCCAGGTTCCCGAGCCTGTCCGCACCGGAGGGCCTTGAGCGGACGCCGAGGGGGCAGGGGTGCTCGCGCCCCCAGAGCTACAAGCCCCCAGCGTCACCACCAACGCCGCAGCCGCAAGTCGACCGCGCATGTCCGAAACCTCTCTCCCCTTCGCAACCTATGCCGTCTTCACCCAGTTCACGTGCTGATCGCTGCCTCCGGAGACCGATCCGGGGCTCCTGGCCCGCTACGTCACCACTCTGGCGTTCGGTATCGCCGTGCAAGCCGCGAGCGGTGTCGGCCGCGACGAACTCCAGGAGTTGGCCGACGCCGCCCTGCGCAACTGGCCGCCCTCGTGAGGACCGCCCGGCGCTGGTCTTCGCGAGCCAACGACCCTTCGCCCGAACAACATCAATAGAGGCGCGTGATCAACCTTTTGGCGGCTGGTGACACTTTCGTCAACGGCACGGCTACTCGAGCGGCAGGGCGTGCCGTCCGGCGACCTGGCGGATCACCTCCAGCGGGTACGGCGTCTTCCTGCTCTCGCTCTGCAGATCGTGGTAGAAGTCGTTCAGCACGGTGGCCAGCGGGCTGTGCCGCGACAGCAGGGCCGCGACCCCGCCGGGCACGCCGGCTGGCCGCTCTCCCGCCGCCCATTCCCGCACGAGTTCGCGACGCCTTGGCCAGTCGGCGCCGTGGAAGGCGCCGGCCAGCCAGTTCACCAGGTATGTCAGCGTGTAGGTGCGGTCAAAGGTGAGGTGCCGGCGATAAAAGGCCTGTTCCTCCTCTGACAGGTCGAACCGGGCTGACACGGCCTGCCCGAAGTCGGTCAGGTAGAAGCGGCGCCCGTCGGTGAGGATGTTCTCGAAATGCGCGTCGAAGTGCAGCAGGCCGCCCGCGTTCATGAAGGACACGACCTCACGCAGCCCCTGGTCCGCCAGGGCGCAGGCGCGGTCGGCGTCGCCCGCGCGCACCCGCTCGTCCAGCCACTGGTGCAGGTTGTGGGGAAAGTACTCCAGGAAGAGCGTCAGGCTCGCAGGAGCCTCTGCCAGCGCCTCAAGGCGGCGGCGCACGCCGGGCGCGCCCTCCCAGAAAGTGACCGCCCGATCGATGTCGGCCAGCTCTCCGTACAGCGGGGCGGGCTCGGCGGTGGGCAGCACCCGCCAGTGATACAGCAGCGGGAAGCCGGGGAACCGGCCGGTCAGCACCCACTCGGTGGTCATCGTGTGCGCGGCCAGCTCGCGCCAGGCGCCGAAGCCGGGCGAGCCGATGCCGTACTGGCAGAAGGGCGGCAGCCCGAACAGGTCGGTCGTCGAGTGCGGGTGGCGCAGTTCGGGCTCGGTGAGGGGAACGCGTTTGACGAAGACCGAGGTGCCGCCGACCTCGATCCGTGCGGACGCCCCGCCGATGCCGATGCCGAGGGGGACGGCCTCGCGCTCCAGCAGCTCGACCAGTTCCCGGTCGTCGTAGCGGGCCATGGCCGCGGAAACGTCACGGTGGGTGGTCAGCCGCGTGTCCATCATCGTGATCACATTACTGGCTGGTGACGGCCGCCCTTGCCTGGCGGCCACCCTGGATCACACACGATCCCAGGTGCCGCCGGGCTCGATCCAGGTTCGGCCGCCTACGACGACGGGCGTACCGAGGCACGAGCCGGCTACGCAGAACTGCGTAGAGGCTGCCGTCCGCTGCCGGAGGCCGGGCTGTCTCGACGGCGCAATGATCGATTCCGTGAAACCCCTCATGAAGCGCTCGCACTCGTCACCGGCGATCCGCCGCGCCGCACACGCCGCTGACGCCCGTCATTCGACAGACAGGATCCGCATGTTCGTCCGTCACCTGCCGGCCACCGCCGCAGCCGCCCTGCTCGGCATTGTGGGGCTCGCCACACCGGCAGCCGCGCAGGTTCTGGCCCAGCCCGTCGATGCTTACACCATGACCGCCGGGCGTCTCTGGTCCGTGGTGGCCGCGCTCTTGGGGCTGGCCGGCGTCGTCATCGGCGGGCTGGCTCTGGCCCGCTCCGCCCGGCGGATCGGCACCGGCACGGGGAGAAGGGGAGCCATCGTGGCCCTGGCGGCAGGGCTGGCCTGCACGGTCATCGGCGGGCTGGTCGTGGCCGCCGCCGAGGGTGGTCCCGGCACCGGCTACGGGATAGTCGGGGGCTACGTGGACCTGGTGGTCGGGCCGATCGCCATGGTTCTCGGTGGGCTCGCTCTCGCCCGTTCCCGCCGCACCGCCTGACACGCCACCCGTCCAACCTGGATGCACCCAGGCAGCGCGCCGGCCGTTTGCCCAGCCTCAGACGTCATGGACAGTGAGCGCAACGAGACCGGGGAATCAACCCCTGAGCTCTCCATCAAAGGTGTCCGTCCCACGCCGGTCATGACCACCGTCGTCCACTTTATGTCGAGATAACACTGCCCTCTTTAGAACTTGTGGCTCGACAGCCGAGTATTCGGACCTGGAAGAGGGAGACTTCATGCTTCTGCGTCGAGCGACGTTCACTGGCGCAGCCTCGCTGGCATGCGCGGTACTGGTCTTGAGTGCGGCCCCGCCCGCCACCGCCTCGACAACTGCCGCCCCCGTCAAGGTCGGGGACGTGCAGCAGGCGATGGAAGGCTTGGTGAAGACAGGCCACGTGGTGGGCGCCATCGGCGAGGTGTACGTGGACGGCAAGCGGGTCGGGAAGGGCTCGGCCGGGTCCCGCCTGCTCAACGGCAAGGGCGGTGCCATCCCGTCGAACGCCCGCTACCGGATCGGCTCACAGACCAAGACCATGACCGCCATCGCGGCTCTACAACTGGTCAAGGAGGGCAAGCTGAGCCTGGACGACAAACTCGGCGAGGTCCTGCCGGAAGTGGTGGAAAAGGACCTGGTGGAGCGCGCCGGCGAGGTCACCGTACGCAACCTGATCCAGCTGACCTCGGGCATCCCCGACTACATCAGCCCGGACACTTCAGACGCCACGCGTAACTACCGCCCGACCGACCTGCTGGCGGCCTCGCGCAAGAACTCCCGGCCCGTGGAGATCGGAACCTTCAACTACTCCAACACCAACTACATCCTGCTCGGCATGATCATCGAAAGACTGTCCGGAAGGTCACTGGCGGCCGAACTCAACCGCAGGCTCTTCGCTCCCCTCGGCATGCGCCATACCTACCTGCCCACCAAGGCGACCGAGGGCATCAAGGGACCGCACGGGCATGGCTACGCCCCGGACGAGACGGGCACGATGCGCGATGCCGACCAGCTCAACGCCACCACCATGCTCGGCGCCGGAGGCGTGATCTCCACCGCGCACGAGATGAGCGTCTTCCAGCGTGCCTTCCGCCAGGGCAGGCTCCTGCCGGTGTCGCTGAGTAAAGTGATCACCGACCCGCCTCCTGGCCAGCCGGCGCCCCCTGCGGGCGGGCCGTGCGCCGGCAAGCCCGAGTTCGCCGCGGGAGGCGGGGGCAGCGCGCCCGGCTTCACCGCCGCGACGATCACCTCCTCCGACGGGCGCGTTCAGCTCGCCGTGTCTCTGACCCTGGCCATGGACGATGCCGAGCGCAGCACCGTGCCGTCGCGCATCACGAACGCTCTCAAATCGCTGTTCTGCCCCGCGACGTGATCACTCCAGCCGCACATGACGAGCCTGATCAGATCGTGATCGCCAAGTGCGGCTGGAGGATTGAGAACCGCTGGGCGGCGCGTGGCCCGGTCGCGCGCCCGTACGCCAGCCAGCTGTCCCGCCCGCGGCGCCGACTTCACCGCCGGCCCGTGCTTCCCGTTCGCCGGCCCGCATCGCGAGGCCTACTGCACCACCATCGACGCCCATCGGCGAGACGGCACGACAGCTCATCACGTGACCCCTGCGCGCCTTCCTGACCCTTTCGTCCCTCGAAGGAGTTGTTGGGTTGAAGCGCATGTCCGTTGCCGCCGCGACCACGGCAGCCCTGCTGCTGGTCACTGCCTCGCCCGCAACGGCCGCCGGCGCCACCACGATCGGTGACGTTCAGGCAGGCCATGGAAAAGACCCTGCACATCCTGCGGATGGCCGACGAGCCCGGCTACCGCCACCAGATCAAGGCCCAGGCCAACCTGCAGGAAGGCCGCCATGCCCTGGCCCGCAGGGTCTTCCACGGCGAGAACGGCCAGCTCTACCAGAACTACCAGCAGGGCATGGAGGACCAGATCGGCGCGCTCGGCCTGGTCCTGAATGCGATCGTGCTGTTCAATACCCGCTACATGGACGCCGCCCTGACCCGGCTGCCCACGGACGGATTCGACGTGCGAGACGAGGACGTAGCCCGGCTGTCACCGTTCGTGCGGCACCACATCAACATGATGGGCCGCTGTTCCTTCCAACTTCCCGAGATGCCCGGCGGGCTTCGTACGCTCAACCTCGTCCCGTGAGAGCCAGGGGGTGCCCGTGTCCACGGGACGGGGCCATCTGGCCTACTCGCTGCCGGCCCAGGTGTGGGCGACCAGGGCGTTGGCGTGGCCGTGGCCCAGGCCGTGCTCGGTCTTGAGCCAGGCGACCAGTTCCATGTGCTTGGTCAGGGGCGAGGCGTTGATGAGGTCGATCCAGTCCTGGATGGGACGCCCGTACTTGGTCTCGATCGAGGGGAAGTAGCTGGCGGGGTTGCCCTTGGCCGGTGGGGTCATGTTCTGGAGCTCCGTTTCTGCTGATGAAGGTCAGGCCAGGGCCGTGCGGACGATGTCGGCGCAGGCGGCGGCGTCGAGGGCCAGGCCCTGGTGGTCGCCGGGGAAGGCCAGCGGCTCGACACCGAGCCGGTCGGCCAGGGCGCGGGCCGACAGCGCGGGAACGCCGTCGCCCGATGCCGTCCCGACACCGACGACGACCGGCACTTGGGCGGCGCGCAGCGCGTTCAGGTCGGGCGCGAAGCGCAGCACCGGCAGCAGCATGTGGGAGAAGAAGAAGTCGAGGTTGCCCTGGATACGGCCCATCGTCTCCAGCGCATCGGGGGGCATCTGGGAAGGGTCGGGCATCGCCGGGGGCGCGGCGTTCTCCCCGTCGACGGCGGTGATGAACTTGCCCATCGCCGCGCCGACGCCGTGTTCGCGGTAGGTGTCGTGCACATCCTGGAAGACGGCCCGCCACCGGTCGCGGTCGGGCAGCAGCTCGGGCAGCGGCGGCTCGTGCACGATCAGGGCGCGGACCTGTTCGGGGTGGCGGGCGGCCAGGTTCAGGGCGGTGAGGGCGCCGCCGCTGTTTCCCAGCACGTAGGCGGGCTCGTCACCCAGGGCGGCCAGCAGGCGGTGGGCGTCGTCGGCGAAGACCGTGACGTCGGTGTCGGCGGGCGGTCCGGTCACGGGGCTGCGGGACAGGCCGCGCTGGTCGTAGGTGACCACGGTGTAGCGGTCGGCCAGGCATTGCGCCAGAGGGGCCAGCGCGCCGGCGTCGGCGGGCGCGCCGGGAATCATCAGCAGCAGCGGCCCGGCGCCCCGGACCTCATAATGCAGACGGGCACCGGGCACCTGGAGCGTCTTGGTCTCGACCTTGATCTGGACATCATTCATGGGGTGTTCCGTTATCGCTCGATGGGGGTGGATCAGACAGGGGGCGGGTCAGGCGGGCTGGTAGGTCAGGTCGAGGACGCCGTTGGCGAAGGTGACCGACCGGGCCAGCTCCAGCGGGATCGGCGAGGTGCCTTCGGGGAACAGCCGCATGCCGGTGCCGACCACCAGCGGGTGGACCAGCAGTCGCAGCTCGTCCAGCAGACCGGCCTGGAGCAGGGTACGGACCAGGCTGACGCTGCCCGACAACGAGATCGTGCCGCCGGGCTGGTCCTTGAGCTTCTTGACCGCCGCGACCAGGTCGCCCTCGATCAGTGTGGAGTTGTTCCAGGTGAGCTCCGTCAAGGTCGTGGAGGCCACGACCTTGGCGATGCCGTTGATCGCGTCGGCCATCTCACCGGTCTGGTGCGGCCACACCGCGGCGAACGTCTCGTAGGTGACCCGCCCCAGAAGCAGCGTGTCGGCCTCGGCGTACATCTGCCCGACCGCCGCGCCCATCTCCTCGCTCAGGTACGGGAAGTGCCACCTCTCCGGCGCCTCCACGACGCCGTCCAGCGAGACGAACAGCCCGGCCCCGACCTTCCGCGCCGTCGTGCCATAAGTCATGTGATAACTCCTCACAGATCACCAGGTGAACCGGCCTGATGGCCGAACGAGCAGTAAGCTTGCATTTTAAAAGCACGCTTTGTCAACAGAAGTTCGCTGTAGGATGTGTTGCATGACGGCTCGTGAGTACGGACAGTTCTGCGGCCTGGCCCGCGCGTTGGAGATGATCGGCGAACGCTGGACGCTGCTGATCGTCCGCAACCTGCTGTCCGGCCCCCAGCGCTACACCGACCTGCGCAAGGGTCTGCCCGCCATCCCGACCAACATCCTTTCGACCCGCCTCAAGCAACTCGAAGAGGCAGGCCTGGCCACCCGCCGTGCGCTCCCTCACCCCGAGCGCGCGATCGTCTACGAACTCACCGACTACGGACGCGATCTAGAACCGGCACTGATCGCCCTCGGCCGCTGGGGCGCCCGAACGATGGCTGAGCCCCGCCCCGGCGAGACCATCACCGCCGAATCGGTCGCCATGGCCTTCCGCACCACCTACCGCCCGCAGGCGGCCCGCGGCGCCACCGTCGGCTGCGAGGTACGCATGGGCGAGTTCACCCTCCGTCTACAGATCACCGCCGGAGCCCTGACGGTCGGCATCGGTCCGCACCCGGCCCCGGACCTCATCATCGAAAGGCTGAACGACCAGGGGATCCACACGCTGATGACCGGTGCCAAGACCCCCGACCAAGCACTCACCGACGGCAGCGTGCGAGTGGAGGGCGATCCCGCGCTACTCCACCAGTTCGTTCAGATGTTCCGCTTCTGACCAGCCATCCGGCGAAACGCCAGCTGGTCCGCCTGGCCTACCCTCCGACCGGCTCCAGACTGAGTGCAGGAATTAGCGGTAGGGCGTTGAGGGGTTGGCCTGCCCGGATGGTGGCGGTAGTGACCGGTCAGCGGTCTCCGGGGTTGAGGAACCTGCGGACGGCCATTGGCGCTGAGAATGATCTTGGGCTGGTGCTCCGTAAGGGGATCCCGGCCTGAGAGGAGGATCGGAACGGATTTTGGCGGTGGCGAGGGTGCGGCCGGAGGACGCGGTTTGGAGTCTTCGAGGCCGCCGGTAGAGGAACAGCGGGGCCGAATCCGGCGCTACGGAGGATGGTGCTCTGAGCGCCGGATCCGGTTCCTCGGTGTCAGCAGCGGCCTGCGCCCCGTCTCAGGACCGGGTTTGTGTCACGGTGCGCTGCGGGCTTGCCATGACTGTGCCGCCGGGCCCTTGGCCATGTCGGTGAAGTAGCTGTCGTGGTGGACGAAGAAGGCGATCCGTTCCTCGTCGCTCATGCCGGCAAGGTGGCTGAACAGCATCAGGAAGTCGACCGGCTTACCGGACTGGTTCCCAAAGGAGTGCAGACCGCCCGGCGGCACGTGCAAGAAGTCGCCCGCTGATGCGTCGTACCATCGTCGGCCGTCGTAGACCCGCAGGGTGCCGGCCACGACGTAGAACGATTCGGTCATCGTCATGTGGAAGTGGGCGCTCGCCGGCCGCTTCGGGGCTCATGCGGACCCGGTAGAGGTCGAACTCGCCGCCGGTCGATGCCTTGGTGGCGAGATAGTCGGTCCGTCCGCCGGACGGTGTGATGAGGTCGGCCGGCGTGTCGGCGGAGCGGAAACGGGCGCTGATCTCACCGTGGTCTTGGTGATAGCGACGGGGTGGGTAGTCGCTGTCCAGCCAGGACAATGTCATCTCCTTGGTGTCCGGGGATGATCGTTGGAGCGTTCAAGGACCTGCTCAGACCCCGAGTCCGGCCAGGAGCGGTGCGGGGGCGTTGAGGAAGACCTCCAGACCGAGCAGTCGGCCGTCCTTGACGTGCCAGACGTGCAGTTCCCGGACGGTGGTCGCCGTGCCGGTGCCGCGGGGGGTGATGCGGGCGTTGCCGACGACGACGATGTGCTCCTGGCCTTCGATGAACTGGGACGGTTCGTAGGTGGCATCGGCGCGTTCGGCGACCTTGCCGAACATCTCCCGCACGCCTTCATGTCCCCGGTAGGTGCCGCGCCAGGGGACTGCCGCCGACTGCCGGGAGACGAAGCCGGGGTCGAGTGACTCGACGAACCGGTCGAGGTCGCCGTCAGTGAACGCCTGGTAAGCGGCCCGGGCCGCTTCCATGTTGCGGGACATGGACACCTTCCTTCAAATCTCTTCTTGGTAAGATACCGATAAGAGACTAGCAAGAGGAGTGCGGGATGGGTGACGCCGTGGACGCGGTGATGGACGCCTGGCGCCGGGAGCGTCCCGACGTGGACATCTGGCCGGTCGGGGTGGTGGGCCGAATCCAACGACTTGCCCGGCTGCTGGAGGTGGAGATCCAGGGCTTCTTCCGCCGGCACGGTCTGGACAACAGCGAGGCCGACGTTTTGACCACGCTCCGGCGTTCGGGCGAACCCTACGAGCTGACCCCCGGCCAGCTCGTCAAGGCGTCCATGGTCACCTCGGGCGCCATCACCAAGCGCATCGACCGCATGGTGACCAAGAACCTCGTCGAACGGGTCCCCGACGCCGTCGACCGCCGCACGGTGCGGATCCGACTCACCCCCCACGGCCGCCAGACCATTGACGACCTGTTCGCCCTGCACATCGCTAACGAGACACGCCTGCTCCAGGCCCTCGATCGCGACCAAGCGGACGGCCTGGCCGACGCGCTGCGCACCCTGCTGCAGTCGCTCGGCGACACCTCCCTCACCTGAAATGACAGCCGTTGGCGCTGAGAATGATCTTGGGGTGGTGTTCCGTAAGGCGGGTGCCACCGGCGCCGCCGTGCAGCGAAAGGAAGACACGCCGGTCGTCCGGCGCCGTGCCCTGCGGGGTGGCGACGTGGACCGGTACTCCCTCGACGTCCCGGGCGAGGATGTCGGCGAGGTGGCCCGACGCGACGGCCCCGGTCAGCGACATCACCATCATCTCGGGGGCGTCCACGGGCACCATCGCGTCCTGCTTCGCGATGACGGAGCGCCAGGCGTCACGGTCGTCCGGTCGGGGCGTGTGTTCCTTCATCATCGAGCGGACGTGCCGGACGCAGCTCAGGCACGCATGGTGGTGCCGCCGTCGACACAGAGGATCTGCCCGGTCGTCCACGCGGCGAGGTCGGAAAGCAGGAAGGCCACGGTGGCGCCGATGTCCTCGGGCCGGCCATGGCGCGGCGCCGGCGTGGTGGCGAGGATTGCGTCGCGGAACTCTTCGGGCAGGTTGAGCTCGGTCTGCCGGGTCATGACCAGGCCTGGAGCGAGCCGGTGAGGTTGATGTCGAGGGTGCGCTGCCACACGGCCAGGTCGATGTCGACGGCGTCGGTGTCCTTCGCGACTTCGGCCGGGTCGATGTCGGCGGCGACGTTGAACAGGCCGTCGATGCGGCCGTACGTGCCGATCGCCAGGTCGATCTGCTCCTTGACCTGGTTCTCGTCGGCGATGCCGGTTACGGTCGCGACGCCGTCGCCGCCGGTGTCCCGGGCGGCCTGGGCGGCTGGGCGGTGGCTTCGGCCGACGCTTCGACGACGTCTCCGACGACGATCCGCGCGCCTCCGGCGCCGAGGAACTTCGCGGTGGCAGCGGCGATCCCGCTGGCGCCGGCGAAGACGATGACCTTGTCGTGCAAGCCTTCCAACATCAGGTGCTGCTTTCGTGGTGAGGTTAGGCGATTTTCGTGACCGGGCCGGTGGTGATGCCGTTCTCGTTGAACGAGTCGACGGCGACCCAGTAGTCGGCTCCGGCGTTGAGGGTTCGCAGGTCGAGGTCGTTCTGTTCGTAGACCAGCCAGCTGTGGTAGAGCTTGCCGGGGGCGATGCCGTAGCGGACGTTGTAGCCGTGCGCGGTTGCGCTGGGTTCCCATTCGATGCGTGCCGTCCGGTCGTCGACGCGCCTCGCGCGGGCAGTGGTGGCCGCGGGTGCCGGTCCGTTACCGGTCCCGAAGACGCGCAGCCCGCTGACCGAGAAGGGACCGTCGAAGGGCATCCGGCCGGCGGTGACCCGGACGTACCGGGCGCGCTGCGCGGGTTCGAGTACCACGAAGGCGTGCGGAGCGTCTTCGTCCGATCCGCGGTTGTCCGAGACCGGGTACCACTGCTCGCCGTCCGGGGATACCTCGATGAGCGTCTCGGTCGGCTGGCCGTGGGGGTAGATCGCGCGCTGTGCTGGGGTGACTTCGGCGAGGTCGGTGAGTTCGGGGGCGTGCGCGGCCAGGTCCTGGTCGGCGAGGTTGAGCTGGATCGCGGTGATGGTTCGCTCTTCGCCGAGGTCGACCCGAAGCCATTCGCCCGGCTGTGTCGTCGCGGCGGTCCACCAGGTGCGGACGTCCTCGTTGACGGCGAGTTCGGGGCTGTGCCCTTCGGCCGAAGAGGAGGCGGTCGTCTTCGCGCGGAAGGACTGCAGCATCCAGCCGGCGAAGGTGCCGGTCCACGGATCGACCCGGCGGTCCGGCACGAGCATCGGGTAGTCGCCGAAGTTCTGGTTGCAGAACAGGACTCCGTCGGCGTCGAACCCCGCGGGGAAGATCCCGACGCGCCGTTCGAATTGGTGGTGCACCGAGACGCGCATGGTCGAGGCGTGCCACCAGTTGCCGTGTTCGTCCTGGAAGGTGCTGCCGTGGCCGGCGCCGGTGATGAACCCGCCGGGCTTCGAGGAGAACGGGCTGTTCGGCGCGTACTCGAAGGGGCCGAGGGGTGAGGAGGAGGTGTAGTAGCCGTCGGCGTAGGTGTTCCATTCGGTGCCCGGCGCGGCGTACTGCAGGTAGTAGGTGCCCTGGTGCCGGGTCATCCACGCGCCTTCGATGAAGGGAGAGTCGCCGAGGTACTCGGCGATCCTCTTCGCCAGTTCCGTGGTCGGTTCGGTCTTGACGTGGTTCTCGCCGACCTGTTCCCAGCCGTGCCGGTCGGGGTCGCCGCCGAAGAGCGGGACGGGTTCGCCGATGCGGTCCATGGTGTCCGGGTCGACCCGGACACCGGTGACGGGTTCTTTGTTGGAACAGCCCCAGTAGAAGTAGACGGCGCCGTCGTCGTCCTGGAACAGGTGCGGGTCCCAGAACGGGAAGCCCGGGTTCACCAGGGTGAAGTCGTCGGCGAGGGGGTCTTCGCTGCGGTAGAACGGGCTGTCGGTCTGCCGGGACGCGGAGACGTAGAGGACGCCGTTGACCTCGCGGACGTCGGGGGCGTAGTCGAGCGGCGCGAGTTTGGTGCTGGCCCGGTATGCCCAGGTGCGCAGGTCTGCCGAGTGCCAGAAGCCGGCCGACATCGACGCGAAGAGGTAGAACCGGCCGCGGTAGCGGATCACCGACGGGTCGGCGGCCTCGCGGTGGACGGTCCGGCCGCCGGACATGGGGCGCAGGTCCTGGTAGCGGTAGGCGAGGTTCACCGGGTTACAGACGACGGAAGTCACGAAGGCATGCTTTCTGGTTCGGTCGGTACGGCCGGAAGCGTTCGGATCCGGCTTGCGCCATGAGCGAGGTCATGCCAGCCCGCAGCGGCGGACCCGCGGTCGGGTCAGGAAAGGGATTCGGCGACAGCCGCGCCGTTCGTGCGGGCGACGCTACCGAGCCATGCCAGGCTCGGCTTCGCTTTGCGCTCGAAGGTCTCCCTGTCGACGGCGGCCAGCCCGAACGTCGGTTTCCAGTGGCCCCACTCGTAGTTGTCGAGCAGGCTCCAGTGCAGGTAGCCACGGACGTCCGCACCGTCCGCCATCGCCGCGGACAGTCCCCGCAGCGCGTCGGTCGTGTAGGCGATTCTGCGGTCGTCGTCGCTTGTTGCGATCCCGTTCTCGGTGACGAGGATGGGTAGGCCGGTCACCTCCCATGCGTGGCGGACGGCCATGCCGAGAGCGTCCGGCCGGTACGCCGCCCCGGTCTGCGTGTTGTCGGGGTGCTCAGGGTGGGGGACGAGTCCGTTCGCGTCCACCTGCTGGCTGGAATAGGACTGGACCCCGATCCAGTCGTCGCCGCGTGATCCTTCGAGGTAGAGGTCTTCGTACGCGTATCGCACCTCAGCGAGTTTCTCTTCGTTGCCCGGTGTCGCGGTGAGCGCGCCGTTGGCGATCGTCCATCCCACCTTGGCTCCTGTCCGTTCGCGCACGATGTCGCGGACGGCGTGGTGGAGTTCGACCATGCGGTGTCCGAATCTCGGTTCGGGCACCGGCAGATTCGCGGCGATCCGTTCCCGCTGCGCCTCGCCGTCGACGGTAGGACTCTGCCATTCGGCGAGCCGCCCAGAGCGCATGGCTTCCTGCAGCATCACCATCATCGCCTGCATATTGGGTTCGTTCATGGTGGCTACCCACTGCACGCCATCGAGGATCTGGGTGGCACTGATCACGAATGATGCGAACCGAGCGACTGCGTTTTCTCCCAGCCAGCCGCCTTCCTCCGCGAACCAGCGTGGCGACGTGAAGTGTTGCAGGGTGATCACCGGCTCGAGTCCGAGTCCGAGTGCTGTGTCGATCATGCGCCGGTAGTGGGCCAGCTCGGCGCGCGAGATCTGCCCCGGCCGCGGCTCGATGCGGGCCCACTCGACGCCGAATCGGTACGCGGTGCAGCCGGCGTCCGCCAGCAGTTCCATGTCCTCCCGATAGCGGTGGTAGCTGTCCAGCGCATCGCCGCTCGGTTCCATCCCGGGCATCAGGCTCTCGCGGGCCCACCAGTCGCTGTTGATGTTGTTGCCCTCGATCTGGTGAGGTGCGGTCGAAGCGCCCCAGAGGAACCTGGCGGGAAAGGCACTCATCGTGTTCTCGTTCATCGTTTCGCCACCTCAAGCGTGGTCGTCAGCTCGGCGGTGGAGCTTCCGCCGACGTAGATGTCGATGGTCGTGGCGTCCTGGACGAACCCGCCCGTGGCCGCGGCCCAGTAGCGCAGCGCGTCCGGGCCGAGATCGAAGGTGACCGTGCGGATCTCGCCGGCCGCGAGGGGGACCCGCTGGAACCCCTTGAGCTCCCGGATGGGACGGGAGGCCGTGCCGTAACGCTGATGCGTGTAGAGCTGCACGACCTCGTCGGCGTCGACGCCGGAGCGGTTGTGAACGTCGACGGACACGGTGACGGTTTCTCCGACCTGGATCTCGGGCCGGTCCAGTCTCAGGTTCGAGTACTCGAAATCGGCGTAGGAGAGTCCGTGACCGAAGGGGTAGAGCGGCACGCTTTCCTCTTCGAAGTAGCGCGCACCCTGGTTCTCGGGCTGGAAGGTCCGGTTGTGCGAGTAGATGATGGGCACCTGCCCGACGTGGCGCGGCCAGCTGAAAGGGAGGCGCCCGGCGGGCGAGACCTCGCCCAGCAGGACGGATGCCACCGCTTCACCGCCGCGTGTCCCCGGGTACCAGGCCTGCACGATGGCGGGCACGTGGACGTCCGCCCAGCGCAGATCAAGGGGGCGGCCCGACATGACGACCAGCACGACGGGAGTGCCGGTCCGGCTGATCCGCTGGAGCTGCTCCAGCTGCCGCCCCGGCAGGTCCAGGGTGGCGGTCGAGGCGTTCTCGCCGATCTGGTTCTGTCGTTGCCCGACGACCACGATCGCCACGTCGGCGGAGGCCGCCAGCTCCACCGCACGGGTGATCTCGTCGTCGTCGTTGTCCAGGGAGGTCTCCACCACTGTGGGGTCCATCCGATCGAACATGGAGGGGAAGCGCCGGCTCGGGCTGCCCGCTCCCGGCGCGTGCGTCACCTGGACGCGGTCACCGAGACGGTTCCGCAGGCCTTCCAGAACGGTTACGGTCTCGTCGGTGTCGTGGTCGAACACCCACGGGCCGAGGGTGTCTCGCTTGCTGTCGGCCAGTTCCCCGATCACGGCGACCGTTCTCAGAGCGTCGGCGCGAAGCGGAAGCACGGCGGGCTCGTTCTTCAACAGGATGATCGAACGCTCTGCGGTGGTGCGGGCGAGCTCACGGTGTTCGAGGGCACCCAGGACGGAGGCCGCGGCATCCTCGAGCACGTAGGGATTCTCGAAGAGACCGAGCCGGAACTTGGCCGTCAGGACCCGCCGCGCCGCGTCGTCGATGACCTCTTCACCGATCACACCGTCGGTGACTGCCTGCGGGAGTCGCGAGAAGGCGGGGTCGAACATGCACATCTCCATGTCGAGCCCGGCCGAGACGGCTCGCACCGCTGCATCCGTGAGGTCTTGCGCGAAGTGCTGGGTCTCCAGGGATCGGACGGCGCTGGCGTCCGAGACCACGAATCCCTCGAAGCCGAGCTCGTCGCGGAGCATGTCGGAGAGCAGACGGCGATTCGCGGACGCCGGCACGCCGTTGAGGTCCATGTAGGCGCTCATCACAGTGCCGGCCCCGGCTTCGATCGCCGCTTGGAAGGGCGGCAGGTACACGTTCCACAGCTCGGAATCCGACACTTCCGCGTCGTCGTAGTCGCGGCCGCCGCGAGCGGCTCCGTACCCGGCGAAGTGCTTGGGACCCGCCAGCACGTGCTCGGCGTCCAGGTTCCCCTGGAAACCCTGGACCTGGGCCGCCGCGACGGCGGCACCGAGCACGGGGTCCTCACCCGGTCCTTCGATGATCCGCCCCCACCGTGGGTCGCGGGCGATATCGACCATCGGCGCGAACGTCCAGGCGATACCGACGGCACGGGCTTCGCGGGCGGCCACGGCTTGTGCGGTTTCGATCGTGGCAGGCGACCAGGTCGCGGCGAGTGCGATCGGCACCGGGAAGATGGTCCGCAGGCCGTGGATCACGTCGAAGCCGAACAGCAGAGGGATGCCGAGGCGGGTGGTCTCGACGGCGAGGCGCTGCAGGCGGTTCGTCTTCGCGGGGTCCTTGACGAACAGCACGGAGCCCGTGGTGCCGGCGGCGATCGCGGCTTCGACCATCTTGGGCTGTCCGACATATGCCCGTTGCTCAGGCGGGAGCGTCTCCAGGTCGAAGTCCTCGGGCAGTTCCTCCATGTCCAGGTAGAAGAACTGGGTGAGCTGGCCTGCCTTCTCCTCGAGTGTGAGCCGGGAGAGCAGGTCGTCGACGCGCTGTTCCAGGGGCAGGGCCGGGTTCTGGTACGGGAGGTCGCCCGCCCGGACCGCGGCCGGATCGGTGACGCTTTCCGCGGCCACGTCGGTCATCGGTCTCCTTCTGGTTCAGCGGGGTTCGCCCCGCTGAGGATGGTGGTGGAAGGGGTGCGCCGGGTGGTCCTCATCGCAGGGCCAGGAGCGCGGCGGTGACGGGCTCGTCGTCGGGTTCCAGCGACTCCAGCTCGAGGACGACCGGTTCGAGGCCTTCCGCAGTGACGGTCACCGTGATCTCCCCGGCACCTCTCGGCCGGACGATCGCCAGAGCCCGGCCGTCGAACGTGGTGCACTGCGCCGCGTCGAAACGTTCCTCCGAGTCCGGGCGGGCACTGCCGAGGGCCTGCAGGACGGCCGCGCCCTCGACCGTCACGTGCACCAGCTGATCGTGTGCGCCCGCCGGGTTGCCCTGCTCGTCGCGGAGCTCGATGGTGATGAAGCTGAGGTCGGAGTCGTCCGCGTGCAGTTCTGTCCGGTCGGCGACGGCGACGAGCCGAGCCGGGCCGGTGGCCGAGCGGAGCGACGTGCGTCCCTGTTCGACGCCGTCGCGGTAACCGACGGCCACCAGTTCCCCGGGCTCGTAGGTGAGATCGAACTCGGCCAGGAAGGGCTTGGACTCTCCTGGCGTCGCCCGCCCCAGAGAGCGGCCGTTGAGCAGCAACTCGACTTCGTCAGCGACGGTGTACACCTCCACGGCGATCGGGGTGCCGATCGGCACGTCCCAGCTCCAGCTGGCGATGGAATCGCTCCACGCCCACATGCCGAAGCCCTCACGCCCGTATACCTCGGGGCGTTGAACGGCGAGGTAGGGCTGGGTTCGGAGGCCGAACACGATCTCCCGGTAGTAGGAGATGGGCCTGCGCAGGCCGGTGATGTCCAGGTCGCCCACCCGCGCGGAGATCCACGGGTACGGCGCCTCGAAGACCGGGCTCACATCCGCGTACTGGAGCCGGCCGACGCCGGCTTCGCCGAGGTAGTCCCAGCCGGTCCAGGTGAAGTCACCCAGCACGTGGGCGTTGTCCAGCACGAGGCGCCAGTTGTGCGCGATCCGCGGCGGGAAGGTTTCGGTGCCGACGATGATCCGGTGGGGGAACTGCTCGCGATCGGACTCGTAGCGTCCGTCCCCGTAGTTCAGGCCGGCCACGTCGAGAACCGAGAAGGAGGCTTCCGTCTTCTCGCTGACCATCGGCGAGGCGCTGACTCTCGCCATGAAATCGCCTGCGTTCATCATGGCGTTCACGCCGCCCTCCCCGGCGGGCTGCACTTCGGCGGAGCGGGCGCGCATCTCTTTCACCTCGCTGAGCACCGAGACGAACGGGTTGATGCCGTTCGTCACGAAGCGTGTCGGATCGAGGGTGCGGATCTTCTCGGCGAGTGCGCGTCCCCATTCGGAACCGAGCGCGTCGCCGGTTTCGAAGATCTCGTTGCCGATCGAGTAGAAGATCACGCTGGGATGGTTGAAATCCTTTCGTACCAGAGATTCGACATCCCGCTCCCACCATTCCGGGAACGACAGTGAGTAGTCGAACGACGATTTTCCTTCCGCCCACATGTCGAAGGTCTCGTCCATCACCAGCATGCCGAGGCGATCGCAGGCGTCGAGCATTGCGGGGCTCAGCGGGTTGTGGGAACTGCGCAGGGCGTTGAAACCGGCCTGCTTCAGAAGCTCGACCCGACGCTCCTCGGCGCGCGCGATGGTGGCCGCGCCGAGAGGCCCGTTGTCGTGATGAATGCATGCGCCGCGGAGCTTGACCGATTCGCCGTTGATGCGCAGGCCGGTGATCGGATCGAGCTGGAGGCGACGGATCCCGAAAGGCGTGGTCTCCTCCTCGAGGAGCTCATACGAGTTCTCAAGCACGGTGCGGGCCGTGTGGAGGGCCGGGCTGTCCACGCTCCACAGGGCCGGATTCGGTACGTACAGCCGCTGGCGGACCACCCCGGACCCGCCCGCGCGCAGGGTGATGGGTGCGGAGTCGCGGCTGACCACCTCGCCGTCAGGACAGCGGATTTCGGTGCGAACTCGAAGCGTCCGGGTCTCGACGCTCTCGTTCACCACCCTTGTCGCCACCTCCACGACCGCCCGATCGGCGTCGATGTCAGGCGTCGCGATCCGGACCTCGCCGAGGTGGGCGAGGTCGGTGACGCGCAGGGTCACATCCCGGTAGATGCCCGCGCCGCTGTACCACCGGGAGTCGTCGTGGGTTCGGGCATCGACACGGATGGCGTTCGATTCCCCGTAGCGCAGGAACGGGTCGAGGGGCACGTCGAACGGTGAGTAGCCGGAGGGTCGCTGAGCCGCGAAGGTGCCGTTCACATAGACCATGGCGTCGCGGTAGACGCCCTGGAACTCCAGCGTGACCCGCTTGCCACGCCACTGCTCGGGAACCTCGAAGTCCTTGAGGTACTCGAACGTGCCACCGGGAAAGTAGCCGGTCCGTCCTCCGGAAGGCGCGTCGGCGTTCCGGGGGAGGGCGGCGACGGCGTCGTGCGGCAGGGTTACGGATGTCGCGTTCCCGGCGCCGGCCTGAAGCTGAGCGAACGGGCTGACCTTGGGTCGGACACGCCAGCCGCGGTTGAAGGAAGTTCTTGTCATGCTGCTCCTCGGTTTGCCGCGATGGCCACTACTCAGCGGACGCCCTTGACGCGCAGAAGGATCACCAATCCCCCGATGAGGGCGAAGCCTGCGGAGATCAGGTACAGGAGGCCGTAGTTGTCCTCCGCGGAGCCGGCTCCGAGGAGGAGGAGAGCGGGCGCGAGCAGGGGTGCGGCGACCTGTGGAATGGACGTCGAGAACTGGGTGATGGCGACGAAGCGCCCCGCCTGGGTGTCCTGCTCGGGGAGCACGTCCAAGTAGAGGGCCTGGTCGACGGCGGAGAAGATGCCGAGGCCGAACTGCAGGGCGCACAGCCCGATCAGCAGCACCGGCAGATCCGGAGCGAGCCAAGCGATGACCGCGCCCACCGCGAAGAGGACTCCAGCGAGCAGGATGAAGGGCTTGCGCCGCTTGAGCCGGTCGGAGAGGAATCCGCTGAGCGTTGCGCCTCCCACGGTGCACACGATGCCGAGCAGGCCGGCAATCGCGACAAGTCCTCCGATCTGAGTGACGGGAAGGCCGAGCTTGGCGGCGAAGAAGAACGTCGTGAAGGTGCTGGAGAGTGTGACGCCGAAATTGAACAGGAACCGTCCGAGCCAGTTCCAGGAGAAGTCCTTGTACTTCTTCACGTTGTAGCCGTAACCGGAGAGCAGCGAACCCATCGTCACCTTCTCGGGCGCAGCCGCGTTCCGCAGGTCGGGCTCTTTGACGAAGACAGCGAACAGGAGGATGAAGGTCGCTCCGACCAGGCCCGGAACAAGGAAGATCAGGAGGTTCGAGGTCGCGAACGCGCTGGCCAGGGCGACACCCGCGATAGAGGCCACCATCGTCGCCACCCCGGTCAAGCCGGCCACCTTGCCGCGCTGGGACTCCGGAAGACGATCGCCCATCGAGCTCGTCACCTGCAGCGCGGCGATTCCGAAGCCGAGTTGCGTGACTCCCCAGCCGAGGAGCGCGATCCAGACGTTCGGGGAGGCGGAAACGACCAGCAGTCCGGCAAGGCCGACCATGGTGAGGCCGATGAGCCAGGGACGTCGACGTCCGAGCCGGCTGCGCGTGCGGTCGCTGAGAATGCCGACGAGCGGACCGGCGAGCACGACGACGAGCGCCCCCACTCCGGTGACGTAGCCGAGGAACTCCTGGTTCTGGGGCGCAATGCGCGCGAGCAGAACGGAGAGCGAGTATCCGATCGGTCCGACGAGCGCCACTATGGAGCCGAACGTCGCCAGTACGACCAGCCAGATGTAGGCAGCGCTCACCCGGGGACGGTCCTCGCCCGGGGTTGTCTGATGTGTGAGCTGCTCCGCAATCATCGCCGCCTCGTTGAAGGCAGGAGAGGAGGGGGAGGCGCCGGGCGCCGGAACATCCACCGGCTCGCCGCCCTCCCCGCTGCCGAGCGTCGGAACTGCGTCGACCTTCGGGTGGCCGGATGTGGCCGCGGACTCACGCTCGGTCATACGAACTCCCTTGCTCGGCCAATCTACCGATCGATAGATTGCGTCTACCGGATGGTAGATTAGGATCCGTGGACATCGTCGTCAATGCCGCCCGAGGAGATCGATGAATGCAGCAACCGACAGCGCTCCCCGCGCCCAGCGACGGCTGGCGCCCGAAGTGCGGCGCCGTCAGATCGTCCTGGAGGCAGCGCGGCTGATCTCTGCTGCCGGCTTCAACGCGGTGTCGCTGGCAGACATCGCGGACGCGTGCGGCATTCGGAAGCCGTCGGTGCTGCACCATTTCCCGTCCATGGCCGATCTCCTCGCGGCTGTCCTCGCTTACCGGGACGAACTGTCCTACCCCGTGCGATACGAGGTTGAGGATTTCGCCGACCCTGCCGCGGCGAACGAGGTGTTCCGGAGCACGGTGGAGCACAACCAGCAACAGCGTGAGTTGGTCCGGCTCTACGTCGTGCTCCGGGCTGAGGCTCTGGATGTCGGCCACCCCGCGCACGGCTACTTCCTGGAGAGGGAGCGGCGGGCGCTCGACGGTTTCGCGCGGGCGCTGTCCTGGAAACCGAAGCCGATGCTCGCCGCGCGGGAGCTGTACTCCTTCTGGACGGGATTGGAGGCGCTTTGGGTCGCCGATCCCACGGTGGACATGCTCGAAGTGTGGGACGCCTTCGCCGCGCGCTTCTTCACCATCAGTTGAACGTCACCCCGATCCCCGGAGCTCCGTCGTGACAGATCTACCCTCCACCCGCATCGCACGCCTCACCGACAACGGCCTGGTGGTGGACGAGCGGCCGTTTCTCGTCCTCGGCGCCGAGATCCACAACTCGAGTTCCAGCTCTGAGGTCGCCATCCGCTCGAGCTTCCAGCGCGTTGCGGCCCTCGGCGCGAACACCGTGCTCGCCCCGGTCACCTGGCAACTCCTGGAGCCGACGGAGGGAGAGTTCGACTTCACCCTCGTCGACACGATGATCCAGGTCGCCGAAACGTGCGGATTGCGGCTCATCCCCCTGTGGTTCGGCGCGTGGAAGAACGCCACGTCGAGCTATGTGCCCGATTGGGTGAAACAGGACGCCGAACGATTCCCCCGCTCGCACACCGCCTCCAGTGGCGCGATCGAGCACCTCTCACCCTTCGCCCGCGAAAGCCGGCAAGCAGACGCCTTGGCGTTCGGGACTCTTCTGCGGCACCTGAAGACCGCTGACGAGCGCGGCACCGTCATCATGGTGCAGGTCGAGAACGAGGTGGGCCTTCTGGGAGACTCTCGCGACCGAAGCCCCCTCGCCGACCACGCCTGGTCGGGTCCTGTCCCGGCGGAGGTCGTGGAGGCGATTGCTCGATCGCCGCTGATGCCGGCCCATGCGGAATGGGAGCGGGCGGGCAGTAACCGAAGCGGCACCTGGACAGAACTCTTCGGCGACAACGTGGATGCTCATGAGGTGTTCATGGCGTGGGCCTACGCCTCGCACGTGGAGTCGGTCGCTGCCGCCGGCCGTCGAGAGCATCCTCTCCCGCTGTTCGTGAACGCTTGGCTGGACAGTCCGCTCGAGTTGGACATCCCCGAGGCGCAACTCGCTCTGGCGGGCGGAATGCAGCCCGGCGACTACCCCAGTGGTGGCCCCATCGACAGAGTGCACCCCGTCTGGGCCGCCGCCGCCCCCACCGTCGACCTTCTCACTCCCGACGTGTACTTCGGCGACTTCGACCGCATTTGCCGCGCCTTCAGCGAGGCATCCAACGGCAGATTGTTCATCCCGGAGATGCGGCGCAGTCCCCGGGGAGTCGCCCAGATGTTCTGGGCGATCGGAGAGCACGACGCCATCGGTGTCTCACCGTTCGGCGTCGACTCGCTGGCACCCGGTACGACCGAGGAGCGCATTTTGGCCGACGCCTACGCGCTGCTCAACGGGATTGACATCGCCGAGGCAAGGCGCGCGAACTCGCCCGCCCGCGCCTTCTGGTTGACCGAAGACCAGCCGAGCGCCACGATCAAGATCGGCGAGTACTGCTTCGACGTCAAGGCCGGAGACGTCTTCGGGATCACGCCGCCGTCGTTCCCGGCATACGGCCTGATCGTCCTGCCGGCCGCCGGGGGTGTCACGATCGCCGGCCGCGGCTTCGTCATGACTCCCACGCGCATTGACGGACGGAAGGCCGGGATCCTCTCCGTACGGGAGCTGGATCCGATCACCGGCGAGACGGCCCGAATGTTGAACGGCGACGAGACCGGCGGCGGCTCACTGATCCAGATCCCCGCCGTCGACGCCGAGCCCTCCTCGATCTGGCCGATCCCGAGCATCACGACGGGAACGGGACTTCTCCACGTGGATCTCTACACGTACTGATTTACGCCCGCGTTGGGCACAAGCTTCGCTGTGTGGGGCCGAAGTGGCCGACGCCGCCCAGCGCCCTGCACACCTCGATCCTCGGAGCTCTGCTTTCATGGTCACCTCAGTGCCTCATGCCTTGTCGATCGACTTCGGTGGCGACCGGTTCCCGGTGTCCGGACCGCGACCGCGGCTGTCGTGGAAGCCGCCCGCGGACGTGCCGCCGGGCGCCGGCTACGACGTCGAGATCCTGATCGGCGACGGCGTCCGGGAAGTCGCCCACACCCGGGAACACCGGTGGGTCGCGTGGCCGGTTCGGCCGCTGCGCAGCGGCGAACAGGTGCGCTGGCGGGTCCGGACGGGCGCGTCGCCGTGGAGCGAGTGGCACGCCTTCGAGGCCGGGCTGTTCGACGAGGACTGGACCGCGTGGTGGATTTCCCCGGTCGAAGCGGGGGAGACCGAGCCCGGAGCCCGGCCCGCGCAGTTCCTGCGCGGCTCGTTCACCGTGCCCGTGGGTGTGACCCGCGCCCGCCTCTACGCGACGGCGCTGGGCGTCTACGAGGCGTTCGTCAACGGCGAGCGCGCGGGAACCGCCGAACTCACGCCCGGCTCGACCTCCTACGACCGCACCCTCTACGCGCAGGCGTCGGACGTCACCGCGGCGGTGCGGGCCGGGGCCAACACGATCGAGATCGTCCTGTCGGACGGCTGGTTCCGCGGTCAGGTCGGTGCCTTCCGCGAACCCGCGGACTGGGGAACGCGCGTCGGCGCCCGGCTCGAGCTCCACCTGGCTTTCGCCGACGGCTCGATCCGCGTCGTCGGCACCGACGAGCACTGGACCGGCGGTCCCGGCCGGATCACCCGCGCCGGGCTGATGGCCGGGCAGACCACCGACTTCCTCGCCCCGCGCGGCCCGGAACGCCCGGTGCTCCTCGACGCGGTCACCGCCCCGCCGATCGACTGGTCGCCCGCCCCGCCGGTGCGGCGCGTCGAACGCCGGCCCGCCGTGTCCGTCACGCAGCTGCCCACCGGCGCCTGGATCGCCGACTTCGGCCAGAACGCCTCGGGCTGGGTCATCCTCACCGACCTCGGCCCGGCGGGCACCCGGACCGTGCTCGACTACGGCGAGCACCTCGACCCGGCGGGCGATCTCACGACCTCCCACCTCGACTCGGCAAGGCCTGGCGAGCCGCCGGTCCCGTTCGTGCAACGCGACGAGGTGGTCTCCGCGGGCGCGGCGGGAGAGGTCTTCGAACCGCGGCACACCGTGCACGGCTTCCGGTACGCCCGGCTCGACCGCGGTGGCGTGCCGCTCGACCCGGCGGGCATCGTCATGCAGGTCGTGCACACGGACCTGCGTCCCACCGGGACTTTCGCCTGCGGCGACGACGATCTCAACCGGCTGCACGAGGCGGCCCGCTGGAGCTTCCGCGGCAACGCCGTCGACGTGCCGACTGACTGCCCGCACCGGGAGCGGCTCGGCTGGACGGGCGATTACCAGATCTTCGCCCCGACCGCGGTGCGGCTCTACGACGTCGCCGGGTTCACGCGCAAATGGCTGCGCTCGGTCCGGGACGACCAGCTGCCCGACGGCCGCGTCGCGAACTACTCCCCGGACGGGCACCGCATCAAAGAGCACCCCGACGTCCTGTTCGCGATGATGACGGGCTCGGCCGGCTGGGGCGACGCCATCGCGCTCGTGCCGTGGCTCCTGTACGAGACCTACGGCGACCGCGAGGCACTGGCCGAAAACTGGGACGCCATGGTCCGCTGGGTCGAATGGGCCCTGGCGACCGCGCGGACGTCGCGGCACCCGTCGCGGGTGGAGCGCTCGGCCGAGCCGTTGCCCCACGAGGAATTCCTCTGGGACGGCTCGTTCCACTGGGGTGAATGGATCGAGCCGAAGGCGCGCGCGGAGGACGGCTCGCTCATCGACCCGGTGCAAGCCGATCCGGCCGGCTGGTTCACCGCCGACAAGGGGGAGGTGGGGACGGCCTACCTGGCCCGGTCGGCGGCCACGCTGGCCGCGACCGCCCAGGTCCTCGGCCGGGCCGACGACGCGGCCCGCTACGCGGAGCTGGCGGACCGGGTGAAGGACGCGTGGCGCACCGAATTCCTCGACGACAGCGGGCGCACCGCCGCCGACACGCAGGCCAGCTACGTCCGGGCGCTCCACTTCGGACTCGTGCCCGACGGCCTGCGCACGGCGGCCGCGGCGCGGCTGGTCGAACTGATCCGGGAAGCGGGCACGCACCTGGGCACCGGGCTCCTGTCGACGGCCGACCTGCTGCCCGTGCTCGCCGACCACGGACACGCCGACGTCGCCTACGAGGTGCTGTTCCAGCGCACCTACCCGTCGTGGCTGGGCATGCTCGACCGCGGCGCGACGACGATCTGGGAAGACTGGGACGGCGTCGACGCCGACGGCACCGCGCACGCGTCGCTCAACCACTACAGCAAGGGCGCCGTCGTCCGGTTCCTGCACACCCACACCCTCGGCCTGCGGCAGGCCGAGGGCTCGGTGGCGTGGGAGTCGTTCGTCGTCGCACCGGTGCCCCACGCCTCGATCACCTGGGCACGCGGGACGTTCGACGGTCCGCAGGGGCTCATCGCGGTCGAGTGGCACGTCGAGGGCGAGGAACTGATGATCATCCTGGACGTGCCGCCCGCGTCCACGGCGACCGTCGTCTTCCCCGGCGGCGAGGAGGTCACCGCCGGGGAAGGCCGGTTCGCGGACCGGCGGAAGCTGTGACGCCGTCCCTCAGACGGCCGACCAGCCGTCGTCGACCGGCAGCACCACACCGTTGATGTCACCGGCGGCGGGGGAGGCGAGGAAGGCAGCACCCTGGTCGAGGAGGTACGCCGGGCTGAGCTCGCCGATCTGCATGCCGAGGCGTACGACGTCCCCGCGCCACTGACGCTCGACGCCGGCGCGTTGTCTTCGGCCTCACGTTGGGCGGTGACCGCCTTCTCCTGCGCCCGGACGGCCGCGTCACGTTCCTGTTCGACCCTCCGCTCCGAAGCTGACCCCAGCCCCAAAGTAGGTTTGATCGGGTTCGGGGAACGGGCCGAGAACGAGCCGGATCCAATCGTCCAAAATCTGATGATCATGCTCTGCGTGCGGGATCTTCAACTAACGATGGAAGATCGTGACTCCGTCTACTGGTGGTCGGCCTGCGGCTGGTGTCCGGGAGGGGGCTCACGGCCGAGGCGATGTCTCCCTGCCTCACGGCGCTGGTACGGCGCCGATCTGCTGCATGACCCCGAGCAGATCGGGCAGACCCCGCTCTTTGACGATCCGGCCGTCGGCCAGGTAGTAGAAGTTCATGGCCTGGACCGCGATCTTGTTGCCTGTGGCAGGGACCCCGAGGAAATCGCCTTCATGGGTACCGCGCATGGTGAACCGTGCGGCCACTGTGCTTCCCTCTGTGACGCTCTCTTCCAGCGTCCACCGCACGTCAGGGAACGCGCTGCGCATCATCGCGATGATCTCCAGGTAGCCCGCGGGGCCCCGCAGTGCTTCAGCGTGACTGGGTGCATGGAACACCGCGTCGGGAGCGATGACCTCCCGGGCAAGATCCTCGTCGGCTGTATTGATGAACTCGACGAAGCGCTTCATCATTGATTCAACGGATTTCGGCGACATTTTGCTCTGCCTCTCTCCCTGCCTGCTGGGTGGTGTTCGAAGTGAACGGCAGGACCATCAACGACTGTAACATCGAATCGATGTATACCTCGATTCGATGTGTCATGCTGGAGGGATGCTGGAACTTTCCATACTCGGATTCCTGGCCGCAGGCCCTCTTCCGGGACACGAGCTGCGCCGTCGCATCACGCAGCTCACCGGATACAGCCGGCCGGTCAGCGACGGCACCCTCTACCCGGCGGTCAACCGTCTGGCCAGGGCGGGACTGATCGAGCGGCGACCCGCGCCGGAAGCAGGGGGCGGCCGGTATGTGCTGAATCTGACCGAGGCGGGCCGCGAGGACATGCTCCGGCGACTGCGCGAGCCGGCCGCGCACGAGCTCACCGACTTCTCCCGCTGGTTCACGATCTTGGCGTTCCTGTCCCTGCTGCCCGACGTCGCCGACCAGCACGCGGTACTCCGGCGTCGGCTCGCCTTCCTGGAGGAATCGGCGAGCTTCTTCTACGACGGCGACAAGCCGCTGCGTGCCGAGGACGTCAGTGACCCCTACCGGCGCGGCATGCTGCTCACCGCCCGCGCCACTAGCCAGGCTGAACGCGCCTGGATCCGCGAGGCCCTCGGCGAGGACACCCCCGAGCCAGGCCCCCCACGCCACGCACACGATCTCTCGCCGCTGAGCGCATCGGCGAGCTGACAGACAACGAAAGGCGCCCCCATGCTTGCTTCCTGGTACGACGAACAGGGCCCCGCCGCTGAGGTGCTGCAGGTTGGCGAGGTGCCCGACCCCGCCCCCGGCTCTGGTGAGGTCCGCGTCCGCGTCACTGTCTCTGGTGTCAACCCCGGCGACACCAAGAAACGCGCCGGCTGGACAGGATCAGGCATGCCCTACCCCCGGGTGATCCCGCATAGTGACGCCGCCGGCGTCATCGACGCGGTCGGCGACGGCGTCGATGCGCGCCGTACCGGGCAGCGTGTGTGGATGTACGGTGCCCAGTCCTACCGGCCCTTCGGTACCGCCGCCCAGTACGCCGTCGTACCCGCAGACCTGGCTGTCCCGCTGCCCGACCACCTCTCCGACGATCTGGGCGCGAGCCTCGGCATCCCCGGCATCACCGCGCACCGCGCCGTGTTCGCCGACGGCCCGGTCGACGGGAAGGTCGTCCTGGTCAACGGTGTCCTCGGCGGGGTCGGGTCGCTGGCCGCGCAGCTCGCCGCCTGGGCTGGGGCCACCGTCATCGGCACCGTCCGCCGCGCCGCCGAATTGGACCGGGTCGATCCGGCGGTCGTCTCCCACGCCGTCGGTCTCGACGCCGACGATCCCGCCCCTCAGATCCGCGCCCACGCCCCCGAGGGAGTGGACCGGATCATCGAGGTGTCCCTGTCCGACAACGCCGACCTGGACAACGCCGTGGCTGCGAACGGCGCAACCATCGCCACGTACGCAACCCGCGCCGACCGCACCGAAATCCCCTTCTGGACCCTGCTGTTCAACAACGTCACCCTGCGCCTGATGGGCAGCGACGACTTCCCCACCGACGCCAAGCGACAGGCCGCCCGCGACCTGACCTCCGCGGCCGCCGTCGGCGCCCTCACCGTCGATGTCGGCGACCGCTACCCGCTCACCGACATCGCCAAGGCCCACGACCGCGTGGATGCCGGCGGCCGCGGCCGCGTCCTCCTCACGATCCCGCGCTGACACCCTCCGGTCCTGTACAGGCCCTCAGCCGTCACTCTCGCTTAGCGCGGCGCCTTGCCCGGCCGGCCGACCGTCGGCGTAGGCCCTCCGCTCCCGAGCGTGTCCACAGCCGCCGGGTAGGTCTTGATCGCCGCAGTGCTTTCGCTGGGGTGTCGGGATTAGAAGATTTAACGACACCCTCTCATTGGGTCCCGCAAGTCCTCTCAAAAACCGGACATCGAGTGACGAACCGTGACGCCAGGTGGCCGGGTCCGCACACGAATTGACGACAGGATTTCCGACAGGAAAATCGGGCTCCAACCCTTCCCAAGGAGAGCCCGGTGCAGATCGTCTACTCCCGCGTCTCCACCGCGACCCAGTCCCTGCTGCGGCAGCGCCACATCCTCACCGAGGCCGGCCTTCTCGTGCGCACCGAAGGCGTCACCGAGGAATTCCGGCCTGCCGACGGCGTCCTCCTCTTCGAGGACCCTGCCACCACCTCCAAGATCCCCGCTCTTGACCGGCCCGCGTTCGGCAAGATCGCCGCCAAGGCGCACCCCGGCGATCTCCCTGACGGTCTCGGAGCTGTTTCGGCTCTGCCGCGACCTGCTCGACATCCACGCCGTCCGCAACTGGTGCCAAGCCCGCGGCGTCGCCCTGCGCGTCCTGTCCGGGCCGCTGTCGAACTTGCACGACCTCGCCGCCAACGATGCCACCACCGCCGTCATCATCAACGTGATCACCGCCGTCGGCCAGTTCCAACGTGACATCCAGAACGAGCTCACCGTCGAGGGGATCGCCGCCGCCGAGGCCGAAGGCCGCTACCGCGGCCCTGGCACGGGCTCATGGGGTGAGCCGGGCGGCCGTGCGAACCGCCTGGCCGACCTGCTATCCGGCCAGGGCGTCCTGCCTCGGCCATCGGCGTGATCGACACTCACACAGCTACTTTGGGGCTGGGGTCAGCTTCGGGAGCGGAGGGCCTGTTCGGCCGCCTTGCGCTGCTCGAAGGCGGCACGCATGGCGCTGCGGGCCCGCTCGGCCTCGGTTTCGGCGGCTTCGACGCGTGCTTCGGCCTGGGTCAGCGATCGTGGCGAAAGCGGTCACCGCGGTGTGGGCGGCGGTGGTGGCGGGCGCGCTGTCGGCGGCGCGCCTGTCCGGGTTCCGCCGGAGATCTTGTCATGCCACCTCGTCCCGAACGGCCAACGGAAGCTTGCCGGGACGGGCCGATGCGTCGAGGGCATCCCGCCCTCGACGCCGCACGGCGCGAAGAGGCGAGGGCGGTGTTCCAGGGCCAGGGCGCGTCGACCGCCGCCCTCGCACGCACCCACGGGGTCAGCCGGGCCGCCCTGAGAACCGCGCTCGCCGACCTGCTGGGTGACCAGGCCACCTGCATCGGAACGGCCAGTGGCGATAGGCACGCTCCCCGCAGGCCCGCCTATAAATCTACAATGTAAAGGCGCCCGGTTCGTAAAACCTCAAAAGACCATAAAAGGGACGGGCTTCGCCCGTACGTACATCAACAACCACAGGAGCGCTGACGTCGGCCTCGGCGGAGCGCGGTCATGGGATGACGGAGCGCCAAGTCATCCCTGTGAGCGCGTCCCGTTCGGGTGGGACGTGGCGAGCGTTTCGCTACGCTTGGCGGTATTTCGCTGGTCCGGCTGGAGTTGATAGCGCATGACGTCGGTCGACGATGCGGTCCTTGCCGCCGTACGCCGCGGTGATGTGGATGGGCTTGATCCGTTGAGCTGTCCGCCGGCCACCCTGCGGCTTCTCATCAGGCACGAGGATTCACGACTGCGGGCATTGGGCCTGGTAGGCCTCGCCGAACGCCTGGACGCGAGGCGAGCTGAAGACCGTTGCGAGCTGGCCGAGTTCGCGGCATCGTTGCCGGGCTCGCTGGATGGTCCGCCGGAGGCGGCGCTGGCTCTGGCCGGCCTTTATCTCCGGCTGCGGGCCTACGTCCGTCCCCGGCCGTGGCCGCAGTGGCGCAAGGCGGATCTGCCGATCCGGGTCCGCATCGCCTGGCTGAGTGCCGAGATCAGTGACCGGCCTGAGATCCTGCGGGACGAGCCCGCGGGAGAGCTGCTGTATCAGGCGGTTCGTGGGGTCGGCGCGGTCGATGTGGACGAACCAGAGAGTTTTGTCCGGGTGTTGTCGGGTCGGCACGATCCTGTGTTGTGGTCGGAGGCTCTGCGGGTCACGCGCGAGGCTGTACATGCCGGTCTGCTGGCGCCGGCGCGAGCCCGGCGGCATGTGGTGCGGCTCATTGAATCGATGGTCAGGGAAGCCGGCGCGGAGACTGCCGGAGCCGGTCTCGTCGCGGCCGCGCTGCGTGAGCTGTCGCAGCCGTGGGCGGCGTTGGATCCGTTGCCGCAGGAGTTTCTGTATCGGCTTCTTGGCATTGAGTCAGGTTCTGCCGGCTGTGCGGTGGCCGAGGCGGTGATCGATGTCGCGGCACGTCATGGGCATCAGGACGTGCTGCGGGAGGTGGCCGCCGACCGGGATCGGCCTCCGGTGCTCCGGCGGCGGGCGCTGGAAGCGCTCGGTGGTCTTGCGAGCCGCGACGACATTCGCGATCTTGTGGGCATCGCCGCGGTCGATCCGCTCCTGCTCGCCGGGCCGGTGGTGCGGTGCCTGCGCGGTCTGCACCGGCGTGGGCACTTCCCCGGGGGTGACGACGTGCCGGCGATCGTGGGGCTGGCGGTCGCGGACCACTCGGTGCCTGCGGGTGAGGTCGCCACTGTCTTGTTCACGTGCCGGCGACAGACGCTCCAGGAGTTGACCGCGGCGGCTGTGGATGATCCGCACTGGCCGCGGCGGCTGGAGCTCCTGGTTGCGTTGGCTGCTCAGGGTACGGGGGATCTGCCGGTGGGGGAGAGGGTTGCCGGTCTGCTGCATGTCGCGCCGGATCCGCAGCCGTTCCTGGGGGCGATTCGTGCGCTGCGCCACACGGCGGCCGAGGAGGCCGTCATCGCCGTGTTGCCACGGTCGGCCGCGGCGGCGCTGGAGGCTCTTGAAGCCGTGGGCGGGGCCCGGACGGTGACGGCGTTGCGCGCCGGGCTGGGCCTGGACGCGCCGGAGGGTGCGGACGCCGCTGGTGCTGTGGTCTCCTATCTGCGGCCGGTGCGCCGCCGGGCCTTGGAGGTGTTGTGGCATCTCACCGAGGACCCTGGCGGGCGGCAGTCGATCCTGGTGCGGCTGGACCCGCGGGATGTGCCTCGTCGGATCGCCGTCGATCTCGGTGGCCCGGACGAGCGGGAGCTGGCGTTGCTCCGGGCGGGCCTTAACCCGGACGAGCCCGTGGACGCCTTGTGCAGGCTGGCGCGAAACGGTGGTTCCGCCACGGTGCCCGCGGTCGCCGACCTGCTGTTGCGGGTCGTGTCCGATCTTGCGGTCTCCTGGGCGCCGGGGGTGTCCGGCGGCGGTGGCGAGCCGGAGGTGCCGCCGGAGGTCGTCGCGGCTGTCGCTGACCTCGGTGGTCGTCTCCATGACAGGGGGAAGATCCGGCCGCGCTGTCTTCTGGACGCAGCGGACGCGCGGGAGGCCGGTGACGCGCTCGTGGCGAGCATCGCGCTCGATCTGCTGGACCGCCCCGCGCTCACGGCGGCTGAGCGGATGGTCCTGCTGCGCCTGCTTCTGCGGACGTCTCACCGGGGAGTGCGGTCACGTGTACATCCGCTGCTGCGCCATCGTGACCGTCATGTTCGTAAGCATGTCATCGCGCTGCTCGCCCGTGATGCGGACGGCGAGGACGCGCAGGCGTTGTCGGCGAGTCTGATCCCGCTCACGACGGCCTCCGATGTGCAGACCGTTCGTCAGGCGTTGCTGGCGCTGGGGCACGCGGGCGCGGGCTGGGCGGCCGCGGCGGTCGCGGCCTGTCTCGACCATCCCAACATGAACGTGAAGAAGACGGCCGCGACGGCGTTGATCCATGCCGGGGCTCCGGTGGCTGTGCCGAGGCTGCTGTTCTGGCTCGGCAGGCATGACAATCCGGGTCTGCGTGGCGCGCTGGTCGAAGCGTTGCGGTCGATCCTCGGTGACGCCTATGCGGCCACCGTCGTGGCCGCGGCCGACGGCGCTGTGGATGTCCGTACGCGTGACCTGCTGTTGGAGGGTCTTGATGGGGTGTTGTCCGCTCGTGCCGTCGGCGCGCTGGCCGACCAGGGGTCGCCGGCCGGGGCGGGCTTGATCTCTCTTCTTGCCGCGGGTCGGCTCGGCCTTGGTTCGGGTACGGTCGCGGAGTTGGCGGAGCGGATGGCGGCGCGTGGCATCTCTCTGCCGGGTGCCGCGCCGGCCGCTCGGCCGGATGCCGACTTCGACGTCCTGGTGGGGCGTGGCTGGAACGCCGAGGCCGCATGGCGCCTGGTGGAGAGGTTTGAGCGCGACCCTGACGGGCCGGTCGTCGATCGGCTGGGCGGGCTTCGGCCGATGCTGGTGCGCTGGCTGGAGTTGGCGGCTGACGGGCCAGGTCGTCGCGGTGGTGTGCTGCGGTTGGTGTTGGCGCTCTGCCCGCCGCCGTGGACGGCCGGCGAGGTGGAGGCCTTCGCGCGGTCGGCGCGGACGCTGGTCGCGGGGTTGGCTGATGTCGGTGAGGCTCACCGCGATGGTCTTCTGGGAGTGCTTGAGAAGGCGGTCGGGGGGCTGTCCTCGAGCGAGGTGGTCGACGTTGTCGCGCGGATTCGCGCGCTGCCGCCGGCGGCGGCGGGGAGCCGGTCCCTGCTGGTGCTGCTGCGCCGGTGTGGCGCGGTGCTGACCCGTGCTGATCTCGGCCGGGCGCTGGCTGCCGCCCGTGCGGGTGCGAACGCGTGGCTGGCTGAGGAGGAGGTGCTGCGGGAGGCGTTCGGGGTGCCGCGGCCGGTGGCCGCCGTCGCGTCGAGCGGCAGCGGCAGCGGCAGCGGTGAGGCGCATGAGCGTCCCGCCGTACGCCGATGGCGAGAGGCGCTGGCTGTGGCCGCGCGCACGCCGGAGGCCCTCCGGCGGTTTCGCCTCGCCGATCGGTCCATGGACGGTCTTGTCCTCCCAGGCTCTGACGAGGTGTCCGATGCGCGTGGTGCCGGCGCTGGTGGTGACGGAGTGGGTTCGCGTGATCGGCTCGACGCGCTGATCGGTCTGTTTCCGGCGGCCGGCAGGGAGGTGCGTGATGTCCTGCTGGACTGGATGGTCGAGTTGCAGCCGTTCGACGCGCCGCCGTGGACCATCGCGGAGGACGCCCGCCGGTCCGCGTCAACCGTCCGTGTTCGTCGTCCTGCTGATCGGGACGGGCCTCGTTCGGCGGCTCTGTGCGAGCGTCTGCTGGAGATGCTCGACGATCCGGTGCAGGATCGACGTGACGTCGCGGCGCGGGCCTTGCTGTCCTGGCCCGAGCCCCGGTTCCGGCTCATGGTGCTGCGTGCCTTCCTTCACGGGCGGGTCGATCTGGTCGTCACCGCGGATCTCGCGCATGCCCTGACTCTCATGGGTGAGGCCGAGTTGCGCGAGGTCGGCGAGCTGGACTGCGGTGGCGAGGCGGTTTGCGAGCGGATCGCCCGCGTCGCCGCTCTCCTGGATCCGCCGGAGGTGGAGCGGCTCATCCCTCTGCTGGTGTCGTGGTGGGAACTGGGTGGGCCTGCTCTGCGCGCGTCGGCCGGTCGGGCGTTGCGCGGGGCGGCTCCCGATGTCCTGGCCGAGGCTTTGTCCGGTCGTCTCGAGGCGGGGGCGTGGGGCTTGCTCGATCTCGTCTCCGGTGTCGAGCTGTTGCGGACGCCCGCGCTGGTGCGGGTGCGTAGGCGGCTGCGCGAAGAAGGGCGTGACGAGCTCGCGGACAGGGTGGTGCTGGTGGAAGGGCCGTTGCGTCATCCTCGTGCGGTCCGGCAGGACTTCGCCGCTCTGTCGGCGTTGCGCAGCCGCACTCGTGTCCGGCAAGCGGCGGCCCGGGAGCAACGGCCGTCGCGGGCGGATCTGCTCCACCTGGCGCGTACCGGCGGCGTGGAGCAGATCCGCCGGGCGCTGACCCTGCTTGCCGAGCGTTACGACGACGATCCTGCCCGCCTGCGCCGAGGCGACGCGGATCGGTCGGCGGGTGGCGGTTCTGAGCTGCGTGATCTGGAGTTCGAGGAGTTGCTGGTGGAGTTGCTCGGCCATTCCGAGGCGAGAGTCCGGTTGCACGCTCATCGGATCTCCCGCAGGGTGATGAGCCACGGGGACTACCTGGAGCGGACTTCGCTGCTGTTGGACGACCGGCAACCTGACATCGTGCGTTCGGCGGTGAGGACGTTGTGTCATGCGGCGTGGAAGCCGGCCATTCCCGCGCTGGTCGGCTTGCTCGCGCACTCTCATCCTGCCGTCCGCAGGGCTGTCTCCGACGGGCTCGTTCTGCTGGGCGCGCCGGCGGTTCCTGCCCTGAGGCATGCTGCGGGCAGGGCGCGTCCGGACAGGCGGCACGTTTTCATCTCCGTGCTGGAGAAGGTCACGTCCACGGGCGCCGCTGGGTGAGAGGTGCCGGGGCGTTACGGGTGGAGGATCGGTTTGCCGGGCCGGTTCGTGACCAGCGGGTCACGGCGGTCTCCCGCTCCATGCGCGACAGCTTCTCGGGATTGCGTACGTGGTAGGCGCCGGTGACGTGGCCGTGCTCCACGCGGACCGCCACCACGCCGTCGATCTCCCCGTCGACTCGCACGAGCAGCCCGGGGCCGCCATTGATCTGAACCAGCTCGACGGACCTTTCGGCGTCGCGTTTCCACCAGCCGACGGCCAGGAGGCGAGCCACGTTCTCGACCCCCATGACGGGCCGTAGCAGGGCGTGTCTGACTCCGCCGCCGTCGCTCAGGGCGACGACATCGGGTGCGAGGATGTCGAGCAGGCTCTGCAGCTCGCCGGTTTCGACCGCTCGCTGGAAGGCCTGGAGGGCGGCTCGGTGCTCGGCCGGGGAGCCGGTGCCGCGCGGGCGGCGGGCGGCGACGTGTGAGCGTGCCCGGTGGGCGATCTGGCGGACCGCGGCGGGGCTCTTGTCGACGGCTTGGGCGATCTCGTCGTAGTCCAGGTCGAACACCTCGCGCAGCACGAACACCGCGCGCTCGGTCGGTTGCAGGGTCTCCAGCACCAGCAGCATCGCCATCGAGACGCTGTCGGCCAGCTCGACGTCCTCCGCCACGTCCGGCGTGGTCAGCAGTGGCTCGGGCAGCCATGGGCCGATGTAGGACTCCTTGCGCCGGCCGAGGGTGCGCAGCCGTTTCAGCGCCTGCCGGGTGGCGATCCTCATCAGGTAGGCGCGCTGGTCCAGTATCGGGCCCAGGTCGACGCCCGCCCATCGCAGCCAGGTCTCCTGCAGCACGTCCTCGGCGTCGGCCGCCGAGCCGAGCATCTCGTAGGCGACGGTGAACAGCAGGTTGCGGTGGGTGACGAACGCTTCGGTGGCGGAGTCCATGCGGTTGTCGCGAGTGAGGGGCTCGGCTGTGCCCGTCGGCTGGGCGCTTCGTCCGCTCATCGCTGGTTCCTGTCTGTTCGTTCGGTACCGTGCCATGTCCATACGATCCCGGCTCTTGTGGCTCTGTGACATCAACGGTGTGTGGTCCATGTCACAGAGGCCTCGTTGTCACAGGGAGCGGGTCGCCGGGATCTTCTGCTCGTAACGACGCGCCACCACGAGCAAGGAAGTCCCCATCATGTCCACACCCACGACGAGCGCCCTTCGCTCGCGCATGCCCAACCCCCTCCCGTTCGTCCCCGAGATGGCAGAGGTCGCCGGAGGTTTGCACAAAGTCCTCAAGAACGGCGCGATTCCGCAGACCACTGTCCACCTGCTGCAGCTGCGTGCCGGGCAGCTCCTCGGCAGCACGTACTTCACCATCCGGGAGACCGGCAACCTGCGTGGGTTGGGGGAGTCGGAGGAGCGCATCACCGCCGTGGCCACCTGGCACGACGCCACCTGCTTCACCGATGCCGAACGGGTCGCGCTGGAGCTGGTGGAGGCGGTCCTCACCCCGAATCCGTCCGGGGAGCGCGTCCCCGATGAGCTGTACGCCAGGGCGTCCGTGCATTACGACGACAAGGCGATGTGGTCGCTGATCATGGTGATCGCCCACATCGGCTTCTTCACCCCGGCCGCTCTCATCGCCAAGCCGATCCCCGGCATGCCCCCCGGCCAGAACTACAGCGAGTAAGGAAGGCGTCGAGCATGAGCATCACCAAGTTCGCGGTGGCAGGAGCGACCGGGCGGCTGGGCCGCCACGTCGTCGACGTCCTGGCCGAACGGGGGCATGGGGTCGTGCCGATGTCCCGGGCCACCGGCGTGGACGTCATCACCGGTGAGGGCCTGGCCGAGGCGCTCACCGGGGTGGATGTCATCATCGACGTCGCCTCGTGGCACTCCTCCGAGCAGGAGGCGGCGACGGAGTTCTTCCGCACGTCGGCCCGCAATCTGCACGAGGCGGGCCGGAAGGCGGGGGTCGCCCGGATCGCCATGGCGTCCGTCATCGGCGTTGACAAGGCCACCGCCGGTTTCCTCGCCGCCAAGAAGGTGCACGAGGAACTGCTGCTGTCCGGGCCGCTTGCCGTCCGCATTCTGCGGGCCGCGCAGTTCCACGAGTTCGTCGGTCAGCTCCTGGACTGGCAGCAGGGCGACGTCGCCTACATCCCGGCCCTGCCCACCCAGCTCGTCGCGTGCCGCACCGTGGCCGAGGAGCTGGTCGACCTGGCCACCGACCCCGGCGCGCCCGCCGCGGGAGCAGCGATCCCCGAGATCGCCGGGCCCCGCGAGGAGAGCATGGCGCAGGCGGCCCGACTCCTCGGCGCCCGCCGGGGCATCAAGGTCGTCGGCGTCGACGGCTCCGGCATGCCCGATGCCGAGATCGCCGCCGCCGGCGGATTCCTGCCCAGCCCGCACGCCAAGCTCGCCGGACCCACCTTCCAGGAGTGGCTCGACACCCAATCCTGAGTCGGCTGTACGACCGCGGCCTGGCCTTGTTCTCGGAGCTCCACGGCCGGGAGCTTCGAGAACGGGGCGCCACGCTTTCATCAGCAGTTTTCGTGGGCCTGGGTGCCCGGGCTGAACCAGCGGGTGAGGGCCGTCTTCAGGCTGTCGGGGTCCGCGCCTGCCCAGGCGACGTAGCCGTCGGGCCGGATGAGCAGGGCGGGCGCCGGGGCGTCGTCGGTGGTCGCGGTCACGCGGTGGACGCGGTCGGTCCAGGGCTCCGCGGTGGCGGCGAGGTCGTTGCCGCCGGTGAGGTCGACGAGCAGGGGGCGGGCGTCGCGCAGGAGCTCGGCGAGGCGCCGTGTGTGTCCGTCGTCGGTGGTGAGGTCAAGGGGTGGCGCGAACCAGCCGGTGGGTGCGGCGGGGTGTTCTTCGCCCATGTCGTGGCGGACGTCGGCGCCCGCCATCAGGGCGGCGAGCATGTGCAGGTTGTCGGTGTGGTCGAGGAACTCCGCGAAGAGCAGGCGCAGCGCGGTGACATCGTGGCCGGGCGCCATCAGAGCGGCCCCGGCTCGGGTGTGCATGAGCACGCGTTCGCCGCTCGCGCGGCGTTCGGTCTCGTAGCTGTCCAGCAGATCTTCCGGGGCCCATCCCTGGAGCGTGGCGGCGAGTTTCCAGGCGAGGTTGGCGGCGTCCTGCAGCGCGGCGTTCAGGGTCGGACCGTGGCTCACGTGTGCCGCGTCGCCGGCGATGAAGACCCGGCCGTCGCGGTAGCGGTCGGCGAGCCGGGAGTTGCGGCCGCACTGGCGGCGGAGCAGGGTGGGGGCGCCCTCGGGCGGGGGAGTCAGGGGCAGGCGCACTCCGAGGACCCGTTCGATGCTCTCCTCCATCTCCTTCAGCGTCATCGGCGCGCCCGGCCCCGGGAAGTCGCCCGCCGGGTGGTCCTCCCATTCGGCCGTGTTGACCAGGGGCCGCTCCGGGTCGTGCGCGAGGAGGGTGAAAACGCCCCGCTCGGTGCGGTGGAACATCGCCGGGATCTCGCCGAGGCCGTCGATCACCACACGTCCCCCCGGCGCGAGATGGAAGCGGTCGCTCGGCCCGATCAGGGCCGAGCGGTCGACGACGTTGTCGTCGCTGGTGCCGGGGAAGGCGATGCCCGCCTGCTTGCGCACCAGGCTGCGGCCGCCGTCGCAGCCGACGAGGTATCGGGCGGCGAATGTCGTCTCGGTCCCGTCGGAGCCGCGTGCCACGACGTCGACCTGGTCGTCGCTCTGGCTGAAGGACAGCACCTCCCAGCCTCGCCGGATCTCGGCGCCGAGCTCTGACGCGCGCTCATGGAGCACCCGTTCAAGATCGCGTTGGTTGACCGGGAGGAGATACATCGGGTTCTGCCTGCCGAGCACGTGCAGGGGCAGCGGCATCCCGCCGAAGAAGAGCCCGGGCGCGGGCGCCGGTGCTCCTCGGCCCCCGCAGCGTTCGAAGAGGCCGCGGTTGTCCAGCAGCCGCACGACCTGGCCGGCGAGGCCGTGTGCCTTGTCTGTCAGGTCTGGTTGCGGCCGTCGTTCCAGCACCAGGGGCTGGACTCCCGCGAGGCTGAGCTCGCAGGCCAGGAAGAGGCCGGCGGGTCCGCCGCCGACGATGATGACGTCGAACATCACTGACACCCCATTTAAGGTACGTTGCTGTATCTAATGCGGGACACCGTAGGTGGCCGCGATAAGATACGCAAGTGGCTCCAAACCACGAGCGGATCGCGGCGGAACACCGTGGCGTCGGCGCATCCCGTCGGCGCGGCGCCGAGCTCGAGGACGCGATCCTCGACGCCGCGTGGGAGGTGCTGATCGAGCACGGGTACCACGGCTTCACCTACGAAGCGGTCGCCGCCCGCGCCGGCACGAGTCGTCCCGTGCTCTACCGGCGCTGGCCGCAGCGCGGCGACCTGCTGCTGGCCACTCTCAGCGCGTTCTGGCAGCCGATCGCGGTGCCCGAGACCGGCGGTCTGCGCGACGACGCGATCGGCTTCCTGCGCAACGCCAACGCCGACCGCGCGCCCACGATCACGTTGATGAGCGTGCAGCTGGTGGACTACTTCCGCGACACCGGTACCAGCTTCAGCCAGCTGCGTGACACCATCCTGCCGCCGGGCCGGGAGAGCGCCTTCGAGACGATCGTCGCCCGCGCGGTCGGGCGCGGCGAGCTGCCCGACGTGCCACGATCGCCCCGCGTGGTCAACCTGCCGTTCGACCTGCTGCGCCACGACCTGCTGACGACGATGCGCGCGGTGCCGGACGAGTCGATCGTCGAGATCGTGGACGGGGTGTGGCTACCGCTGCTGGGGGTGTCTGGAGCCCCGTCGTCCGGCTGAGGAGATGGTGATCACCTTCGGCGAGGCGGGCGCCAGCCGTGTGCCAGGAGGTCGAAGACCTCCTCGACGGCCGTTCGAGGATCCTGCCGGCCTCGGCTGAGTGCCGGTATCTCCAGGACGAACCGGGCGAGCGCGTGGCAGGCGATGTCGTCGTGGCTCACGCCGGCGTCATCGGCGATGGCCGCGCTGAGGGCGGCGGTGTGCCGGGTCCACATGCGTTCGGCGGGACGCCCGGTGCCGTGACCGGTCAACCATTCAGGTCACGGCGCGGCTCTGCACCTTTTCCTTGCACCACAAGGGCTTCGGGTGTCGCGGGCGGTTTGAACCGCAGCAGCACCCGAGCGCGCGCATCGCCGTGCCTCCCTCCGGCGCAACCGGAGGGTGCCTATTCAGACCACGCCGGTGAGGTAGTGCGCACGTCGCTGCGGTTCGAACTTCTCGATCGCGTACCGCAGCATGACCCGTGGCATGGCCCGGTAGTGTCGGGCCAAGAACTCCTCCTCCGCCGTTCGGTCGCGTTTGCCTACCTCACGCAGCATCCAACCCACCGCCTTGTGCACGAGGTCGTGGGGGTCGCGTAGGAGCCGTTCACTGAGCCGGAAGGTCCAGTAGAAGTCTCCGGCTTTGATGAACGCGAGCGTCGCCATGATGGCGATCCTCCGGTCCCACAGCAGACTCGACTCGACCAGCCAATCCAGCACGCTGCGGTCCTTGTCGATCAGCCACGGGCCGACGATGTACGGTGCCGACGAGTCCACCAGGTCCCAGTTGTTGATTCGGCTGGTGTTGGCCAGGATGAGATTGAAGATTCGGCCCCGCTCTTCCTCGTTCCCCTTGGTGAACTTGCGCACCAGGATGAAAAGCGACGTCAGCCGCTCCTCATGCACGCTGCTGGTCAGCAGGTTCGCTGTTTCGGCCAGCGGGAGATCACGCCAGTACAGGCCGGCCACCCTGCGCTGTTCGGGCACAGACACGCCGATGGCCCGGTCACCCTCGCCATACCCGCCGGGAGTCATCTGCAGAAACCGGGCCACTTCCTTCGCCCGATGCGGGTCGGCCAGGCTGGCGAGTTCATGACGGACGTCGGCGGTCGTGGCCATGGCTGTGAACCTACCGCGGGCCGTCGGCAGCGACGTCGACCACCGCCGGACTATCTGAGCACATGAGGCAACCAGCGGCGCGATCAGCACGTTCAGGCTGCACGAACGGTGGCGCAGGATCGTACGCATCTTCGCCTGATCGACGATGCGAAGGCGGCAGGGATCGACCGGGTCGGCCGCGCCACCTACCAGACCGTCCTGGGCACGGCACCACCGCCGGCCGCGGTCATGGACCTCTCGGTGCGGGGGGCCGACGATGGCGTCATCGACTACTCGGGCCACGTCCCCCGGTGATCCTCAGTCCGCCAGGTTTCATCGGTACCGGCACCTGTTCGTCAGGCAGGACGGACGCTGACTGCTCTGCGGAGAGGCCCTTTCCGCGGATCAACCGCCGCAATCTCTCCGAGACTGGGAGAACTCAGTAGTGGCAGCCCTCACCTCGCAATTCTTCCGCCAGATCATTGGCCGTACCTCGCCGGCCGGAGGGCGCCGGCGCGCGCGGCGGCCAGCGTGACGCGCGCCGCCTGGTCGGCGGTCGTCTCGTCGACCAGGTCGGCGGCGATGGGCAGGCGCAAGTAGATCCGCGCGGCCAAGGTCTTGAACAACTCCGCGGGATCGGTGTCTGCGGGAAGTTCGCCGCGCTCGATGGCGCGCAACACCACCGGTTCGGCCCTGGCGAGTCGATCGTCGAACATGTGCCGCCGGGCCGTGGCGATCTCCGGAAGATGGGCTGCACCGGTGAACATGGTGGCCAGGATCGCCTGCCCGGTGGAACTGGTGAACGCCTGGACGAGTGAGCACGCCAATGCCCGCAGGTCAGTCTCGATCGCTCCGGTGTCGGGAACGGGGATGTCCATCGCCAATCGGACGCCTGGTCGGTCGTGACGACTTCGGGCTGCGGACCGGCGTCGATGTTGATCAGGGTATCCCCGTCCTTGATCACCAGGGTGAGGCCGACGTTGCAGGCCTCCGCGATGAGCAGAACCACCAGCGATCGTTTCCCAGGCATTCGCCGGAGAAGCCCGCGTTCTTGAGCCGTACCGCCCGGCTCCGCCCGTCGGCTCGGGTGCCCAGCGGGTGAATGTCACGGTGACCTGAACCAAGCGCATTCAAGAAGGTCTGTGCCGTTCTGGGGTCTGCCGCCTAGCGGTCATGCTTCGTCGCACCCGCAGCTACGTCTGATGACCAGGGGGGCATGCGCGACGAGCGAACAGGAAGCATGGCCGAACAGCAGGTCGATGGCCTGCTCTGCCATGGCCTGCAGCGGCTGGCGGGTGACTGTCAGCGGCGGGGCGGTGTGGGCGCTCTCAGGGGTTCCGTCCAGGCTGATCACGGCGATCCGGTCCGGGGCGGGAAGGTCGCATGCCCACGCCCCTGACAGGACCCCGGTTGCCTGCTCATCGGTGGCGGTGATCAGGGCCTGTGGCATGGCGCCTTGGGCTGCGAGGCGGCGGGCCAGGGCGTCCGCTGCTGCCCGTGAGTAGTCACAACGCAGTAGGACGGCATCAGGATCGTCGGCGACGGCCGCGTGCCATGCAGCCCGCCGCGCCCCCACCGGTCCTGTGTCGTGTGGGCCGGACAGGAAGGCGATGTGCCGGTGCCCGTGCGCGCGTAGGTGCGCGACCGCTTCCTGCACGGCATTCTGGTTGTCGGCCGCGACGACAGGTGCGCGCCCGCCGGGCGGGCCGTTGTGGACGTAGACGGCCGGTACGCCCGCCGCTTCGGCGCGGGTCGCCACGTCGTCCTCCCCGTCCGCGGAGACGATCACCAGAGCGTCGACCTGGGCGGCGAGGAAGCGATCGACGAGGTGCCGCTCCCGGTCGGCGGAGTAGTCGGCGTTGCCGACCAGCGTGAGTCGATCGCGCTTGTCGAGCGCCTGCTCGATATGCCTGGCCAGAGCGCCGAAGTAGGGATTGGACGCGTCGGCCACGACCAGGCCGACCACCCCCGTGGTGCGTGAGCGCAATGCGCGCGCGATGCGGTTGGGGCGATAGCCGAGCTCGGCTGCGGCGGCCAGGACCCGTTCTCGGGTCGCGGCGGCGACAGGACGAGGGCCGTTGTTGATCACATAGCTGACCACCGCCGTGGAGGTCCCCGCTCTACGGGCCACATCGGCCAGCGTGATCGGCTTGTCTGCGCGATTCGTCATGGCGGTTTACATTCTCTCATCTAATCGATTAGATAGTACGGCGGTTCTAAACGTTTAGATGTGGAGGAGACCGTGCCGGCACTTCCCTTGATCATCGATACCGACACCGGCTCCGACGACGCGGTGGCGCTGCTGCTCGCGGCCGCCAGCGGCCTGGGCGACGTGCGTGCCGTCACCACAGTGGCGGGCAACGTACCTGTGGCGACGGGCACTCGCAACGCGCTCATCTCACTGCAGATAGCTGGATGTGCCGACGTCCCCGTCCATCCCGGGTGCGAACGCCCGATGACGCGCGCGCCGTCCACCGCCCAGCAGGTGCACGGCCACGACGGGATGGGCGACGTCGGTCTACCCGAGCCGCTGCGGGTCGCCGAGCCGCAGCACGCGGTCGACGTCTTGCTGTCCTACCCGCGATGGCATCCAGGGGAGCTGACGCTGGTCACTCTGGGCCCACTCACCAACATCGCCGCCGCTCTGCTGCGTGATCGCGATCTGCTTACCCGGTACCGGCATGTGTACTGCATGGCCGGTGCCGCCGACATGCGCGGCAACATCTCGGCCACCGCCGAGTTCAACGTCTGGGCCGACCCCGAGGCCGCTCGGGTAGTACTGCAGGCCGCCACACCGGACAAGGTCACCTGGATCGGCTGGGACGTCTCCCGAACGGACGCGGTCATGACGCCCGCAGACCAGCTCCGCCTGGAGCGGCTCGGCACGCCCATGGCCACCTTCGCGCACCGCATCAACCGGACTGTCAACGATTGGGCCCGCGACGTCACCGGCCTGCCCGGATACGATCTCCCCGATCCCGTCACCATGGCGGTGGCGCTGCGGCCCGAGCTGGCCACCGAGCGGGAGCAGGTCCATGTGGACATCGCCCTCGGTGAGGAGACTCGCGGCCAGCTGATCATAGATCGCCGCCGATCGGCTCCCGCACCCAACCTGACGCTCGTCCGACGGGTCAGCAGAACCGGCTTCAAGCAGTTGCTCTTCGACACGTGCGCCCGAACCCCGGGCCAGGCGTCGGCACCCGACCCTCACCCAGAAAGACACCGATGATGTCCGACGCCGCTCCCGCACTCATACCGCGTTACGAACTGCACTGCCATCTCGACGGGTCAGTGCGCCCCAGCACGGTGGCCGATCTGGCACGCCTTCAGGGCCTCACTTTGAACGGCCCCGTCGAGCGGCTGGTCACGGCGCCCGTCGATTGCGGCAGCCTGACCCGGTTCCTCACGTACATCGACGTGCCACTACAGGTCCTGCAGACCCCCGACGCTCTCCGCAGGGCGGCCCGCGAGCTGGTCGAAGACTGGAGCGCCGACGATGTGGTCTACGGCGAAGTCCGGTTCGCCCCGCAATTGCACGGCCGACGCGGCATGAGTCAGGACGAGGCGGTCGAGGCCGTCTCCGAGGGCCTGGCAGCAGGCCGGGAAGCCACCGGCGTACGTACCGGGCTGCTGCTGTGCTGCCTGCGGCACCAGACAGCACAGGAGAGCCTCGCCGTCGCAGAGACGGCGCTGCGGCACCGCGACAAGGTGGCCGGGCTCGACCTGGCCGGAGACGAACGGCTCCACAGCGCCGCGCCACACCGAGCCGCCTTCGACCTCGCCCACACGGCAGGGCTCCCTTGTACCGTTCACGCCGGCGAGGCCGCAGGCCCCGACAGCATGTGGGAGGCGATCGAGGTGCTCGGCGCTCGCCGGATCGGCCACGGCGTCCACTGCATCAGCGACAACGCGCTGCTCGAACGGCTGCAGCGCGACAGGATCGTCCTGGAGATGTGCCCGACCAGCAACATACAGACCGGCGCAGTCCCCAGCCTGGCGGCGCATCCCGCCGCCTGGCTCCTGACAAGCGGGCTGGCGGTGACCATCAACACCGACACGCGCACCACCTCAGCAACCACGCTGACCGCGGAGTTCAGTCGCCTGCGAGAGGCGACCGGATGGACGGTCGAACATGAAGAACTCGTGCAGGCTCACGCGGCCGCCGCGGCCTTTGCCGGCGGACCGACTGCTCTCGGTGGTCTTCCAGCCAGCGGAACTGGCTGAGGAGGTCGGTCACCGTACCGCCCTTGATCGGCTGGCGACATGGTGGCAGTCGGCACCGACAAGACCGCGGCCATGTGTCCACTCCGAAGGGGTGCTCCTTCGGTCACGAGACGGGGTCGCATCCATCTGGTGGGCGTCGATTGCGCGCAGCCAGGTCAGCTTGTCGATCGCGGTCTTCACCGAGGTCGCCGACGCGTCCCGGGCCGGGGTGACCAGCCACTCCAGCCGGGTCATCCCTTGGCCAGGACGAGCGCGCCGGGCCGGATCACCTTGGCCGCCATCAGGTATTCGCGCGCCAGGTTGAACAGCAGCGTTGGCGAGTCGTGCTCCATCGCCCGGTCCAGCAAGAACTGCTCCAGCTCCTTCATCGCCTGGCTGCCCGCCGGAGCGGTCTGCACTCCAGATACTTGGCGATCGGGCCCAGATGGTCCGAGCGGGTCTGATCGCGCTTGCCGTACAGCCTCGGCGCCGCCGACGCCACGCCCAGCCGCTCTGCGACCCGGGCCACGGCCGCCGACGGCGCCGAGGCCACATCATCGGGCACGAACCCGAGCCACGGCAGCGTACAGAGCTGGACCAGCATGCCCAGCCGGTCGACAGGGCCCCGCCCGCTGGGACTCACGAACGCCACGTCAGCCGACGTCGGCGTGAAATACCGGATCAACTCATCCGCGCTGATCTCCGGAAACGAGCGCAGCTGCTCCAACTGCTCCTCGGAGAACATCTTCTCTGACAACGCACTACTCCACGTGCCGTACCGGACAAAACCGGAACGAACGGGTCAGCATCGTCGGAGCAGGACCCGGAGGCCTCACCTGCGCCCGCATCCTGCAGCGGCACGGCATCCCCGTGACGGTCTACGACCGCGACCCGCACCCGGAGGCGCGCAACCAGGGCGGCACCCTGGACCTGCATGCCGACGACGGGCAACTCGCCCTGCGTGAGGCCGGCCTGATCGACGCGTTCTTCAGGCTGGCACGCCCGGAAGGACAGGAGATGCGCCGGTTGGATCCGGCGGGGCGGCTTCTGGGCCACCACGTCCCGGCCGAGGGCGAGCTCTTCAAACCGGAGATCGACCGGGGCCGGCTGCGCGAGGCCTTCTCCGGCTGGTCGCCGCCCATGCTCCAGATGATCACCGACAACGACGGACCGTACGTCGATCGTCCGTTGTTCGCCCTGCCGGTCGCGCACGCCTGGGAGCACACGCCGAGCGTGACCCTGCTCGGCGACGCCGCCCACCTCATGCCCCCGCTCGGCGTGGGCGCCAACCTGGCCATGCTCGACGCCTGCGAGCTCGCCCTCGCGCTGGCCGGCTCCGCCACGGTCGGCGAAGCCGTCGGCGTCTACGAGAAGACCATGCTCCCCCGCGCGGCGGACACGGCCCGGCTCCTGGAGAACGGCGCCGGGGCCCTGCTCGAGCGCCACGACAAGGGCGAGATCGCAGAAGCCCGATGGGATGGCTGACGTCTGTTCCGCGCCACGTTGCATGAGGACGTAGTGGGGTTGTCGGTCGTTGATGGTGTTGATCGGTGACCGGGTGGTGGGTTGGACGTGTCCGGTTTCGTGTGCGACGCCAGCGTGAGCATGAGCTCAGCTCTGAGTGCTTGGCCCCTTGACTACTGATCTTGGTCGGCGAAGCGCGACGGCGAGGGCAGCCCGCACGATCGGTGGCCCGCTTTGGCCGAACGAGTCGACATAACGGGGTGCCTCGACACTGCGGCGCACGAGCACGCCATAGAAACACGGCCCCGGACACGTCTGAACAGGGCGAGACCCCCGCCCCAAGGAGACTCGTGCATCCCGACCAGCAACGCGACTTCGCCGACTTCGTGGCCGCCCGCTCGGACAGCCTGATCAGGCTCGCGTACGTCCTCACCAACGACCAGCATGCCGCCGAGGACCTCCTGCAGAGCGCGTTGACCAAGACGGCCAGCCGCTGGCGGAGAATCCGCGGCAACCCGGAGATGTACGTGCGCCGAGTGATGTACCACGAACAGGTGGACCGGTGGCGGAGCCCGGGGTGGGGCAGGGAGCGCGTGGTGGACGCGGTGCCCGAGCGGGCGACCGGGGACCGGACCGCCGAGGTCGAGACCCGCATCACCCTCGACCAGGCGTTACGTACGCTGCCTGTGCGCAAACGGGCGGTGCTGGTGCTGCGCTACTACGAAGATCTCCCGGAGTCGGACGTGGCCAAGATCATGGGTTGCTCGGTCGGCACCGTACGCAGCCAGACACATCAGGCGATCACCCGGCTCCGCGAGCTGGTCGGCGAACCCGTCACCCTGGAGGCCTGACATGACGACCGTCAACGAGCGCACTATCGCCGAGGAGTTGCGCCGCATGGCCGGCGAGGCCCTCCCGGTGAACGCCTCGGCCTACGCCGCCCGCGCGACCGCCCGATCGGCGCGCCGCCGCCTGTCGTGGTCCCTCACCGCCATCGCCACGCTGGCCGCCGGGCTCGGCTTCGTCTTTCCTCTTGACGGGGCGCAGATGACCGCGAAGGTCGCCGAGCCGCCTGTCCGCGAGCTGCCGCCGAACACCCCCGATCAGCTCCGGCTGGTGCATGACTGTATGCCCGCCGGCGGGCCGTCCGTCAACGTCAACCCCGACTCGCGCGACCCGGCGCACGGCACGGTGCGGGATTTCCGTGTCTTGGCGGAATACCGGGACAAGAACGGCTCCAGCGCTCTGGTGGGCAGCGCCAAGGGCTTCGTTCTGTGCACGCCGACCAAAGAGTTGCCCGAGCCCCCGGTCTTCACCTACTGGGGCAACAAGGCTCCGGGGGACGTGGCCGGGTTCCCTGGCAAGCTGAGCGTGGACATCTATTTGGTGCATTATTGGTACCGGAAGAACCCGCCGCCCCACGACAACTACGTGCGCATAGTCGCTGGCCGAGTCGCTCCCGACGTGCGGCGGGTGACGATCGGATGGTCCTCCGGGCGTACGGACGCCATCGTGAGCAACGGCTTCTTCATCGCCAGGACGCCGGCCAAGACCGTCTCCCGCAAGAGCAGGAACAGCGGTGGACCAGTGCGTTATGTCGACATCCCTCCTGTCACCGTGACCGCCTACGACGCGGCAGGCCGGATCGCGGGGCGTCACGAGAGCGTCAGGGTTGACTGGCGTGGCCCAGGAAGTCTCGGATGAGCGGCTCGTTCTCGCCCAGGTTGGTCGCCAACGTCCAGGTGAGCATCGGGCTCGCCCCCGCTCCGAGGATCCGGCTCTCCGCGCTGAAGATCCGCCGCCGCTCGCCCTGCTGCGCCTTGGCGCTGGTGAACAGCAGCAGGTCGCAGCCCGCCTCCTCGACGCACTCCTCGATCCCGACGAGGAACGGGTGGTAGAAGTCGGCGCTCTCCGCGGGGAAGACGGCCTCGTAGGTGAACACGCTGTAGATGCGAGCCCGGCCTGCTGCGGGCGGGTGCGGCGTGGCCGTTCCGCTGCCGCCCCGCGCTCAGCTCAACCCAGCCGCCCCAGCCGGACAGCCCGCTTGAGGAAGACGATGCCGTCGATCAGGTTGAGCTGGGCCGGGTCCAGCGGGAAATAGGCGAAATCCTGGGAGACGCGCGGAGCGGGCTTCGTGATGGCCTCGGCCAGGCGGCGGGCGTCGACGAGACAGTGGTCCCACGGGAGCGTGGACAGGATGCCCTCGACGGTGTCCGGGGGCGGGGTGTCGTCGCCGGCCGTGCCGAAGGCGGAGGCCAGGAAGGCGTACCGGTCGCCCAGGTGCGTCCCGGTGATCGCCCCCGCGCTCCACCACTCCAGCACCTGGTCGCCGAAGCGCATGAGGGTCTTGTTGCGCTGCAGGTGGAGGTTGGCGGAGAAGACCAGGGCCGGGCCGTGCTCGGCGACGGCACGCAGGTTTGCGGCCATCATCGCGTCCCGCAGGGCCGACAGCCGGGTCCACCGTTCCGGGGACGCGTCGGCCATCCAGTGGTGGTAGCGGAGCAGGCCGGTGGCGGTGCGCCCGTACAGTGCCGCCCGCTCCCTGTCCTGCGGGCTCAGCTGCGGCGCCTGCGTGTCGAGCAGTGCCACCAGGTCGTCGGCGATCAGCCGTAGCCGCTGGGCGTCGGCGGACCGGCCGATCGACTGGGACGGATCCATGGCCGTGGCCTCGTTCTCCCACGGCTCGTCCGGGCCCAGCAGCGTGTCGAGGGTTTCCCTGGTCACCACGGTGCGGGGGAGCGGGCCGTCGAGGAGGGCGTAGAGGGCGGTGAGCGCCTGGCGCGGGCTCGCCGCCCAATACTCCAGAGGGCCGTCGAACCCGTAGAAGCGGAGCTTGTCGTCATGCTCCTCGTTGTACGCGCGCATCCAGCGTACGAGGTCGCGGTTGGCCGGTGAGGCGCCGAAGCCGTGGCTGAAGCCGCGTTCCATGACGTCATCGAGCGTGCCCGCGCCCGTCGTGACGTAGTCGTCCACCACCAGGCCCTTGAGACAGTCGCTCTCGATGGCGAACGACCGGTAGCCCTCGTGCTCGACCAGATGCCGGAAGATGTCGTTGCGCAGCTCGCCCAGCTCGTCCACGAAGTGCCTGGCCTCGCCCAGGCCGAGCAGCAGGGGCTTGGCGGGCAGCGACCGGAGGAACGCCGAGACGCCCGCGCCGTCGAGCGGCAGGGCCGTGTCCTTGATATCCATGCCTTCAACGGTATCGTTGAAGCCTCGGTGTAGACTTTTCCGGAGAAATGCCGCTCCTGGCGTGGTGAACTTTCAATCGGCGATGCATCAGCAGCCACCGAGCGGTGCGCGTCCATGGCTGGGGCGAGCCGATGCACGCCGGCGACGCCATCGGCCCGCCCGCACGTCTCCCAGCGTTACCGCTCAGCAAAACCTGACAAAGTACTACGAGGTAGTCAGTCCCTCTTCGGCGAGCAGAGCGAGCAGACTTTCGGGCGGATTGTCACCGAAGAGGCTCGCAACGAGCTCGTCACCCTGGGGAATCTCGCCCGTGCGCGGGAACATGGCTTGCTCGTACTCGTCGAGTGCGGCCTCGACGTCCTCGAGGTGCGCGGCGATCGCCTTGCCCAGCTCCGCGCCGTCGAGCATGGCCAGGTTGGCGCCCTCGCCGTTCGGAGGCATGAGGTGCGCGGCGTCGCCGACCAGGGTCACACCCGGCACACGGTCCCACCGGTGCCCGACCGGCAGGGCGAAGAGCGGGCGCAGGAGCGGCCCGCTGTCGGCGTCCGTGATCAGCGCGGTGAGCTCCGGCGCCCAGCCCTCGAACTCCTGCACGACCCGGGCGGCGGCTGCGGCTTGATCGGAGAAGTCGATGGCGTCGAACCACTCCAGCGACCGGGTGAGAGACACGTACGCATGCAGGGTGTCGCCGCGCTCGCGGTGAGCGACGATGGCGTTGCCGGGCGCGGACGCGAACATCGAGCCGTCGCCGACCGCCCTCGCGGCCGACTGGTGGCGGGTCTGCGCGTCGTACAGGTAGGTCTCGACGTACGACTCGCCGGTGTACTCGGGGATGGCGTCGGACAGCAGCGGACGGACCCGGGACCAGGTACCGTCCGCGCCGACCAGCAGGCTCGTCTCGGCCGTGGAGCCGTCGGCGAAGGTCACCTCGTGCCGGCCGCCGCCGAGCGCGCGCACGCCGCTGACCTTGCGGCCCCACCGGACGGTACCCGCCGGCAGCGATTCGAGCAGGATCCGCCGCAGGTCGCCGCGCTGCACTTCGGGACGTCCGCCGGTACCGTCGTCGCCCTTCTCGAACATGACGTCGCCGTCCTTGTCGAGCAGACGCATCGCCTGGCGGCCCTCCAGGATGACGGCTCGGAACTCGTCCATCAGGCCGGCCGCCTCGAGCGCGAGCTGCCCGTTGTAGTCGTGGATGTCGAGCATGCCACCCTGGGCGCGTGCCGTGGGCGAGGCCTCGGCCTCGAAGATCGTGCTCGGGATGCCGTGCACGTGGAGGACGCGGGCCAGGACGAGCCCGCCGAGGCCGGCGCCGATGATCGTGACTGGGGTCTTCATGATGTTCTCCTTGAAATCGTCGGGTTGACGAACCAGCGGGTGGCGACGTGCTCGAACGTCTCGGGACCGCCGGCGGCGACGGACGTCCTCCGGCGCCCGAGCGCGTCGCGGGGTCATGCCTGTGAAGACTGAGGCGGGTCGCTCACGCGGGGCACACACAGGGCACACACAGGGCATACGCACCGCTGACACGGCCGCCCCGATTTGGGGCCTTGCGGGGGAGCGCGCGAAGATCGGGGAATGGACGGGGATGCACGGGCTTCGCGTCAGGCTGCTCGGCGCGTTCCAGGTGTCTCGCGGTGACGCCGTTCTGCCCGTTGCGGGCGCGCGGTTACAGGGCCTGCTCGTACGGCTGGCGCTCGCCGGTGGCCGCGCGGTCGAGCCGGGCGTGCTGGTCGACGCGATCTGGGCCGAGGAGCCGCCGTCCGGCCCTGCCCACGCCCTGCAGACCCTCGTCTCCCGGCTGCGCCGTGCTCTCGCCTCGGCCGGAGCGGCCGGAGCGGCCGGAGCGGCCGGAGCGGCCGGAACGGCCGGTGGCGTGGTCGCGCGGGTCGTGGGGGGCTACCGGCTGGCGGTGGACGCGGCCGACGTGGACGCGCCGCGCTTCGAGCGGCTCACCGCTGCCGGTCGCGAGAGGCTGAGGGCAGGTGACCCGCAGGCCGCGGTCGCTGCGCTTGCCGAGGCCGTGGCGTTGTGGGGCGACCGTCCTGGCGCCGAACCCGCGGTCATCGCCGCGGTCGCGCCCACGGTCGCGACACGGCTGGTACATGTGTCGATCGAGGCGGTCGCCGACCTCGCCGCCGCCGAGTTGTCCCTGGGGCGGGCCGAGGTGGCCGCTGCCCGGTTGACCGGGTTGCTGGCCGAGCAGCCGCTCCACGAGGGGGCGGCGGCGCTGCTGATGGACGCGCTCGCCGCCCAGGGGCGTCAGGCCGAGGCGCTGGCCGTCTACGAGCGGGTCCGGCAGCGCCTGGCCGATGTCCTCGGCGCCGACCCGGGCACCGTCCTGCGGGAACGCCACCAGCGCCTGCTGCGGCCCGGCCAGAGCGCCGCGGCGGTGACCGGGCGGGATGCCGGGTGGCAGGCGGCCACCGATCCCGGCCAGATCCGGCCGGCCAACCTGCCCGCGCCGCTGACCAGCTTCATCGGCCGCGACGAAGACCTCAGCCGCATCGCCACCCTGCTCACCACCAGGCGACTGGTCACCGTCCTCGGCCCCGGCGGCGCCGGGAAGAGTCGGCTCGCGCTGGAGGCCGCTCGTCGCCACCGCCACGAATACCGCGACGGCGCCTGGCTCATCGACCTCGCCCCTGTCACCGAGCCGGCGAAGATCGCCGCGGCCGTGCTCGCCGGGATCGGGCTGCGCGGCGGCGCCATGCTCGACGCCCGCAAGCGAGTCGAGGGTGACGAGCTGGACGTCCTTGTCGGCGCGCTCGGCGGCCGGGAGAGCCTGCTGCTGGTCGACAACTGCGAGCACCTGATCGACGCCGTGGCCCACCTGGTCGCGGCACTGCTGCCCCGTAGCCCCGGGCTGCGCGTGCTCGCCACCAGCCGCGAGCCTCTCGCGGTCGACGGCGAGACGCTCGTGCCGCTGGCCCCGCTCGCGCTGCCTGACCCGGACGACAGCGTCGAACAGGCCCGGGGAGCGGCCTCGGTGCGGCTGTTCACCGAGCGGGCCGCCGCCGTGCGACCCGGGTTCGACGTCGACGAGACCACGCTGCCCGACATAGTGCGCGTGGTGCACGGCCTGGACGGCATGCCGCTGGCCCTCGAGCTGGCAGCCGCCCGGCTGCGGACGCTGTCGCTGCCCGACCTGGCCGACGGGCTCTCCGACCGGTTCCGGCTGCTGTCCACCGGCAGCCGTACCGCACCACCCCGGCACCGCACCCTGCGCGCGGTCATCGCCTGGAGCTGGGAGCTGCTGAGCGAGCACGAACGCGTCCTGGCGGAACGGATCTCCATCCTGCCCGGCGGCGTCACACCCGCCTCGGCCACCGCCGTCTGCGCCGGCACCACCGTGCCCACCGCCGCAGTCCCCGAACTGCTCGCCGCCCTCGTCGACCGGTCACTGCTGCAGCTCGCGCCCGACACCGGCCGCTACCGCATGCTCGAAAGCATCCGCGAGTACGGTGCCGACCGCCTGATCGACACCGGCGACCTCCGCACGGCCCGCGACTTGGCCGCCGCCCACTTCACCGAGCTGATGGCCCGCCACGACCCTCAACTGCGCGGCCCCCGTCAGCTGACGGCCATGAAGGTCATCAGCGCCGAGTACGACAACTCCCTCGCCGCCCTGCGCCACCTGTGCGCCACCCACGACTCCCGCGGCGCGACCACCCTCGCCCTCGCCCTGACCTGGTACTGGCAGATGTCCGGCCGTCACCCCGACGCCGCCTACTGGCTGGGGGAGGCCCTGGCGGTGCCCGGCGGCGGGCCCACGCCCCAACGCGACTGCGCCCGAGCCGCCTACCTGCTCAACCGCGCGGATTTCCTGTCGGGGATCACCGTCGGGCACGCCGCGGACGACCGGACGGAGATGCGCGAACTGGCCGACCGGCTGCTCGCGCATCCGGAGCTGCCGAGCCATTACCGCGTGTTCGGCCCGATCCTGCTCTTCCTGCTGGGGCAGGAGGCCGCGCTCGCGATCTTCCAGCGGCTGGCCGACGGCGACGACGTGTGGCTGTCCGGGCTGGCCCACATGTTCCAGGCCGAGATCGCGGGGAACGCGGGCGCGCTCGACCGGATGCGTGGTCACGTGAAGGCTGCCCTGGCCTGCTTCCGGCAGGTCGGCGACCGCTGGGGCGAGGCCGCCATGCTGCCGATGCGCGCCCGGCTGCGGCGATACGACGACCTCGACGGCGCGCTGGCCGACCTGCGCGAGGCCCGCACGCTGGCCGGTGAGTTCGGCTCGCCCAGCCTCGGCGACCAGCTCTACAGCGACCTGCGCTGGATCGACGTGCACATCCGGCGCGGCGACACCGACCGGGCGATGGCGATGATCGACTCCGCCCGGGAGCGGGCGCTGCGCGCGTCCTCGGCGGAGATGCTCGTCCTGGTCGACACACAGGAGGCCGACCTCCGGGTGCGGCTGGGCGACCTGGACAGGGCGGCCGACCTGCTCGACGACGCCGAACGGGGGCTGCCCGGCGACACCGCGTTCTCCGCCGATCACGCCCGGACGCTGGTCGGCAGCGCACGGGCCGCGCTCTGCCTGGCGCGGGGCGACCTGACCGGCGCCGACAGGGCGCTGCGGGAGACGTACGCGGCCGCACTGGCAACCCGGGAGCTGCCGATCCTGTCGCTGGTGACGGTGAACGTGGCCGCGCTCGCCGAAACGCGCGGGCGGCAGCGCGAGGCGGCCGTGCTGCTCGGGGCCGCCGCCCGGCTGCGGGGCGCGCACGACCACACCGATCCGTGGGTCCGCGAGCTCACCCGCCGTGGTCAGGCCGCGCTGGGCAGGGAAGAGTTCGCCGCAGCGTACGCGAAAGGCTGGGAGCTGGACGCGAGGACGGCCGTGACCTCAGCCGACCCGGGCCGGCTGAGGTAGCTCCTCGGGCGGGAGTCCTTGGCCCTATGAGGCGTCGTGGACGACCAGGGCCAGTTGGACGCGGTTGTCCAGGCCCGCCTTGGTGAGGATGCGGGAGATGTAGCCCTTGACCGTGCCCACGCTCATGTGCAGCTCGCCGGCGATGACGGCGTTGGCCTTGCCCTGCCCGACCGCGAGCGCCACCTCCCGCTCACGGTCGCTGAGTGCCGACAGCACCCGCCGGGCGTCGGCCCGCCGCCGGTCGTCCTCCTCCGGCAGCAGGTGGGCGATCAGCCGCCGGGTGACGCTCGGCGACAGGCTGGGCTCGCCGGCGGCGACGCGCCGGATCGCCTCGACGATCCCCTCGGGCGGCGTGTCCTTCAGCAGGAACCCGCTGGCTCCCGCGCGCAGCGCCCGGAAAACGTGCTCGTCGGCGTCGAACGTGGTCAGGATGATGACCTCCGGCGCGTCCTGGCGGGCGCGCAGCCGGCGGGTCGCGTCGATGCCGTCGACGCCGGCCATCCGGATGTCCATCAGTACCACGTCGGGGGAGTGCTCGCCGACCGCGGCCTGGACGTGCGCGCCGTCGGCCACCGCGCCCACCACCTGGAGGGCGGGCGCGCCCCTGAGCATCAGCGTCAGCCCGGCGCGGACGAGCGCGTCGTCGTCGACGATGAGCACGCGGATCGCGGCCGACGCACTCCCGGGCCCGCCGAGGGCCGCACCCGCACCCTCACCCGCGGGCGCATCCGCGGACCCGCTCACCGGCTCACTCATGGGGCCGCTCACGTGGCCATGGTAGCCGTGCCGCCAGCCGGAACCCACCGCCGTCGGTGCGTTCCCGCTCCAGGCGGCCGCCCGCCAGCGAGACCCGTTCCTCCAGCCCGGCCAGCCCGGCTCCGGCCCCGGTCGTGGCCAGCCCCGTCGCCTCCCGCCCGGCGGGCGGCGGGTTGCGCACCTCGACGCTCAGCTCGCCGCCGGCCGCGCCGGAAACCTCGACGGTGACGGGCCGGCCGGGCGCGTGCTTGCGCGCGTTGGTCACCCCCTCCTGCACGACGCGGTACGCGGTGCGCCGGATCGTCTCCGGCAGGTCGGCGAAGCGTACGTCGTGCTCGTGCAGCTCGATCCGCATCCCGGCCCGCCGCGACTCCTCCACCAGCGACGCGAGCCCGGTCAGCGGGAGCTCGGCCGACGGGCTCTGGCGCAGCACGGAGATGACCGCGCGCAACTCCTGCAGGGCGTGGTGCGCGCTGCTCCGGATCACCCCGGCCGCCTCGGCGACCTCGTCCGGCCTGGCGGCGGCGTTGAACTCCAGCGCACCGGCGTGCACCGCCAGCAGCGACAGCCGGTGGGCGAGCACGTCGTGCATCTCGCGGGCGATGCCGAGGCGTTCGGCGCGGCGGGCCTCCTGCGCGCGCAGCCGCTGGTCGGCCTCGGCGCGGCGGGCCCGTTCCGCCAGTGACGCCAGCAGCTCCCGCCGGGTCCTGGCCAGGATGCCCCAGCCGGTGATCGCCCCGCCGAACAGTACGCCGACCAGCGCCCACACCGGGTACGGCGCCAATCCGGGCGGCCGCCAGGCGAATCTGACCAGCGTCGCCGCCACCCACGCCATCCCCACCGCGACGGCCGCGGGCGGCCGCCGGTACAGCGCCGCGACGAGCGCGGCGATCCCCGCGGCCACCGACGCGGCCGCGGCCGGGACGGACAGCGCGATGACGGCCAGCGAGGCGGCCACCGGCCACCGGCGGCACCACCACAGCCCCGCGCACGCCAGCGCCCCGCCGGCCACGTCGGCCCACAGGTACCAGCCGGGCGTCCCCGGGGTCAGGTCCCCCCAGACCACCGCGCCGGCCCCGGCCACGGCCGGCATGATGCCGCCGGCCCCGACCGCCCAGTCACGCCGCGACCGCCCCGAACCCGGCCGCCCACCCGTCCCCGGGCCCTGTCCTGCGAACACAACCGCCGATCGTATCCGCCGGCCTTCCGCTCGGTAAGCAACCGAAGTCACCATCGCCGCCCCGCCATGGCAACCGAAGTCACCACCCGGAAGCGACCGAAGAGGCCACGGACCGGCCCGGCGGCAGCAGCGCGCCACGCCCGCCGCGAGAGACCGTGGGCGCATGGCCACCTCACGAGCACGCGGCCGGTGGGCCGCGCTTCTGCTGGCCGGGCTCACCCCGGTCGTCGCCGAGCTCACGCTCGGCAATCCGCCCCTCCGCCAGGCGTGGCTGCTGCTGCTGTGGACGCCGATCTACGGCGCCGGCACCGTAGTGATCCGCGAGCTGGTACGCCGTACCGGCCGGGGCTGGCCCGCCATCCTGCTGCTCGGGGCGGCGTACGGGATCGTGGAGGAAGGGCTGGCGCTGCAGGCGCTCACCAGCCCGACCATCTACGGCGTGGCCGGCTGGGCGCCCAGGATCCTCGGCCTCAACAGCGCCTACACCGAGCTGAACATCCCCTACCACGCGGTCTTCAGCGTGGCGCTGCCCATCCTGCTGGTGGATCTCGTCGTCCCGGAGCTTCGCCATCGGCCCTGTCTGGGGCGGACGGGGCTGGTCGTGGCGGGGGTGGTGTTCGTGCTGGGCGCCCTGCTGCTGCGGTGGACGACGGCCTTCATCGACCCCGGCTACCAGGCGCCGCCTGCGATGCTGGCGGCGTTCGGGCTGGCCATCGCGGTGCTCGCGATGCTCGCGCTGCGGTTCGTGCCCCGCCCGCCGGTCCCGCCGGCCGCCGCGCTCCGGACGGTTCCCGCGCCACCGGTCGTCGCGTGCCTGGCCGGGGTGGTGGCGTTCGGATATCTCGCGCTGCTGTTCCCCTTCGGCGGCGCCCGGCACCCGGCTTTCACCGAAGGTGGCCGGGTGGTGGTCCCGATGGTGGCGGCGGCGCTCCTGGCGGTGGTGGCAGGGGTGCTGCTGCGCCGGTGGTCGGCGCCCGGCGGCTGGGGCGACCGGCACAGCCTCGCGCTGGCCGGTGGGGCGCTCGTGGCGCACACCGTGTTCGGGGTGATCGCCAACGGCGAGAACGCCACCGACCGCGTGTCACTGGCCGTGCTCGGACTCGTCATGATCGGCCTGCTGGCCCTGCTCGCCCGGCGTACGCGGTGACCATGGGCGACGGCGCACAACGAGTCACACCAGCACCGCGCCACCGGCGATGTCGACGATGACGCCGGTGATCCAGCTCGAGTCGTCGGAGGCGAGGAACAGCGCGGCCCGGGCGACGTCTTCGGGCGTGCCGAGCCGCCGCAGCGGGTGTGACTCGGTCAGCGAGCGCTGGACGTCGGCCGGGATCCACCGCTCGTTCGTCTCGGTGAGGATCGTCTCCGGGGCGATGCAGTTGGCGCGGATGCCGAACGGGCCCACCTGGGCGGCCAGATCCTGGGTGAAGATCTGCACACCGGCCTTCGCCGCGGCGTACGCGACGATCGTCCGTTCGCTCGGCTTGCGCCCGGCCGCCGACGACAAGGTGATGATGTTGCCGCTCCGGCGCTGCTTCATGTCGGCCAGGAAACACTTGACGGTCAGGAAGGTGCCGGTCAGGTTCCGGTCGATGTCGGCCCGCCAGCTCTCCTCCGTGATGTCCTCGATGGGGGTCGGGCGGCTGTCCGAGCTGCCGGCGTTGGCGACCAGCACGTCGACCGGACCGTACCGGTCGAGGATCTGCTCGCGGATGCGGGCGAGGTCGGCGGCGACGGTGACGTCCCCGGTCACGCTGGTGGCCTCCCCGCCGAGGTCGCCGATGTGAGCCTGGACCGCGGCGAGCGCGGCCTCGTCCCGGCCGTGCAACGCGACACGGGCGCCGGCTCGTGCGAACGTGGTCGCGATGGCCGCGCCGAGCCCTCGGGAGCTGCCGGTGACCAGTGCCACCCGGTCCTTGAGAACACTCATCGGTTGTCGTTCCTCCCGGGTCAGGCCGTTGCCGTCAGCACGATGATCGCCACGGCCAGGGCAGTGTCGAGCACCAGACAGAACTCGGCGAGCGAACGGGCCACCACCCTGTTCGCCCGGTAGTGATGGACGTCCCATGCGGCGTGGCCGAGCAGGCCCAGCGCCACCAGGTAGCTGCCGGCCGTCGGGTCGACGAACAGGGCGACCGTGGCCGCGGCGCCGAAACCGAGCAGGGCGACCAGCTGCGGCGGCAGCCCTGCGGGCTCGGGACGCGCCCCGCGCAGGAGACCGTAGCCGCCCAGCAGGACACCCAGGCCCAGCACCGCCCAGGTCGGTTCGAAGTCGTCATCGACGAGGTTCGCGGCCATGATGACGGCGACGGTCAGGAAGAACACGGGCCAGGCGGAGCCGGGTCTGCCCAACGCGGCCGCTCCCAGGTACACCACCGCCGAGGCGGCCAGCACCTTCGACAGTTCGAGGCCCGTCGCCATGTCCAGGCTCATGAGCACGGCGACGCCGAGCCCGGCCAGAACCGGCCAGTGCCGCAGCACCCGGCCGATACTCGGGGACGTCTGTGTCGTCATCGTCGTCACCGCCTCGGGGGGATCACGCAGTGGCCTTCATCCTCCACCCCGGCAGACGATCAGGCCAGGACACCGACCGGCCACTTATCGGACATCTGCCGGCACGTCACCGCCTGCGTGGGGACCGTGTCAGCTGGGCGACGGCCCGCACGGCCCCCGCCACGGCGGTGGCGACCACCTCGTCCAAGCGCTGCCTGACGCTGCTGCGCCCCTGGGGGAGGTACGAGGGCGGCAAGTGGCGTATGTACGGCACTGTCCGGGCGCACTGCAAGGCCAGCAGGAACGGCCGGTGGCGGATGGAGCTGCGGAAGAAGACGAAGATCGTCGGCATCCCGCACGGGAAGCGGCTGGCGGGCAGGACCCTGCGCAGCGATCAGACCGGGGCGTTCCATGTCCGTGCGGCGTGCAAGAGCATGAAGACGAACACCGTGTGGACCTCCGGCTGCGTGCCCGCCGGCCTCATGATGCTCGGCGGCAAGTCCCGCAAGCCGCAGAAGCAGGCCTGATCCTTTCGGGCTTCCCTTCGAGGGCATCGGCCGTGACTGAGGTCGCGGTGGGTGCCTGGACGCGTTCTTCAGGGCGTGGGTGCGGTGAGATACCGCTGGACCGTGGGTCCGAGCCAGTCCACGATCTCCTCGCGGCCGAGCGCCACGCTCGCCGGGAACCGCAGCACGTAGCGCGTCAGCGCGAGCCCCAGCACGGTCGAGACGCACAGTGCAGCCCGCGCCTGCGCCTGCTCCGGCTCGTGGCCCAGCCGGCGGGCCAGCGGGATCATCTGCTCGCGCAGCACGCTCTGCATGCGATCGGCGGCGGCCGGGTCGGTGGCGCCGACCCGCATCAGCGCGGTGAGCTCCGCGTTCTCCTCCCACAGGGTGAGGAAGTGGCGCACCAGCGTACGGCCGATCTCCTCGCGCGGTTCGAGGGACAGGCCCGGCAATCCGGGATCGATCGCGACGGCCGCCGCGAACAGGCCCGCCTTGTTGCCGTAGTAGCGCATCACCATCGACGGGTCGATCTTCGCGTCGCGCGCGATGGCCCGGATGGTCGCCTTCTCGTAGCCGTCCGCCACGAACCGCTCGCGGGCCGCGTCGAGGATCGTGGCGCGGGTGACGTCGGAACGCCGTGCGGGCTGCTGGTCCTCCGTGGTGCCGGTCATGCCAACAACGTAGACCAACAGGTGTTGACAGTCCAGAGCTGCGGCTCTACGTTTGCCAACAGCGTTGACCAACAAGCGTTGACCAGAGCGCAGTCGCTGGAGGCCTTGGTGTCACCAGCGATGCCCTTGAGTGACCGTCAGATCCCCTCCAGCCATAAGACAGCGAGCGTCGTGAGCGTCGCCGGACCCAGTACGGCGGTGGCCGGCCTCAGTGCCGCGGGGCAACCGACAGCGAGAGGAAGTACCGAAAATGGCCAAGCTGCAGAGTCTCGACCCGAATACGCCGATGTTCGCCCAGTTCAAGGAGAAGACCGGACCCATCGTCCTGGCCAACACCTTCGTCGTCCCGAAGGAGAGGACTGAAGCGTTCCTGGCCCTCTTTCGGAGACAGGCGGAGTTCATGAAGGCTCAGCCGGGATTCGTCTCCCTGCAGATGCACAAGGGAACGGCGGACAGCCAGCTTCTGATGAACGTCGCGGTCTGGGAGTCGACCGAGGCGCTCGCCACGGCGTTCGGCAGCCCGGAGTTCCAGCGCATGGCGGCCGAGTTCAGCGACGACATCGTGTCGTACCCGCACATATTCGAGCAGATCAACGTATGACACGGCTCACGGCTTCACTGGTGGTGGTGCGATCGCGGCAGAACCGGCATCGGCGAAGAGGAACCGGCAGGCCGGCGCGGTCAGAGACCGAGTAAGGCGATCTTGCCCCCCACCCGCGCCGGTCCGCGTCATCCGGCACGGCATCGACGGCCCCCGCCATGCCCGCCGCATCCGCCGCTGAACCCCTGCCCCACCCCAGGCTGAACGTCAAAGGAGAAGAACCATGTCGCTGAAGAACGTCAACACCGTCCTGGCCACCGTCTGCGCCCTGTTCGTCCTCTACCTCGGGTTGTCCTTCATCCTGGCCCCGGAGGCGTCCACTCAAGGCGTTGGCCTGCCGACCTGGCCCGCCGGCAACGGCGACGGCTTCCTCATCATGAAGGGCACCCGCGAATTCTCGATGGGCCTGGTCATCGGCATCCTGATGCTGACGGGCCACCGCCGCGCCGTGGGCTGGGTCCTGCTGATGGAGGCCGTCGCCCCGTTCGGCGACATGATCAACGTCTTGGCCCACCACGGCCCCCTCGCCGCCGCGTTCGGCATCCACGGCCTGACCTCGGCGCTGATCGCGATCACCGGCCTGCTGACCCTCCGGGAGACCGGTAAGGCTCACAAGGCCACCGCCCCTGCGCCCGCCGCACAGCCCGCCTGACAGCTGCATGCCCCAAGGGGTGGCCCGGGCCACATGGCCGGGCCACCCCTTGTCCGTCAGCAACCGCCGAGAAGGGTCAGGCAAACCGGTGATCACGGCGGGCCGCTCGACCGAGCTTGGCGGGTCATGCTGCGCGCGCTGATCGAGGACGACGGCTGGGGCCACGCCGCGGGTGCCCGGCGGACGCTGCGGCAGCCCTCCTGACCCCTGACGAAAGTAAGGGCGCGGGCTGGCCTTTCGGGCATGTTGGGCATGGCGCCGTCATTCCTACAGTGCTCCACATGATCAGAACTCGACGCACCCCCGCAGCCCTCCTCCTCGCCTCGACACTGGCCCTGTCGATGTCGGCCGGGGTGGCCGCCGCGACGTCATCACCCGCCGCCGCCTCCTCCACAGGCATCTCTGCGGGCACCTCCGACGTGCGCTTCGCGATCCCTCGCCCCACGGGCCGGTACGAAGTCGGGCGCGACACCCTCCATCTCGTCGACGTCGACCGTCGCGACCCGTGGGTGCCCACAGCCGCACGCGAGTTGATGGTGTCGGTGTACTTCCCGGCGCGCACCGGCGGGAGCGCCGCGCCGTACATGACCGTCGACGAGGCTCGTCTCCTCCTCAAAGGGCAGAGACTCGACACCGTCCTCAAGGCCGAGCAACTCGCCGGTGCCGGCACGAACGCCCACCTGGGCGCCCGCCCCATCGGCGGCAGGCACCCCCTGGTGGTGCTCTCCCCGGGATTCAGCCTCAACCGTGCCACCCTGACCACGCTCGCCGAGGACCTCGCCTCCAAGGGCTATGTCGTCGCTGTCGTGGATCACGCCTACGAGTCGTTCGGCACGACCTTTCCCGGCGGCCGCACCCTGACCTGCATCGCCTGTGAGACGGTGGAGAACGCCGGCTCCGACGAGGCGGAGAAGAAACTGATGGCCAAGGCCGCGGTCAACCGGGCAGCCGATCTGTCCTTCGTCATCGACCGGCTGACCCGCCCCGCACGGTCCGCACCCGCCTGGAAGCACGGGCAGATGATCGACCCGCGCCGCGTCGGCGCCGCGGGCCACTCGCTCGGCGGCAACGCCGCGGCGAGCGTCATGGCCACCGACCGGCGCGTGCGCGCCGGGGTGAACATGGACGGCTCGTTCTTCGCCCCGGTCCCGGTCTCCGGCCTCGGCAAGCGGCCGTTCCTCATGCTCGGCACCAAGGCCCAGCACACGCCCGACTCCAAGGACACGACCTGGCCGCGGGACTGGCGACGTCTGGACGGCTGGAAGCGCTGGCTGACCGTGGCCGGCTCCGGCCACTTCACCTTCATCGACCTGCCCATCCTGGGCGCACAGGCCGGGCTCACCGACCCTGCCGTGCCGCTGTCGGGCAAGCGGTCGGGCGAGATCACCACGGCGTACGTGGGCGCCTTCTTCGACCAGCACCTAGGCGGCGAACGCCAGCAACTGCTGGACGGCCCGTCCACCGCCAACCCCGAAGTGACCTTCCAGAACCCCTGAGACCGGGTTGGCGGCCACGTCCTGACGGCTTCTTTTCGGTTGCTCCGGTGAAATCAGTCGGCGGGCTTGCCGAACCAGCGGGAGAGGTGGTCGTCCAGGTCCTGCTGATCGTCGCCGATCCAGGCGACGTGGCCGTCGGGGCGTAGCAGGACGCCCGGGACATCCAGTCCCGCAGTGGGATCCGCGAGATGGTCGACCCGGTCTGACCAGCCGCCGACGGTCAGGCGTTCGGTGCGGTCCAGCAGCAGGCCGCGGCCGCGATGCAGCAGCCCGTAGAGGTGGCCCTGCTTCACGTCGATGTCACGCAGGCGGCGGCCGAGCAGGTCGGGGCCTTCGCCGAAGTCGTAGCGGACGCCGATCGCGGTGATCTTCTCGATCAGATGGCGGTTCACCTCGTCGAAGTCCATCAGCTCGGTGAGCAGCCTGCGCACGGCCTGCGGGCCCGGTTCGGGGGACAGCAGTTCCATCTGGGCGCGGGTGTTGTCCAGCACGTCCTCGGCGACCGGTTGACGTTCGGCCTGGTAGGTGTCCAGCAGTGTTTCCGGCGCCCAGCCGCGGATCTGTGCGGCCAGTTTCCAGCCGAGGTTGAACGCGTCCTGAACGCCCAGGTTGAGGCCCTGTCCGCCGGTGGGTGGATGGATGTGCGCCGCATCGCCGGCCAGCAGCACCCGCCCGACCCGATAACGTTCGGCCAGCCGGGTGGCATCCCCGAAGCGGGACATCCAGCGCGGGGAGTGCACACCGAAATCGGTTCCGGCGATGCTGCGCAACTGGTGTTTGAAATCGTCGAGGGTGGGCGGTTCCGCGCGGTCGCTGACTCCCGCGGCGGGGACCACGACGCTGTAGGCCCCTTCGCCGAAGGGCCGGAGCCAGAATGGCTGACGGGTCTCGCGGATCTCGGCCACCTTGGCGGCGATCTCCGCCTGCGGCACGCCCACTTCCATCTCGCCCATCAGCGTCTCGGTCCGCGAGGGCTCGCCGGGGAAGCCGACGCCGAGCAGTTTGCGCACCGTACTGCGCCCGCCGTCACAGCCGACGAGGTAGCGCGAACGCAGCCGTTCCCCGTCGGCCAGCTCGACGGTCACACCCTCGTCGTCCTGCTCGAAACCGGCGACCGCGCAACCGTGCCGGACCTGCGCACCCCGTTCGATCGCATGCTCTTCGAGCAGACGCTCGATGACCGGCTGCGGGATGCCCAGCAGATAGGCGTGCGCGGAATCCAGGCCTGTGGGCGCGGGTTTGTTGATGGCGGCGAAGAAACCGCCGGCCGGACGCTTTCTTCCATGCGGGAGTACGCGATCCAGCAGTCCGCGCATCGCCATCAGCTCGAGGCTGCGCATGTGCAGACCGACTATGCGCACGAACGACTTGGGCTCGGTCTCCTTCTCCAGGACGAGTACCCGAACGTCGTGCAGCCGCAGCTCGGCGGCCAGCATCGCGCCGGTCGGCCCGCACCCGGCGATGATCACATCGATGGCCTGTCGGGAGTGCATAGGTGTTGCCTTTCGGGAGTGCCTTGTTGGTGAGGCGCTCCCGGCGACACCTACGTCAATCGCCCGACCGTGACGGAAAGGGGGAGCACCCATATCGATACAGCGTTCATGGGTCTCACCTCCTCGGGCGGTGTCGCGGTCGACTGCAAGCTACAAGCCCGAGCATCATCCCGTCCACTCCTTTTCCGGCCACTCAACACCGGCCCGAGCATCGCCGAGGGTTACGGCGTCACGATCGCGAACGTGGGATCCGGATCCTCCAGCACGGCGGTCAGGCGGCTCAGGATGTTCAGGTCGCCCTCGTGCTCGATGCCGTCGGCCGGCTGACCGGCGAGCAGGCCGAGCAGTTGCAGTTTGGCGAGCGTCAGCGTCAGGCCCACCGGCTGTGGCGGCGGGTCGGCCTGGTGAATGAGCGCGCCGTTGGACAGCGTGGTGCGGTGGCGCTGGTCCAGATCCGTCAGGCGCCAGTCGATGGCCAGACTCGCGTTCCACGTCTTGGGCCCGTCGACGCGGATGGCCACGGAGTCGAAGACCTGCTCGACGGTCAGGGCCGCGAACAGTTCCGGCGAGGTGGTGTCGAGGTTGGCGGGCACGACGTCGCCGGTCAGCTCCAGCGCGCCGACCAGGTAGAAGTTGCGCCAGGTGCCGTTCTCGGCGCCCTGGCCGAGCCGGGTGTAGACCTCGGCGAGCATGCTGCGCGCCTGATGGTCGTGCTCGTCGGCGAAGACGGCGTGGTTGAGCAGCGAGGCGGCGAACCGCAGATCTCCGTCGTCGACGTAGCGGCGGGCGAAGGCGAGGATGCCCTCGCGTCCGCCCAGGCACTCGACGTAGCGGCGCGCCTGCTCGACCGGTGGATGCTCCCACAGATGGGCCGGGTTGCCGTCGAACCAGCCCAGGTAGCGCTGGTAGATGGCCTTGACGTTGTGGCTGACCGAGCCGTAGTAGCCGTGCGTGTGCCACGCCTGTTCCAGAGCGGGCGGCATGCGCATGGCTTCGGCGATCTCGGTGCCCGTCATGCCCTTGTTCATCATCCGCAGCGTCTGGTCGTGCAGGTAGGCGTACATGTCGCGCTGCTGCGACAGGAAGGTGACGATATTCTCGGCGCCCCAGGTGGGCCAGTGGTGTGAGGCGAAGGCGACGTCGGCCTGGCCGGCGAACAGGGCGATCGTCTCGGTCAGGTAGCGCGACCAGACGCGGGTGTCGCGGACCAGTGCTCCGCGCAGGGTGAGGATGTTGTGCTGGTTGCGGGTGGCGTTCTCGGCCATGCACAGCGCCCGGCGGTCGGGGATGAGGAAATTCATCTCCGCCGGCGCCTCGGTGCCCGGGGTGAGCTGGAAGATGATCCGTACCCCGTCGAGCGTTTCCTCCTGCCCGGTGTGTGTGATGTCCTTGCTCGGCGGGATGAGGGAGACGGTCCCGGTCGAGGTGGTCATGCCCAGTCCGGTCCCGATCTGGCCTTCCGGTGAGCGGGGCAGGGCCGGGCCGTACATGTAGGTGGCGCGGCGGTTCATCGCGGTGCCGGCGTAGACGTTCTCCGACACCGCGTGTTCCAGGAAGGCCTCCCAGTACTAGCGGAACGATGAACCGGGGTTAGCGTCACATGATTTGACACACCATCTCTGACCAGGCCAATCTTGCGTTATGGCGGATTCTGAAGGTGTGGCGTTCCTGCGGTCGGATGTTGGCCGGTTCTGCGGCGAGATCGCCGATCTGGCTCCTGCGATACGGCTGGCGCGGCTGGCGGAGTTGCGGGCGATGCTGGATGAAGTCACCTCGCAGGCGATGGCAGCGGCGATGGCGGACGCGCAGGCCGAGGGGTGGGGGCTGCGCCGGATCGGCAAGCACGCCGGGGTCTCCCATGAACAGGTTCGCCGGATGCTCGTGCCGTCCGAGGCGCAGCCCACCACGCCGAGGTGAAGCGGTGGTGCGACCCGGAAGGGGTTACTGGCTGGGCGGGGGTGTGCGCAGCGGGCGCAGGGCACCGTCCCGGATGATCTCCGGCAAGGCGAAGTTGTAGCGCCCCAGGAAATTCAAATGCTCAAAACCCAGCGTCCCTAGTTGATCCTCCTGGCCTTCTTTGTAATTCTGCCGGAGTTCACCTTTTTGGCCGTGGAAGATTTTCCTGGCCAGGGTGTGGCGCGATTCTTGCCGGTTGAGCTGAGTTTGCACACGGCGGCGCAGGAGTTCATCGTCGAAGTAGCAGGCCAGGTAGGTGGAGCGATCCAGCTTGCCCAGCTCCATCAGAGCGCGGCCGATCGGGGTGGGCGTGCCGCCGCCGACGAAGTAGCGAAACAGCTCGCTGGCCTTGACCGCGCCGGTGCTCAGGGACGCGGCGACGCGCAGCAGGTCATCCCAGTTGTCGCGGATGAGGCCGAGGTTGACCCGGCTGCGGATCAGGCCCTCCAGTCGCCCGTAGTGGGCGGCCGGATCGGCACGGAACAGGGTGGCGCTGCCGACGTCGGCCAGGCGGGGGGAGAACTGCCAGCCCAGCAGCCGGAAAATGCCAAAAGCGATTTCGGAAGCCCCCGAGGTGTCGGAGGTGATTTCGGTCGGTTTCAGCGAGGTTTCCTGTTCCAGCAATCCTTCCAGGATGTAATACCAATCCTTCGGCGTACCCGGAATGACGATGCCGTGAAAACCGGTGAATTGGTCCGAGGTGAAGTTGTAATACGTGACGCCCTTGGCGCCCTTGCCTTTCCCCCAGTATTTGGTGTTGGGTCCGGCGTTGATGGTTTTCACCGGGACGACGAAGCGCAGTCCGTCGGCGGAGGCCAATTCGCCGCTGCCCCAAGCCTGCACCAGATCCAGCTTGGTGTGGTGGTCGACCAGGGCGGCGTTGGCGGCGGTGATGGTGGCCGCGCGCAGGTAGTTCTGCTCCACCCAGAACAGCCGGTCCAAGGCCAGCGCCGGTTCGCCTTCGGAGACCATGGGCCGCATCCCGACGTTCATGGACTGGGCGACCAGGACGGCGGCGATCGAGGTGATCATGTTCTCTTTTCGGGAGGGCGCGTCGCCCGACAGATGGGTGAAGTGGTCCAGGCAGCCGGTCCAGGCATGCACTTCCAGCAGCGCCTCGGGCAGGTCGACGATGGGGATGCGGGCATCGACGTCGGCGCGCAGCGCGGTCAGCGAGGCGGGCTCGTCCAGGCGGTCCAGGCCGGTCAGGACGAGGCGGTCCTTGCCGCCCTCGTCCTTCTCCAGGCGCACCCAGTCGTTCTGGCCGTCCTCATCGCCCGACAGACCCGCGGCGAGCTGTTTGTAGGCTTGATCCAGGGTGGTGGCCCAACGCTGTACGTCGTGCTCGGGATCGGGTGACAGGCGCAGCTCCTCGCAGATCTTCGGGCGCTCCTTCTCCCACGCCGCTCCGGTCAGCAGCCCGGCGGTGGGGTCACCCCATTTGCGCAGGCCCGGCACGAACACCTCATGGCGGCGCAACGACTCGCGCAACCGCTCCACCGCGGCCAGGGTGTAGGCCTGCTTGTCGAAGGTGCCGGCGAACTCGCCGCGTTTGGGGAAGACCCGCCGGTGCCAGGCGGAGGTCAGGAAGGCCGCCGAGACCTCCTCGGGGGAGATGTTGGTGCGGCGGCGTTCGATCGCGCGCAGGAAGTCGATCGCCTCCAGCACCTCATGACCGGGCCGCACCCCCTGCCCTGGCGCGTCCAGGGCGGCGCCGGCATCGAAGTCGAGGTGCTTGAGCAGCTTGGGCAGGAAGCGCCGCACGGTGGCGTAGCGCTCGGTCAGTTCCTGGTGCAGGTGCCGCTCCTTTACCTCGCCTGTTTCGTCCCGCTGGTGCTCTCGCGATTGCCGTCGAGCCGGCCAGCCGCCGCGCCGACGATGCGGTCGATGCGATGCTGTGCTGCCTCGTGATGACCCTCGTGGTTTGCCTCGGCTCTGGTGCTCGGACGCGTGCCGAGTATGGGCTTATCGAGAACGTCGGAAGCAACGCTAGAAGGCATCTGAGAGCACAGCAGTCGAGCCTGATTCTGCCGATGAGCACGGGAGCCAGATGTCGGCTAGTACGTGTTCCGTGTCAGCGAACCTTGCCCAGCCGTGCCACTGAAGGTTGAGCGATCGTGCACAGCCGCATAGCTGTGACCTGGACTGACGCCGATCAAGGTTCGATGGCACACGCTCAACCTTCGTTGACACAGGACAGTACGGGCGCCATTTGAAGATCATCAGCCTGAAAATGTCGATGAGTTTTGACGCCGTTACCCGGACCCCGACTGCCTTACACTCACGTCCATGACCGCAGCCATGATCGAGTTGGATGACGGTACGCAGCTACGCACTTGGACCACGGGCTCGGTGATCCCGCAGAGATTACCCGTGGTTATGCTCCACGGCGGTCCAGGAGTCCCCGACTATTTGGCCCCGGTCGCTGGCATCATCGACGACCTGTGCCTGGTTCACCGCTACGACCAGCGCGGCACCGGCGGATCGTCTTGGGAGGGAGAGCACACGATCGCTCGCCACGTTGAGGACTTGGCGTTGTTGCTCGATGCGTGGGGGCACGACCGAGTTGTTCTGGTGGGGCATTCGTTCGGAACTAATATGGCCGGCTACTTCTTGCTGGCCCATCCCGAGCGCGTGGCCGGCCTGATTCAGATTGCCGGGCCCTTTTGGGATCCATGGCGGGAAGCCGACCGAGCAGCACAGCGAGCACGACGCACTGACGAGCAGCAGATTAGGCTCGATGAACTGGATGCGCGCGAATCGCGTACAGACGCCGAGGAGATCGAATACCTCACGCTGTCGTGGTCTACTGACCACGCCGACCGGGATCGGGCATGGGAATGGGCGCTGGCATCAGCCCGCACGCTGCGGCCCATCAACTACACGATGAACGCCCAGCTCAACGCAGCCAAGAAGGCCGACCCGCTCGAATCACACGTGGACGAACTTCGCGAGCTCCTACCGCCCGGCGCGTTGATCATCGGCGGAGCCGACGACAGCCGCCCCGCTGATGCCCTGCGACGTCTCGGGACACGCCTCAACTGCGAGGTCATCATCGTCCCGAACGCGGGGCACCATCCGTGGCTGGAAGCACCGGACCAGTTCGGTGCGGCGTTCCGTGCTGCAGTGGAGGGGCAGACCCGAAGGGCCGGCTGACTCACGAGCCGCAATCACTCAAACTTCGATGAGACTCGCTTAACTTTCGCTGAGATAGAACAGCCAATGAGTTGATGGTGGCTGCAGGGCCGCTACTCGGCCATTGCACTAACCACACTCGCCAGCATCACCGGCGCGGTCCTGGCCGCCAACGGCTGACGCACCGAACCCGACCACCGCTGAAGCTCGTGCTGCACGGATCCGGTGAACCGCCTTGTCCGGAATCGATCGTTCGCGATATACAAAGATCAACCTGGTGTTCCCGCAGGTCGCCTCTGTAACGCATGCCGTGTACGCGCCTACGTAACGCGCAACGCCCCACCATCTACCACCACCTCGACAAGGACAAGGCGAACAAGAAGGCGGCTCAGCAGGCTGAGTGATCAGCTCGGATCCGATGCATGATCAACTCATTGCCGGGTTGACGCTTATCTTGCTTGCCCCCTGCGGCAGTGGCACGGCGTGCTCCTCAGGGAGTCGGGGGCTGGTCAGTGGGGTTGCCCTCGGCAGCGGATGCGAGGGTTTTGTGGTCGAGTTCGTGAGCGCCCAGCCGGGCCAGACGCGCTTGCCCTCCTTGGCCGCCATCGCGAGCGCGGCCCGGAGCCGACAGGTTCGATCAGCCGATCGGTGGTGCGAGGTATTCCAGCGCATAACCGTCGCCGGAGGCGGTTACGCGGGCGATGCCGGGTGAGTCGAGGTGGGCGCCGGCTACGAAGTGGTGTGGTTGGGTCAGTCGTTCGAGGAGCGCCGCTCGCGCGGCGCGGGCCTGGCACTGGTTGCCGTCAAGCTCCCAGGACACGTTCGGCTGATCGAATTGGAGCGTGGGAACGTGAACGGTGTCGCCCCAGACGAGAAGGTGGCCGGTGCCGCTCCTGACGTCGTAGACGGTGTGACCGGGTGTGTGGCCCGGCGTCGGGATCGCGGTGGTCCAGTCGTTGATCGCGTCCTTCTCCGATACGGGTACGACCCGGTCGCGGATCGGCTCGAGCCGCCCGGTGAACACCGAGGTGTCGCCCGCGCCGATCCACACGCGCTCGAGTTTGGTGAACGCCTCTGAACCGTCCGGCGCGATCAGGCCGCTCACGTGGTCTTCGTGGTTGTGGGTGATGGCCACATCGGTGACCTGCGCGCGGTCGATTCCCGCTTCGTCGAGCGCGTCGTAGATCAATCCCATGGTGGGGTCGTGCCAGACGTTGGACGCGCCGGTGTCGATGAGAACCGACCGGGTGCCGTCGGTGACGAAGAAGGCGTTGACCGACAGCCGCAAGTTGTCGCCGGCCAGTGGGACGGCGGCCGGCAGCTCATCGAGCGTGCGCCCATCCTCGTCGCGGAGCCGTGTCGGCGGCATGTCGATGTACCCGTCTCGCAACGAGATCACCTGCAGGTCGCCGAATTCGAACGTGGCATGGTGCTGGCCACTCGAGATCAAACGCATGGAACCTCCGTCGTGTTGCGCGCACATCGCTCGTCTTCGATAGAAGACTCTTTCTTCTTTAGGAGAAACCTTACACTGTGGGCGAGCGAGGTACTCATCGATCGAGGAGCACGGTGGTCGAGCAAAACGGAAACGTGGCCGAACTACAGCACGGTGACGACCTGGCCGGCGCGTTCGGCGTGAACGTGCGGCGACGCCGCGAGGAGGCGGGCCTGACGTTGGAGCAGCTGTCCTCACAGTCGTCGGTCAGCCGGGCGATGCTGTCCAAGGTCGAACGCGGCGAGAAGAGCCCGACGATCGGCGTCGCGTCCAGGATCGCCCACGCGCTCGACGCGTCGCTCTCGGATCTGATTGGTGCGCCGGCTGCTGCCGCGTCTGGTGTGGCCGTTGTCATGCGCAAGAACGATCGCCCCGTTTTCCGTGACCCGGAAACCGGCTTCGAGCGGCACATGGTGTCAGCGGCCCCGGGCGCGGGAGGAGCCGAGATGGTCGTCCACTACCTCCCCCCGCAGGTCTCCACCGGGCTGCTGCCCGCGTATCCGCCGGGTACGGAGAAACAACTCGTGGTGCTCGAAGGCACCCTCACCGTCGCGATCGGCGGGATCAACGAGACCCTGAACACAGGAGACTCCCTGTTCTTCCAGGCCGACGCGGACCACGGCTTTGCCAACCGAACGAACACTCCCTGCGAATACATCATGGTCATCTCGCGCAGAACCTGATCGGCCGCAGCTTGCGGGCCTGGACAAAGCTGGCTGGGGCATCGCCAAACTGTGTCGAGCTGACCAGCGCTTTGAGGAAGACCACTCGCTCGTGGGCGGGCAATGGGTGCACGGTCATCGGGACGGGTGTCAAGAGGGGGTTCCTTTCTGAGGAGAGGCGGGCGACGAGGTCAGCTAGAGCGCGGGCGGCCGGTCATGATGGAGGGAGGTGGCGACCTGTGCCGCGGCAGGGCCGAGGTCAGAGATAAGGCCTGGTGATCATTTCGATGGCGTGCCCGGCCGGGTCCTTGAAGTAGACGCCGCGTCCGCCGTGTTCGGTGTTGGTTTCACCGGGGCGGGTCATCTGCGGGTCGGCCCAGTGCTCGATGTCCTGGTCGTGCAGGCGTGCGTAGGCGCGGTCGAAGAGGTCGTCGTCGACCAGGAACGCGTAGTGCTGCATGAGGATCTCCTCGACCCCGGGCAGTTCGGCGAACTGGAGCAGCACTCCCCCATCCAGCAGGACGTTGGTGAACGGGCCCCAGGAAGGCGCCTCGGGGAGCTCGAACAGCTCACGGAAGAACCGTGCCGAGGCGTGGCGGTCCTTGGCAGCGACGATGGTGTGGTTGAAGGTCACAGGCATGACGGTTTCTCCTGTTCAAAGGGGGAAGTGACGGGGCGAGTGCGGTCCGGCACATCGCGGTGACGCTCAGCAGGGTTTCGCCCGTGGCCGGATCGGGTGACACGCCTTCGGGGCCTTTGTCGTAGGGGCGGGTCAGCGGTGTTCGGGGGCGGCCCATTCGACGAACTGGACGATCACGCCGTTGGGGTCGGTGACCTGGAACAGGGCTTCGCCCCAGGGCTCCTGGCGCAGCGGCATGGTGATCTGCGCCCCGGCGTCGCGCAGCCGCTTCTCCTGCTCGGCCAGGCCGCCGGCGAGGG